>NZ_VFOO01000001.1:311475-622951 GCF_006716115.1 Subtercola boreus | reverse complement strand
CGACCGGAACGCCTCAGCCAGATGCCGCACCGGCCGCCACCTCCTCACCGTCGCCCTCGCCCACCCCGGCGCCGAGCATCGCGCCGGCGCCGACGCCCACCGCGACGTCCACCCCGACTCCTCCCCCGACGGATCCGCCGTCCGACCCGGACCCGATCGCCAGCCCGGAGATCACCTCCCCCTCAGCCGGGGCTCTCCTCGGCGGGAGCTTCACGATCGAGGGGACAGCCGAACCGGGCAGCGCCGTGCAGGTCTCGGCGAGCAGCCGGTCCGACCCGCTCTGCGTGACCACCGCGGGAGCGGACGGCTCCTTCAGCTGCAGCACGGGCACGCTGCCGAGCGCTCCCGGCATGCAGCTCCGGGTCGTGCAGCTCGTGGCGGGGCACGACAACCTCAGCGACACGGTCACCGTGAACGTGCTGAATGCACCGACCGCGCAGTCCGGCTCCAGCTCGGGAGTCAGCACCGGGTACGGCACCATCCGCGGCACGGCGGTCGCCGGGGCGACCGTGAACGCCAGCGGCCAGGGCGACGCCGGCACGTACGACTGCCTCGCGGTGGTCGACGGGTCGGGCGCCTGGGCGTGCAACCTCGGATCGGGCATCCCGAGCGGCAGCCTCCGTGTGCGCGCCACGCAGACCACCTCCTGGAGTGGCGGCGAGTCGTCGGCCGCCTCGACGTTCACCCTGCGGATCGACTCCGACACGCCGAAACCGCCGGTGGTCACCAGCCCCGCAGCGGGAACCTCCGTGCGGGCATCCGGAACCGTCTTCGCCGGAACTGGCGAGCCGGACGCCCTCGTGACGGTGTTCGCCGGCTCGTTCGCGGCCTGCACGGCGACCGTGCAGAACGGCGCCTGGAGCTGCACCGGCGGCGAACTGGCGGCGGGCCGCACTCCGGTGTCGGCGATCCAGCAGGATGTCGCGGGCAATGTCAGCAACGAGAGCGCGCCGTTCGACGCGGTCTTCGTGGCCGGGACTCCCGCTCCGAGCCCGTCGCCGAGCGCGCCCGCCACACCCGGGGCGGGAGCGGGGAGCCAGACACCGGGGGCATCGCCGGGCAGCGGAGGCACGGGCGGCACCGGGGGCAGTGGCGGCAATGCCGGCGCGGGCGGCGGCGGCGCGGCCACCGGCGACGGCACGAACCCGGGTGGCACCGGATCCGGTTCCGGCTCTGACGGATCGGGCACGGGAGGCACGGGATCCCTGCCGGGGACCCCCGACGGCAGCGCGGGCGGCGGCAGCCCCTCCCACGCCGAAACGCACGCCGCCGACGGCTCGTGGGCCGGCTCGACCCGGTTCTCCGGCGCACTCACGCCCGTCTTCGGTGAGGCGTCGGGCCTCAACTGGCTGCTCGCCGTCGGAGTCGCCCTCGCGGCCCTCCTACTGGTCGCCGCCCCCGCCCGACTGATGGCCGGGGCTGTCTCGGTTGCGACGCACGCCCGCGCCAAGCGCCGCGGAACCCGGCTCACCGGGCGGAACCGCCCCCGCGCCGAGTACGACCGCGCACCAGAGCTCAGCGTGAATCCGTGGCTGCTCGCCTCCGTCGCCGTCGTGGCAGCCGCAGCGATCGGCATGCTCTCCGGTCCGGTCGAGAACCAGCCCGCCTACCTCCGCCTGCTGGCGGCCATCTGCCTCGCCTTCGCCCTGCTGAACGCTGTCTCGTTGCTGGTTCCCCGCTTCCTCGGGCTCCGGATGCTCGGGGTGCGCTCGGTCGTGACGTTCGCTCCGCGCTACCTGGTGCTCGCGGTGATCGCGTCGCTGGTCTCCCGCGTGTTCACGATCGAGCCCGCCCTGCTGTTCGGCCTGGTGCTCGCCATCGGCTGCGTCGACGGGGTGTCACAGCGCATCAGAGGCCAGTTCGCGATGCTGCACCTGCTCTCGCTGCTCGTGCTCGGCGGAGTCGCCTGGACGACCATCAGCCTGCTGCCCGACCTCAACTCCCCATTCGGCGCCTTCACGACCGAGACGCTGAACACCCTCGTGCTCGGCTCGTTCGGAGCCGCTGCCGTTCTCGTGCTGCCGTTCGGCCGGCTGAGCGGGCGCGCTCTCTTCACCTGGTCGCGGCCGGCCTGGCTCGCAACGGCACTCGGCTCGTTCACGCTGCTCGCGGCCGTCGTCGCCCCCGCCGTCGCGCCCGGCAGCGGACTCATCGCGGCGCCCGCGCCCGCCGTCCTGCCGCTGCTGCTGGTCGCCGTCGGGTTCGCCGCGGTGAGCCTGTCGGTATGGGCGTGGCTGCGGTTCGTCGCTCCGTCCCTGAAGTGACGTGGGGGTTCGCTGTGAGGCGGGGGCTGCGGCGACCCCGGGCCGCCGTGACGGAGCAGTGGCTGTGACGGAGCGATGGCTGTGACGGAGCGATGGCTGTGACGGAGCGATGGTTATGACTTCGCGGGACGCCGCTGCCTGGGGCCGCCTCGGGGATGGGGCGCAACAGGGGCTCACCCACCACTTCCAGAGCCGGGTCTTCGGTGCCCGGTGGCTGCACAACACGGCACCGCTGCGGCTCGGACAGATCGCCACGTTCAACTACTGGTGGCTCGCCCACGCGGTCGAGGTAAGGGTCGACGGGGCAGAGCGGCGCTGCGGCGCTGCCGGCGGCGCTGCCGGCGGCGCTGCCGGCGGCGCTGCGGATGCCGGCAGCGGCCGGCAGGGCGCAGGCGCGGGGGCGGCAGGGTCCGGCGCGGCAGGGTCGGGCGCGGCAGGGTCCGGCGCGGCACGGTCCGGCGCGAGCGCTGCGGCCGGGCGCGTCGCCCTCGCCCAGAACACCTACGCGGGCATCCTGTGCCGCAACCGCGGGCTGTTCAACCACTACTTCGACGACATGGGCTGGCTGGCCCTTGCCGCGCTGCGGCTGTTCGACCTCACCGGTGCGCCGCGGTACCTGGCCGATGCCGAGGCGCTCTGGGCGTACATCCACGCCCACGGCGGGAGCAGTGCTCGGCCCGGTGCGATCGCCTGGCGCGACAGCCAGCTCGACTACCTCAACGCGCCGACGAATGGTGCCTTCGCGATCCTCTCCGCACGGCTCGCCAGCCGCACCGGAAGCCTCCGTTACGAGACCGCCGCCGACTCCTCGCTCACATTTCTCACCGATGCCCTCGTGGGAGGGCAGGGCAGCGCTCTCGCCGAGGGGAGGCCGGCCGGCCCCGCCGACCTCGTCGCGGACGGCCTCAACCGGCAGGGCGACGGCGTCCTCGACTCCGAATGGCTGTTCAGCTACAACCAGGGCCTCTACCTCGGAGCGCTCGTCGAGGCGTTCGACCGCACCGCCCGCGCAGAACTCCTCGAACGCGCCGTGCGCACAGCCACCGCGACCATCGCCCGACTGGCCCCGTCGGGCCGGTTCCTCGACGAGCCCGCGCGCCTCGACCAGCGCGGCGGCGGCGACGCAGGCCTCTTCAAGGGTGTCTTCGTGCGCTACCTCGAGCTGCTGCTCGAACGTCTCGCCCCGGGCAGCGCCGGGCTCCGGATGCTCGAACCCTTCTTCCTCGCCAACACCGACCTGCTCGCCGCCCCCGCCCGCGCCGCCGCCCCCGCTCTGGCATCTGCCCTCGCCGCCACCCCCGCCACCGCGCCCCTCCGGCTCGCCGCGCATCCGTACCCCCTCGTCGCAGACGACTGGGCAGCAGCACCCGGCGCGACCACCGCGCTCTCGACCCAGCTCGCCGCCGTCATGGCGATCGAGGCGCGGGCCCGGTACGAGCGCCACCGCGCCGCGCACTGACCCGCAGCCTCCCTTGCCGCGGACCCCATCCAGAGGACGCTAACTGCTCCACATCCGCGGCGAAAGAGCAGTTGGCGTCCTTTTGATCGATCAAGTTGCGGGACGACGGGGAAGGGAAGGGGGAGCACGCGCGGCAGGAGGGAAGGGAGGGTGGCGCGGGGGGCGGGGGGCGCGGGCGGGGGTCAGGGGTGGAGGCGCGCAGCGACTTCGGCGAGCTCCTCGTCGAGGAGGGCCGCGAGGGCCCGGGAGCCGATGATGCGCGAATGACCGGCGACGGGCAGCTGCACGTTGCGCGCGCCCGGCAGCACGCTCCCCGCCTGCACGTGCTGGTCGAAGGTTCCGTACACCGACGTGATGCGGGCGTTCACGGGTGACGGCGCGCCGAGGAAGGTGACGGTCAGGTCGTCGGCGGCGAACATCCGGATGCTCGACAGGCGGAGGTACCGCGCCCACGTCGAACCCGAGAAGGGGCTGTTCACGGCGATCATCCGCTCGACGCGATGTTCCGGATCGAGCCTCAGCATCAGGTACTTGCCGATCAGCCCGCCCTTGCTGTGCGCCACGAGAACGACGTTCCGGAGGTCGTCGGCCGCGAGACGGTCGGCGAGCAGCCGTGCGGAGTCCGCGATCGGGAGCACGTTCCGGCCGAGTTCCGGCACCGGATGCACGGGGTGGCCCTGCCGCGCCAGCCGCCGCATGATCGGCAGCATGAAGTGCCAGCGCTCGTAGACGCCCGGCAGCAGCACGACGTTCACGGGTCCGGCGGGCCGCGGGCCCCCGCCCGCGTCGGCGCCCCCGCCCGCGTCGACGCCCCCGCCCGCACCCTGCCCTGCGCCGGCCGGCCCGACGAGCGCGCGCCGGCCGCGCGGGCGCAGGATGCCTCCCACCTCCGCCCTCGCGCTGTAGCCGTAGTCGAGCATCCAGTAGCCCGCCTTCGCCAGCCGGTTCACGCGCCGGGCCGCTCAGCCGAGGTCGGCTTCGAGGCCACCACCGGAAGCGCCGATGAGTTCGAGCAGTGCGCCGGCGTAGGCATCGGCCGCGTCGACCGCGACGAAGACCCGGGACTGGCCGGAGAGCACGATCTCGACCTCGTACGACTCCTCGACCAGCAGGCCGTCCTCATCGAGCGAACCCACCCCGGCGCCCCCGGCAGCAGACCCGGTCCCACCAACGGCGCCATCTCCCGCCCGGCCCACCCCGCCCGCACCGCCCGCTCCCCTGCTCCCCACCTGCCGGAGCGACCGGAAGGTCGAGCCGAGCAGGGCGCGCAGCTGGTGCTCCGCGGGCATCCAGAGCGCGTCGTCGAGCGCCACGGAGTCGAGCGCCCATTCGGTGGTGCCGTTGAAGCCGAGCACCGTTCCGGTGTCGTACTCGTGCGCTTCGATGGTCATGTCGCTGACCGTGAAGACGTCGCCCTCGAACCCTTCCCGGGAGATCACGAAGAGGTCGCCGGAGACCGGGCGCCAGCGGAGTCCGGCCAGGCGCAGTGCGTGGGAGAGCTGCGGAGAGATCATCCTGCAATTATGCGACTCCCCGGCTGGGCATTGACATGGGCTGTATGTTGTTCTGGTGGATGACCAACGGCGCACTCCCGGTTCTCAGACTTCACTTCGTGAAGCCAATCGGGCGCGCATTGTGGATGCCGTCAAGAAGCACGGCGGTCTGACCCAGGTCGAACTCGCCGGAGCGACCGGCCTCTCTGCCGCAACCGTGTCGAACATCGTCAAGGAGCTCTCCGGAACCGGTCTGCTGCACGTGGCACCGAGCACCCGGAGCGGGCGCCGGGCGCAACACGTGACTCTCGCGCACTCCCTCGGCCTGTTCGCCGGGGTGCACTTCTCGACCCGGCACATGCGCATCGTTCTGGCGGATGCCAGCCACCGCGTGGTCTCCGAGCACCACATGCCCCTGGCGAAAGACCACCGGGCCGACAACGAACTCGACAAGACGACTCTGCTGCTGGCAGACATGCTGGAGTCGGTGGATGCCACGATGCAGGAGGTTCTCGCTGTCGGCATCGCTGTTCCCGCCCCCCTCGACCGTGAGACGGGCACGACCGCCCGCAAAGGCATCATGCGCGGCTGGGACGGCGTGAACGTCGCCGAGGTGATGGAACGCCGCCTCAAACGGCCCGTCTTCGTCGACAACGCCGCGAATCTCGCCGCACTCGCCGAGTACCGGCTGGGAGCCGCGAGGGGCCGGAGCAACTCCGTCACGATCGATGTCGGTGACGGCATCGGCGCGGGGCTCATCCTGAACGGGGCGATCTTCCGCGGCCACAACGGCGTGGCCGGCGAGTTCGGCCACACGACCATCCTGGAGGACGGCCCCCTCTGCCGGTGCGGCAACCGGGGCTGCCTCGAGGCCATCGCGGGCGGGCCAGCGCTGCTCGAGAGCCTGCGGGACGATCTCGGCAGCCTCAAGCTCGGCGACATCGTGCTGCGGGCCATGGCCGGCGAGGCCCTGCCGATGCGCACAGTGGCGGACGCCGGACGGCACATCGGCGTCGCCGCAGCCAATCTCTGCAATCTGCTCGACCCGGAGCGGATCGTCGTCGCCGGCGAGCTCGCCCGCGCGGGCGAGCTGCTGCTCGGACCGCTCCGGCACGCGGTGGAGCGGTCCGTCATCGTCGGCCGGGACCTCATGCCCGAGATCGTGCAGGGCCAGCTCGGGGCACGCGCTGCGACGCTCGGAGCCGCTGTCTTCGCCGTCGACAGCGCGCACATCACGGCCGACGACAACACTGCCGCCAAGTTGTTATCTTCAGCTTGACTTCAAGTCTTGACGTCAACCGTCAAAGATGCAAAACTCGCTCACGTCGCCAATGAGGGCGGCAGTAACGGGAGGTTTTTCAATGAAGATCGCCACCACGAGAGCGGTCATTGCGACGGCCGCACTCCTGCTCGCAGCCGGTTCGCTCACAGCATGTTCGAACGGCTCATCATCGGGTACCGCAGCAAACACCGCCAACGCCTCGAGCGCGAAGATCGGCCTGCTGCTTCCCGACTCTGTCACCGCTCGCTATGAGAGCGCGGACAAGCCCCTGTTCGAGGCGAAGATCAAGTCCCTCTGTCCCGACTGCACCGTGCTCTACTCCAACGCCGACGGCGATGCCGCCAAGCAGCAGCAGCAGGCGGAGTCGATGCTGACCCAGGGCGTCAACGTGCTGGTGCTCGACCCGTTCGACGGCGAGGCCGCAGCATCCATCGTGGGCGAGGCGAAGGCCAAGAACATCCCGGTCATCTCCTACGACCGACTGATCAACAGCGCCGACCTGTCGTACTACATCTCGTTCGACAACGAGAAGGTCGGCGAGCTGCAGGGCCAGGCCCTGGTCGACAAGCTGAAGGCTGACGGCGCTGCCGCTGACGCGGGCATCCTGATGGTCAACGGGTCGCCGACCGACAACAACGCCAGCCAGTTCAAGGCGGGCGCCCACAAGATCATCGACGCATCGGGCTACAAGATCCTCGCCGAGTACGACACACCCGGATGGGACCCGGCACAGGCCCAGACCTGGGTCGCCGGCCAGATCACGCAGTTCGGTCCGCAGATCGTCGGTCTCTACGCCGCCAATGACGGCACCGCCGGTGGCGCCATCGCCGCTCTCAAGGGTGCCAACGTCAGCCCGCTGCCTCCCGTCACGGGCCAGGACGCCGAGCTCGCCGGCATCCAGCGCATCCTCGCCGGAGACCAGTTCATGACCGTCTACAAGGCGTTCAAGCCCGAAGCCGAGCAGGCAGCGACCCTCGCCGTCTCGCTCGCGAAGGGTGAGAGCGTCACTCCGACGTCGAACACCACCACCAAGGGCGGGGCCTCCATCCCCTCGTTCCTGCTGACGCCGGTCGCTGTGACCGCCGCCAACATCGAGTCGACCGTCGTCGCCGACGGCTTCTACAAGGCCTCGGACATCTGCACCGCAGACTACGCGGCAGCCTGCGCCACCGCCGGCGTCAAGTAACACCCCGGGAAGCGGACCCGGCCGGACGCGCAGTGCGCACCGGCCGGGTCCGCTCCTCTTCTCTCACCACCACCATTCCTGAGGAGGAACTGTGACGATGGAATCAGCCGTCGCTCCAGCCGCGAGCTCCGTCCGCGAACCCGTGCTGTCGCTGAAGGGTGTGTCGAAGGGCTTCGGTGCCGTGCGCGCCCTGACCGACATCGATCTCGACATCCACGCTGGGGAGGTCGTCGCCATCGTCGGCGACAACGGCGCGGGAAAGTCCACGCTCGTGAAGATCCTGGCCGGGGTGCACCCGCAGGATTCCGGCACGATCACCTTCGACGGCCAGGTGGTGTCGATCCCCACCCCGACCGCCTCGCGCGCCCTCGGGATCGCGACCGTGTTCCAGGATCTCGCGCTCTGCGACAACCTCGACGTGGTCTCGAACCTCTTCCTCGGCCGCGAGATCACCCACGGCACTCTCGACGAAGAGGAGATGGAGCAGCGCGCGTGGAGCCTGCTCCGCCAGCTCTCAGCGAAGATCCCCTCCGTGCGGATCGCCGTCGCCTCTCTCTCCGGCGGGCAGCGGCAGACCGTCGCGATCGCCCGTTCGCTCATCGGCGAGCCGAGCGTCGTCATCCTCGACGAACCGACCGCGGCCCTGGGCGTCGCCCAGACCGCCGAAGTGCTCAACCTGATCGAGCGCCTCCGTGAGCGCGGCCTCGGCGTGCTCATCATCAGTCACAACATGGCCGATGTGCAGGCGGTCGCCGACCGCGTCGTCGTGCTGCGGCTCGGTCGGAACAACGGCGACTTCCACGTGGCCGACGTCAGTTACGAGGAGATCATCTCCGCCATCACCGGCGCCACCGACAACGTGGTCACCCGTCGCGCGAGTGCGCACGCGGTGGCGGCTGCGGCCGATGCACACGGCACGGCTCCGGATGTCGCGGCCCCCGCCCCCGGCAGAGCCGACGTCACCGAACCCGTGCCCGACAACGCCACCGGTGCCGACAATCCCGACGACGGTTCGAAGGAGATCCGCTGATCATGACCACTTCTCCCACCGAATCCCCGGCCGACCGCGCCGCGGACCTCCAGGATGAACGCCTCGTCCGCACCGAGGGTGTGCGCGGCGCCGTGCTCGCCTTCCAGCAGCGGGTGCGGGGCGGCGACCTCGGCTCCCTTCCTGTCATCATCGGGCTCGTCGTCATCTGGGTGATCTTCCAGATCCTGAACCCGAACTTCCTCTCGTCGAACAACCTCGTCAACCTGACCCTGCAGTGCGCCGCCGTCGGCACGATCTCGATCGGGATCGTTCTGGTGCTGCTGCTCGGCCAGATCGACCTCTCAGTTGGTTCGGTCAGCGGTCTCGCCGCAGCCATCCTCGGCGTCGGCCTCACCCAGCTCGGCTGGCCGGTGATCCTGGCCGTCGTTGTCGCGCTGGTGGTGGGCGCCGCGATCGGCTTCCTCTACGGCCTGCTCTTCACCCGGTTCGGCGTGCCGAGCTTCGTGATCACCCTCGCCGGTCTCCTCGCCTTCCTCGGCCTGCAGCTGAAGGTGCTCGGGCCGAACGGCTCGATCAACCTCCCGTATGACTCGTGGATCGTGCAGTTCGCCCAGGCGACGTTCCTCCCGCCGTGGGCGGCCTACGCGCTGGCCGTGCTTGCCGCGGCCGCGGTGTTCTACACCGATGTGCGCCGCGCCGCGCGCCGCCGGAAGGCCGGCCTCTCGACCGGTGCCCTGTCGGTGACGCTGATCAAGTCCATCGCCCTCCTGGTGCTCCTCGTGGTCGTGGTCGCGTACCTCGCCACGGACCGCGGGCTCGGCGCGATGTTCCTGTTGTTCGTGGTGCTGGTCGTGGTGATGAACTTCTTCCTCACCCGCACCAAGTGGGGTCGCTCGGTGTTCGCCGTCGGTGGTTCTGTCGAGGCGGCCCGCAGGGCCGGCATCCGGGTGAACCGGGTGTACATCTCGGTGTTCATCCTCACGTCGACGTTCGCCGCCCTCGGCGGACTGCTGGCCTCGGCCCGGCTGACGTCGGCGAGCCTCTCCTCCGGCGGCGGCGACACGAACCTCAACGCGATCGCCGCGGCGGTCATCGGCGGCACGAGCCTCTTCGGCGGTCGTGGCAGCGCCTATTCCGCTCTGCTCGGCATCCTGGTCATCCAGTCGATCTCGAACGGGCTGACGCTCCTCAACCTCGACTCGTCGATCCGTTACATGATCACGGGAGCCGTTCTGCTGCTCGCCGTGATCATCGACTCGCTGTCCCGCCGTTCGCGGGCCAGCCACGGCCAGGCCTGAGACCTGTGTCAAGGGCCTGTGCGCGGCCTAGAAGGCGGCGCAGACTGTAGGAATCTACAGAGCGTAGAAGACAATCAGAAGGAAGCACCTCATGATCGAGAAACTCAGTGAGTACGGCCTGAAGAGCGAGCACGCGTACGCCGGCGGTTTCGCCTCCATCGCGCTGTCGTTCGTGGCCTACTTCATCAGCCGTGCCCGGAAGGGCGACTCGAAGGCCCAGTCCGACCGTTGGGGAATCTTCATCGGCCACTGGGCCCCCACGTTCTTCGCGCTGGGTGTCGCCCTGAAGCTCGAAGAGAAGAAGTAGGGACCGAAGAGCAGGAGCGACCGGTCAGGCCGGTTCGTCGACCACTCCGACGAACCGGCTTCCGATCGCGTCGAACTCCCGGCGGGTGTCTCCGGATGCCACGGGCGGGAGCTCCCCCGGGGAGTGGAAGTCGCAGCTGAGGTAGGTGAAGGTCGGCCACCACTTCTTCGGCCGGGCCGCTTCAGTGAATCCGCAGATCGAGCAGGTCAGCTGTACCCACACGGGTTTCTTCCCGGTGCGGTTGGCCCGCGACTGGGCGAGCCAGGCCGGTGGATCGGTGTCGATCGCGTCGAGTTCCTCCACGGTCATCCGGGGCGGCAACCCGTGCCGGGTCGCCATCTCCAGCGGAATGTCGAGGCGGAGCGCGGCCTCTCGTCGTGAAATCATCATCACCACGATAGTGCCCGTCTTCAGTCCCGCGGCTCCGGGATCATGCTCAGACCCGATCCGCTGTTGGCCGACTGCATCAGCAGTTCGACCCACGGCCGATTGAGTTGAGGCCGGTCAACCGTGTCGAAGGTGAACACCAGGGGGATGGACGGGTGCAGCCAGACCGAGGTGTAGCCTCCCGCGTCATGCGAGCAGGTCAGGCCGAACTTCTCGTCCCGCCGGAGTTTCGCCATGATGACGGCCTGCAGGTGCGCCAGCAGCCGGTCGTCGAACTGCAGGACGGTTCCGGACGATCCGTAGGTGAGTGTTCCCATTGTGCTGTGCGCCTCCTGAGCGGACGTGGGCGAGAGTACGCCATTAATAAGACGGATGTCGCGAGCCATTCGTCACGCGTTCGCCGGAAGTTTTCCGAAATGATCCCCCTGCGGGCCTCATCCGGACTGCTCTCCCAGCCCATCAACAGGTTGTTCATAGGCCGACCGAACATACTGGGCGGGTTTGTTCACCAATGAGAAGTGTCTGAGGATCCATGCGAAAAATCACCCTGATCGCCGCCGCGGCCGCCGTCGCACTCACGCTGGCAGGATGCGCGTCGTCTGCGGCGCCCTCCTCCTCGGAGACCAGCACCGCCGCGGCCTGCACGCCGACGGCCCCGGGCACGAATTCGGCCGCCGTGACCGCGACGGGCGACCTCGACACGCTCCCCACGACGACCTTCACCACGCCGCTCGCCGCCACGGCGACCGAGCGCACGGTCACCACTGTGGGAACGGGAGCCGAAGTCACCGACGGATCGCTCGCGACCATCGACTTCACCCTCTACAACGGAACGTCGGGCAAGCAGCTCTTCACGACCACTGACGCCGAGGTCGGCGCCCAGCAGGTGACCGTCGACCAGACCCAGTTCCTGCCCGGCATCGTGAAGGCCGTCGAGTGCTCCACCGTCGGCTCCCGGATCGTGGCCGTCGTGCCGCCGGCCGACGCCTGGAGCGAGGCCGGCAACAGCACGCTCGGCGTCGCCGCCACCGACACTGTCGTGTTCGTGATCGACGTCAAAGACGTGACCGAGGCGCCCGCGGCGACCACCGCACCCTCGCCGACGACCGATCCGAACATGCCCACCCGCGCCACGGGTGCAGACCAGCCCGCACCCGCCGGCTTCCCGACGGTCACCCTGGCCGACGACGGCACGCCGACGGTGACGATCCCGAGCACCCCGGCTCCGACCACGCTGCAGATGGCCACGCTGAAGCTCGGCACCGGTGCGGTCGTGGGTGACGGCGACACCGTCACCGTGCAGTACCAGGGTGTCAACTGGACCACAGGCGCCGTCTTCGATGAGAGCTGGACCAAGGGCGGCCCGACGAGTTTCGCCACCAACCAGGTCATCAAGGGCTTCGGTGCCGCACTCGTCGGCGCGACCGTCGGCTCCCAGGTGATCGTGGTCATCCCGCCGGACCAGGGCTACGGCACGACAGGCCAGTCGTCGGCCGGCATCAGCGGAACCGACGACATCGTGTTCGTCGTCGACATCCTCGCCACCGCCTCAGCTTCGCAGTAGCAGTAGTAGCAGCAGCACCTTCGCGGCGCTTCGGGCAGTGGATGCCCGGGGCGCCGCTCTGCGGTCTCCGGATGCCCGCGGCGCCGCTCTGCGCTCTCCGGATGCCCGGGAGCGCCGCTCTGCGGTCTTCGGATGCCCGGAGGCCCCGCGGCGGCGGATCAGAACTCGAGCGACGGCTCGTCTGACACCGACAGCGTCAGAACCGCCTGCTCGACGAGTTCGTTCTCCTCGATCGTGCGTTCGATGCGCCGGAGCACCCGGGCGACGTGCTCCTCGCGCTCGTCGCCGGCGAGGTCGACGGCCGCGACCAGGAAAAGCCTCGACGGCCCGACGAATTCGAGGTGCAGGTAGGTGATCCGGGCGATCTCGGGCTGCGCGAGCAGCTGCTCCGCCGCCCCGGTGCGGAAGCGTGGGGGCGGGTTGAACCCGACCAGATAGCGTCGGTTCTGGTTGATCAGTACGACAGCGACGACCGCGAGCAGCAGCCCGATGAGCACGGAGCCGAGCGCATCCCAGAACGGGTTGCCGGTGAGCTGGTGCAGCAGGATGCCGAGGAACGCGATCGCCAGGCCGGCGAGGGCCGCGGAATCCTCGGCGACGACGGCGCGGAGCGTCGGATCCGATCCGTTCAGAACATAGTCGAATGCCTCCCGGCGGTACTTCGCCGCCGTGCGGCGCGCCTGGATCACCGACTGCAGCAACGAAGCGCCCTCGAGCAGCGCGGAGACGCCGAGCACGATGTAGGCGATCAGATAGTCGGAAGCGGGCTCGGGGTCGAACATCTCCTGGATGCCGTGCATCACCGAGACGACGGCACCGACCGTGAACACCCCGACCGCCGCGAGCAGCGACCAGACGTACGCTTCCCGGCCGAAGCCGAGCGGATGCCCGTCGTCCTTGCTGCGCGTCGAACGCCGGTCGGCCACCAGCAGGAAGATCTCGTTGCCCGCATCCGCCCAGGAGTGGGACGCCTCGGCAACCAGGGATGCCGAACCGGTGAGCACCGCAGCGACGGATTTGGCGATGGCCACCAGGATGTTCGCGACGAATGCGATGACGACGATCATCCGGCCCCCCGAAGAGATGAGCGGGCGCCTCGCGGCCCGGTGCTTCCAGTATGCACCGGGGCCGTTCGCACCGCGGCCCGGCCGGCACGGGCTTGTTCGCACCGGCCCCGCCCAGTACGGGGTTGTTCACACCGCCCCGCCCGGGGCAGTGCGAAGAGCGATACTGGAGGAGTGGATCTCGAGAGCGTCGCCGCCGAGCTCTGCGTACTGCCACCGGCCGAGTTCGTGGCCCGGCGTACGGAGCTCGCGAAAGCGGCGCGCGCGGGCGCGGGCGCAGGCGGTCCGGCGGGCGCGGGGGCAGGCAGCGCGGCGGGCGGCGGCGACAGGGCAGCCGGGCGCGAGCAGGCCGAGGCGATCAGGCGGCTGGTGAAGCCGTCGGCGGCGGCCTGGGCGGTGAACCTGCTCGCGACGCGACAACCCGGCGAGTTCGAGACGGTGGCCGCCCTCGGTGCACGTGTGCGGGCGGCGAGCGAGCGCGGCGAGGCGGGTGCGCTGGCCGAGCTGTCGGCCGAGCGCCGAAGCACGCTCGGGCGCGCGACGGCCGCGGCCCTGCAGCTCGCCGAACAGGTGCTGTCCCTGCCGGGGGCGGGGCCGGATGGCGGACCCCCCGCCCCGCAGCAGAAGCTCTCCCCCGCTGTCGGCAACGACATCGAGCAGACCATGCAGGCCGTGCTGGCCGATCCCGCGGCGGCAGCGGCGGCGCGCACGGGTCGTCTCGTGCGGCCGCTGGCGGCGACCGGGCTCGAGGCCGTCGACCTGGACGGCGCCGTGAGCGGGCCGTTCACCCCGCCCGAACGGGGTGCGGATTGCGCCGAGGGCGCCGACCCGAGCGACGAGGCTGGCGCGCGAGGCGTTGTCGTCTCCCGAACGGGCAGCCCCCGTCGAGCCGCGGACGATCCGGATGTGCCGAGAGACACACGGGCGAGCCAGGCTCGGGCAGCAGCAGAAGCCGAGGAGGCTGCGGCCGCGCTGGAGGCCGTCGACCGGCAGCTCGACGAGCTGCGGGAGCTCCGCGACCGGGCGCGCGAACGGTCGGACGCCCTCAGCGACGAGATCGACGGGATCGCCGCCCGGCTGGCCGATCTCGAGGAAGAACTCTCCGAGCGCCGCGCCGAGCGCAGTGAACTGGATGACCGGCGGGACGAGACCGACCGGGAGCTGGGGCGGCTCGACCAGCAGCGTGAGAAAGCGGCCCGCCGAGCATCCAGCACCGCCCGGGCGGCCGGACGATGAACGGCGACCAGCCGACGAGCGGCGACCGGGCGCCGGGGTTCGACGGCGAAACGGGGGGCGACGGGGAGACGGGAAGCAGCCGGCCACCCGGGAAGCTGAGTGCGGGCATCCTGCTGTACCGGCAGGGCGCAGGCGGCACCGAGGTCTGGATCGCGCACATGGGCGGTCCGTTCTGGGCGCGGAAGCACGAGCGGGCCTGGTCGATCCCGAAGGGCCTGGTCGAGCCCGGGGAGGACACGCTCCATGCGGCACTCCGCGAATTCGCCGAGGAGATCGGGGCACCTCCGCCGCCTGCGCCGTACGGACTGCTCGCCGAGGTGCGCCAGCGGTCCGGCAAGATCGTGCTGGCCTACGCGGCAGAACTGGCGGAGGGCGAACTTGTGGTCTTCGTCGGCAGCAACACGTTCACGGTCGAGTGGCCACGCGGATCGGGCCTGCTGCGGGAGTATCCCGAGATAGACGGTGCCCGCTGGGTGCCGCTGGCCGAGGCCCGGACCCTTCTCGTGGCGGGGCAGGAACCGCTGCTCGACGCGCTGGAGCGGAAGCTCTCCGACTGATCCGGGGAGGAGCTGACGCCGTTCGGCGCCACCTCCACCCCGGATTCACTCACTCGGTGCCGACGGCCTTGTCGGCCTTGTCGCGGGCACTGTCGATCTGCTCGTCGAACTTGCCGCCGGTGACCTTCTTGACCGCGCCGCTGACCGACTCGAGGATGTTGTCGCTGACGTCTTCGGCCTTCTCGCTCTTCAGCGCATCCTGAACCTTGCCATCTGCAAGGAAAGACTTTGCTTTTGCCGTGATGTCTTCGAGTCCCATAGGTCTGCTCCTTCTGAATGGATGTTCTTACCGCCCAGTCTGCCGGTCATCAGTCACGACGGACAGGGGCTGGGTGATCGATTCGAGCGACTTGCGTTCGGCATCCACACCGAAGATGAAGGCGATGATGCCGCCGAGGATCATGATGCCGGCCCCGAGGAAGTAGCCGCCCGTCAGCGGGCCGCGATCGGTGCCGTCGCCGATCAGGATCCCGTAGATCAACGGGGCCCCGGCTCCGGCGAGCTGGCCGAGGGCGAAGAAGTACGAGATCGCCTGGCTGCGGAGCTCGAGCGGGAAGATCTCGCTCACGGTGAGGTATGCACTCGACGCGCCGGCCGAGGCGAAGAAGAACGAGACGCACCAGAAGATCGTCTGCGTCGTCGCGTCGAGCGCACCAGCGCTGAACAGCACAGCGGAGACGCCGAGGACGACACCGGAGACGCCATAGGTGAGCAGGATCATCTTGCGCCTGCCCCAGACGTCGAAGAGGTGACCGAGCAGCAGCGGGCCGAGCAGATTGCCGATGGCGAACGGGAAGAAGTAGAACTGCGTCGACACGGAGTCGGTGCCGTAGAAGTTCTGCAGCACAAGCGCATAGGTGAAGAAGATGGCGTTGTAGAGGAACGACTGGGTGATCATCATCGTCGCGCCGACCAGGGTGCGCTTCGGGTAGTCGCGGAACAGCACCCTCACGATGGTGCGGAACGGGATGCTCTCCGTGGCCTTCACGGTGATCGCCAGCTTCTCGTCGACCGGCTCGATCTTCCCGCCCTCCCGTTCCACGCGGGCCTCGATGTCGTCGACCGTCTCCTCAGCCTCCTTCTCGCGGCCATGGGTCATCAGCCAGCGCGGACTCTCGGGGATGTGCCGCCTCAGGTAGATGATCGCAAGGCCGAGGATCGGGCCGATGAAGAACGCGAGCCGCCAGCCGATGTTCTCGGCGAAGTTGTCGGGGTTCAGGAAGAAGAGGTTCGCCGCCGATCCGAGGGCCGCGCCGCCCCAGTACGTGCCGTTGATTGCAATGTCGACCCGCCCGCGGTAGTGCGACGGGATCAGTTCGTCGATCGCTGAGTTGATGGCCGCGTACTCGCCGCCGATTCCCATTCCGGCGAAGAACCGGAAGAAGAACAGCACGTACATGCTCGGTGAGAGTCCCGCCGCGGCACTGGCGATGAGGTAGATCACGAGTGTCAGGATGAACAGCTTCCTGCGCCCCAGCTTGTCGGAGAGGCGGCCGAAGACGAGCGCACCGACGATCTGGCCGACCAGGTAGACCGTGCCGGCGAGCCCCACATCGGCGGGGCTCATGCCGAGATCCTTCTGGAACCCCGCTGACGCGACGATCTGGATCTCGAGGCCGTCGAGCACCCACGAGAACCCCAGCCCGATGACGATCGACCAATGGAACCTCGTCCACGGGAGCCTGTCCATCCGTGCCGGGACGAGGCTCTTCACGCCTCCGGCACCACTGCCCTGGGTTCGCTCTGTCGTTGACACAGAGTCGAGAGTAGACCTCACGGCGAATCCGCCGTGAAGGAGTGACGGGTCGCGATTTCCCGTGTATTCTTCAGCCGCATCCCGGTTCTCTGTGAGGTTCCGGCGGTATTTTCTGGCTGTGACACCGCGTGCTCAGACCCTGCTGCGGAGTAATGGAGTGAGAACGATGGCGCGCAGTATGAGCATCACCCTCTCGTCGAGAATGAGCGACGACCATGGCACGGACACGCACGCGGACACCGACCACCGCCGTTTCGGCGACGGCACCCTCTGGTCTTTTGCCGGCGTCGAAGTCGTCGACGTCGTGCAGTCACCCACCCCTCCGATCCCGATCTTCCGGCATGTCTCGCCCCTCCACGGCGAGCGGATCGCGGTGATGTTCCTGCTGGAGGGTGAGGTGCAGGTGTCCTACGAGGGCGCTCTCCTCCGCTTCCTGGCCGGGTCGGCGGCGTACATCGTCACGGGGACGACGACGACGGTCGAAGCATCCGAGACCTGCCATGCCGTCATCGTCTCCCTCAGTCGGAAGCGTCTCCGGGACGCCGGAATCGACGCCGAACACACCTTCGGGGCGTTCGCCGCCACGACCGCGCGAACGTCCCCGCTGCTCACCTACACTCTCGCGCTCATCGACAGCGTGAGGGAACGGGCTCTTCCTGCCGAGCCGACAGCGGGCGTGCTGACCGATCTCGTGGCGGGACTGTTCCACGCCGACAGCGCCGTGTACGGTTGACCGCACCGACCGTCTCAGCTGAAGCGGTCATCGTGCCCCAGACCCCGGCCGCTCAGCCAGCGGGGGGGTTTTTTATGCGTCGAAGTATCCGTGTGGCGATCACGTCGCCCTCCTCCGCCCGAGGCACGGTCTGGTCGTTCGGCGGTGTCGATGTCGTCGACGTGGTGCAGCAGCCCACAGCACCGATCCCCCTCTTCGGACCTCGCCCGGGGATCTCCCCACACCCCCGTTTCGACGAGCGCGTTGCGGTGATCGCCCTGGTCGACGGCGACGTCACGGTTGCTCACGATGGCAACCTGCTGCGGTTCGCCTCCGGCTCCGCAGCGTTCGCCGCCTCGAACGCCACGACCACGGTCGAGATCTCGGAGCCCTGTCGCGCCCTGGCCGTCTCCATGCCGCGCAGCTGGCTGCGCGCAGCGGGCGTCGAGGTCCACGACTCATTCGGAGCTTTCGCCTACTCCACCGCCCAGAGCTCACCGCTGATGTCGTTCCTGCTCGCGCTCATCGAGATCCTCGACGAGCAGTCGCTTCCGTGCGAACCGACGGCCACCGTGCTCACCGGACTGGTGTCCAGGCTCTTCCTCGCCGACAACGCCTACTCGCTCGGCGCCCATCAGCCCGATCTGGATGTTCGTGCCCTCGCCGATTCGCTCATCGCGCTCGGGTCGAGCGATTCCGGCTACGGGGCGAAGACACTGGCTGCGCAGCTCCAGATGTCTCCGGCCGAACTCGAACGCACTTTCAGCGTCACCGGCGATCGCGGCAACGCCGGCTCGGCGATCACCGAGCGCCGGATGGCCATGGCGATGCTCGGGCTGCAGGCCACCGGACTCGAGGTGTCTTCGCTGAAGGAGATCGCCAGGCATGCCGGATTCTCCGGCGAACACGAACTCCACCGGGCTCTGAAGACGGTGTACGGAACGACCGTGAAGGCGGTTCTGCTGGCCCAGTCCGAAGAAGCGGCGACCAGTCGGGCTGGGTTTTCGCTGAACCGTACAGCGTGACAGATCCCTAGGATGGGGGCATGCGAGCACCACGGCAGATCGTCATCCCCCTCCTTGCTCTCGGCCTGGCGCTCGGTCTCGCGCTCGGCGGCGCCTCGTCTGCCTCGGCCGGTTTTGCCGCCACGGCCGGTTCCGCCGCCACGGCCGGTTCCGCCGCTCCCGCCAGCACGCCCGTCGATCTAGGCGGCAGCCGGGTCATCGATACCGCGGGGGTCCTGGATGCGGCGGGTACCGCTTCCATCACCAGCGCCGCCGACAAACTGTATGCCGACAGCGGCATAGATCTCTTCGTCGCCTTCGTCGGAACATTCGAAGGCCCGGCAGACGCTGAAGGGTGGGCGAACGAGACCGCCTCCCGCAACAACCTGGGCCCCACCGACTACCTGCTCGCCGTCGCCGTCGACGGCCGCGCCTACTACCTCTCCGGCGACAGCGCTGGGCCGGTCAGCGGCGACCAGCTGTCGTCGATCGAGAGCTCGCGGATCGAACCGCAGTTGAAGAACAGCGACTGGGCGGGAGCTGCGGAGGCCGCCGCCGCGGGGCTCGGCGACGCGGTCAACGGGGGGTCCGGTGGTTCCGGATCGGGTGGATCGGGCACCTCGTCCTCGTCGGGGGTGAGTGCTGGCACGATCGGGGCCATCGTCATCGTGCTCGTACTGATCCTCGTGATCGTCGGCGGGATCATCGTCATCGTGTTCGTGCGGGCTGCACGCCGCAATCGGGTCACGGGCGGCGGCGGCGCTGCCCTCGGCGACGGCGGCGCTGCATCCGGAGCCGGCGGATCGACCGGACGCACCGACACCCCCACCGACCCCCTGCAGAGCATGCCGATCGTCGAACTCCAACGGCAGGCGGGGTCGGCGCTCGTCCAGACGGACGATGCGGTGCAGACCAGCACGGAGGAGCTCGGATTCGCCGTGGCGCAGTACGGCAGTGCCGCATCCGCTCCCTTCCAGAAGGCCCTCGACACCGCGACGGCCTCGCTTCGGCAGGCATTCCAGGTGAAGCAGAAGCTCGACGACGCCGAGCCCGACTCCGACGCCGAGACCCGCCAGTGGAACGCCGACATCGTGCGGCTCTGCGCCGAAGCGAACCGCGTTCTCGACGAGCAGGCCGCTGCCTTTGATGAGCTGCGGGAGCTCGAGAAGAACATCCCTGCCGGAGTTGCTGCGGGCCGAGCGGCCTGCGGAACGGTGGAGCCGCGGGTGGCGGCAGCCGAGGCGACCCTGCAGGCCCTCGCCGCGTCGTATCAGGCAAGCGCCTTCTCTACCGTCGCGGACAACCCGGCCCAGGCGACCGAACGGCTGACCTTCGCCCGCGCCGCACTCGACGCCGCAGAACACGAGCAGGCCGCCGACACCGGCGAAGCCGCCGTCGGGGTGCGGGCTGCCGAGGAGGCGGTCGACCAGGCGACTCTCCTGCTCGACGCTGTCGACCGGGTGGCGGCCGACCTCGCCGCCGCACGGGGCCAGCTCGACGCGGTGCTCGGCAACCTCCAGCAGGATGTGGTCGACGCCCACGCCGTGGCTGCGGCGGGCGATCCGCAGGGCGCGATCGCGGCCGCCTCGGAGCGCACGAGCTCGGTCATCGCCGAGGTGCAGGCGCAGCTCGCGGCGGGCCCGGTGGATCCGTCGGCTGTTGCGCAGAGACTCGACCTCGCGAACCGCGACATCGACGGCGTGCTGGGAGCGGTGCGCGGACAGCAGGCAACCGAGCAGCGCGCTGTCACGACGTTGGCGCAGACGCTCCAGTCCGCCCGCAGCCGGGTGTCGGCGGCGAACGACTACATCACCGCGCGCCGCGGCGGGGTCGGCGCAGAGGCGCGCACCCGGCTCGCGGAGGCGACGCGGCTCGTGGCGCGTGCCGAGGAGTTGGCCCCGACAGACGCTGCCGGCGCACTCGCGGCCGCGCAGCGCGCCGATTCGCTCGCCGCCCAGGCGATCGAATCGGCACAGCGTGATGTGGGTGAGTTCGCGGCAGGAGCCGGGTACGACGGCGGCGCAGGCGACAGCCCGGCCGGCGGAGGTGGACTGTTCGGCGGTTTCGGGGGCGGCAGCGGCGGCAGCAGTGGCGGCAGCGGCGGCGGCGCAGGGAACGGGATGCTCGGGGCCATGCTCGGCGGCATCATCATCAATTCCGTGCTCGGCGGCGGGGGCAACCGGGGCGGCGGGATGTTCGGCGGCAGCAGCGGACGGAGCGACGACGACGATGACGATGGCTTCGGTGGGCTGTTCGGCGGCGGCGGGAGCGGTGGGTTCTTCGGCGGTGGCGGCGGCAGTCGCGGCGGCAGTCGCAGCCGGAGCGGCGGCGGCTCGTTCGGCGGCCGGAGCGCCGGCAGTTTCGGCGGCGGCGGAACGCGGTCCCGTCGCGGCGGCGGCCGCTTCTGAGCTCCCCGCTGACCAGAGTCCCCACGCAGACCATCACGGACAACGATCCAGACAACCGGCAGAACCACACGAAAAGAGAAGGAACCATGGCAAAACAGTCCATCTTCGGCCGCATCGCGCAGCTCACGAAGGCGAACATCAATGCACTGATCGACTCCGCCGAAGACCCGGAGAAGATGCTCGACCAGATGGTGCGCGACTACACGAACAGCATCGCCGACGCCGAGAGCGCCATCGCCGAGACGATCGGCAACCTGCGCCTGGCCGAGGACGACCACCGCGAAGACGTCGAGGCCGCGGCGAGCTGGGGCGCGAAGGCCCTGGCCGCGAGCCGCAAGGCCGACGAGTACCGGGCGGAGGGAGGCGAAGGCACTGCTGCCGACGCCGACCGCTTCGACTCCCTCGCGAAGATCGCCCTGCAACGCCAGATCCAGTCCGAGAAGGAGGCGACCGACGCGGAGCCGCAGATCGCCTCGCAGACCGAGATCGTCGACAAGCTGAAGACCGGCCTGAACACGATGAAGCAGAAGCTCGACCAGCTGAAGTCGAAGCGCAGCGAACTCGTGGCCCGCTCGAAGAGCGCTGCCGCCCAGGCCCAGGTGCTCGACGCGGTGAAGAGCGTCGACATCCTCGACCCCACGAGCGAGGTCAGCCGCTTCGAGGACAAGATCCGCCGCGAGGAGGCGAAGGTGCGGGGTGCGAGCGAAATCGCCGCGTCGAGCCTCGACTCGCAGTTCGACCAGCTCGACGACCTGGGCGAACTCACCGAGGTCGATGCCCGTTTCGCCGCGCTCAAGGCCGGTGGATCATCCACCGCCTCGATCACGTCGTGACGACGCCCGACCGGGGCTGAGCATCCGCTCGGCAGGTTGATCGAACGGGCCTCGCGGCGCTCAGTCCTGGGTTGTCGCGAGGCCCGCCTCGCGCCAGGCCGTGGTGCCGCCGGCGATGTTCGTCGCGTCGACACCCTGGCCGGCGAGATACTGCGTCGCGCGGGCGCTCCGGCCGCCGAGTTCGCAGATCACGTAGACCGGACCCTCGGGAAGGTCGCTCCCCTGGAGCTGGCCGAGGGGGATGTTCACGGCGCCGGGCACGTGCCCGCCGGCGAACTCGTCGGGCTCACGCACATCGATGATCGACGGTGCGGAAACGGCAGCCAGTTCGGAAACAGAGATCTCGTTCATGCCTCCATCATCGCAGCCGTACACCCGCACAGGCCATCCTGCTGGGGGTTTGCTGAACGCGGCCCTACCAGATTCAGGCCCGAAAAAGCGAGGGGTGCCCCGGTCTTTGCTCCGGACGTAACGTCGAAGAGTCGGATCCGCCGACACTGAAGGAGTCATCCGAAATGCCACAGGTCATCGAAACCGTCGACGTCAGCGTTCCCGTCTCGGTCGCGTACAACCAATGGACCCAGTTCGAGGAATTCCCGAAGTTCCTCGACGAGGTCGAGTCGATCAAGCAGGAGACCGAGACCCTCACGGTGTGGACGGTCAAAGTCGGTCCCGTCGAGAAGACGTTCGAGGCCAACATCACGGAGCAGCACCCCGATGAGCGCGTCGCCTGGAACAGCACCGGCGGCGACGTCGATCACGCCGGCGTCGTCACGTTCCACAAGCTGAGCGACGATGAGACCCGCGTCACCGTGCAGCTCGACTGGGAAGCCCAGGGACTCCTCGAGAAGCTGGGTGGCGCTCTCGGCGCCGACAACCACGCTGTCAAGAAGGACCTGAAGAACTTCAAGGAGTACATCGAGAAGAAGGGCTCCGAAGACGGGTCCTGGCGCGGCGACGTCTCCGCGTAAACTCTGTCCCATGGAACCCCGGCGACCCCCGCGGCCGCCGGGGTTCTCCCGTTCGGGGCGAAGCACCGCACTTGTAGCCGTGCGCCTGGTCGGTGCCGTCCTGCTGGCAGTCGGCGTCGCTGTCATCTGGGCGACCCGGCTGGCTTCGCAGACCAACGTCTATCTCAGCGAGATGGGTGCTTCGGATGCTCCCACTCCCCTGATCTTCAACTCGGGCCTCCTCGCCATCGCGGTCGGCGGCGGTCTCGTCGCCCTCGGGCGGTCGGGCATCCGGTCTCGTGTGCGGCTGCTCGGGGCGTGGAGCATCTCTGCAACCCTGCTCTTCGCCTGCCTCTCGATCGCACTGGCCTCACGCGTGACCTGCTCGCCGGGGTGCCCAGTGCCGTTCACGAACGGATCGACCGTGGCCGACTTCGTGCACACCCTCGCCGCGACGCTCGGCTTCGCCGCGGTCGGGCTGGCGATCATCCAGGCGGCGTATGCGCACACCCTCCGCCCGCTGTTCGCCGTGTCGATCGCGAGCGGGGCGCTGATCATCCTCGCGTCGGGCGTCGGCGGACTGCTGTCGGTGTTCCGGTTCCGGGTGGACCTCGGCGGCTGGCTGGAACTGGCCGCAGCGACCGTCGCACTGCTCTGGGTGATCGTGTTCGCGCTGGTGCGGCTGCCTGCGGCGGATGTCGCGGATGCCGTGCGCGCACCAGAGCCCGTCTTCAGTGGCGAGCCCACTCGAGCAGGCGCTCCACCGGCCACGTTGTGATGATGCGGTCGGCCGGCACCCCGTTCGCTGCCGCGCGTTCGATCCCGTAGTCGAGAAGCGCCAGCTGGCCGGGGGCATGCGCATCGGAATCGATGCTGAACAGGCAGCCCGAGTCGAGCGCGAGAGCGATCAGGTCGTCCGGCGGATCCTGGCGCTCCGGCCGGGCGTTGATCTCCACGGCGACGTCGTTCTCCGCGCAGGCCGCGAACACCCGCGCGGCGTCGAACTCCGACGGCGGACGGGTTCCGCGGGAGCCTTCGACGAGCCGCCCAGTGCAGTGGCCGAGGATCGTGGTGCGCGGGTGCGTGACGGCCCCGAGCATCCGTTCGGTCATCGTGGCCCGGTCTGCCCGCAGATGCGAATGGATGCTCGCCACCACCACATCGAGGCGATCGAGCAGTTCGGGGTTCTGGTCCAGGGTGCCGTCGTCGAGAATGTCGACCTCGATGCCTGTCAGCAGCCGGAGGCCGGGGGTGTGCCGGTCGAGTTCGTCGACGACGTCCAGTTGGTCGGTGAGGCGTTCGGCCGTGAGTCCGTGCGCGACTGTGAGGTGCGGTGAGTGGTCGGTGAGGGCGAGATACTCGCGGCCGAGGCTGACGGCGGCATCGACCATCAGCGGGACGGGTGTGGTGCCGTCGGACCAGTCGCTGTGCGAATGGAGGTCACCCCGGATCTGGGCGGCGAGCGCCCGGCCGCCGTCGGTGAGGGGGCTTGTCGCTGCGGCGCGCAGCTTCGCGAGGCGGTCGGGCACGCCGCCGTCGAGCGCCTGCCGCACCACCTCGAAGGTGCTCGCACCGATGCCCTTCGTCGCCTTGAGACGGCCGTCGCCGGCGCGGGCCGCCAGCTCAGCGGGGCTCCAGGCGCCGAGCGTCGCCGCGGCCTTCCGGAAGGCCTGCACCTTGAACTGCGGTGCCCGGTCGCGTTCCAGGTGGAAGGCGATCTCGGAGAGGGCGGCGACGGGGTCCATGGTCCCATTCTGCGCCTCCCCGCGCCCGCCCGCCGGGCTGCGCGACGAATGGACGAGGCTCGGCCGACGCGCACGCCCCTGGGCGGTCGCGCTGTCTGACGTTCGCCCGTTCGCCCGCGCCCGGGCCGGCTGGGCCGGCGGGCCGGCGGGGCCGGTCAGACCAGCGCGCCCCAGGTGGCCGAGGCGCCGGGGGGCGAGATGGTCTGCGGCACGTTCCAGGGGTTGTCGTCGCGGAGTTGCGGCGGCAGGAGGGGCTGGGGGGCGTCCTGGTAGGTGACGGCCCGCAGGAACCGGGTGATCGCTGCGGAGCCCACCGAGGTTCCGCTGTCGCTCGTCGTGGCGGGGTAGGGCCCGCCGTGCTGCATGGCCGGGGTGACCGCGACGCCTGTGGGCCAGCCGCCGAAGAGCACCCGCCCGCTGGTCTCGCTGAGCACCGAGACGAACTCGTGCACGAGGGCTGATTCGTCGCCCTCGCCGAGGAAGACGGTCGACGTCAGGTTGCCGGGGAACAGCTCGGCAGCGAGGGCAGCCAGCTCAGAGACGTCGTCGTACGCGACCACGACGGAGAGCGGACCGAACGCCTCGTCGAGCACGGCGGAACCGGCCGCGCTGAGGGCTGCGACGGTCGTCGACGCGACCGTCGGGGTCACCCAGCCCTGCTCGTCTCCGTCGAGACGTGTGCCGCCGTCGACGACGGTGCTGACCCCGTCGGCGCCGAGCACGGTGTGCTGGCGGGCGACGAATCCCGACGCGATCTGCGGGTTGAGCATCCGCTGCTCGGGGACGCCGGCGACGCCGGAGGCGACCGCTCGGGTGAGTTCGGCGGCGGACTCGGCGGGCACGAAGAGGAACCCCGGCTTGGTGCAGAGCTGCCCGGCCGACCCCGAGATGCTGGCGGCGAAGCCCGCTCCGATGGTGGCGGCCGCGCCGGCGCCCGCCGCGGCGGAGGGGAAGACGAAGACCGGGTTGACGCTGCCGAGCTCGCCGAAGAACGGGATCGGGCGGGGGCGCGCGGCAGCGACATCCGCGAGGAAGCGACCCGCGCGGAGCGAACCGGTGAACGATCCGGCGCGGATGCGATCGTCCTTCAGCAGCGCAACGCCCGCCTCCTGCCCGAGGGCGAGTTGGAAGACCCCGTCGGGCATACCGGCCACGGCGAGGGCTTCGGCGACGATGGCGGCGGTGCGGATCGAGAGCTGTGGATGCCCGGGGTGGCCCTTCACGATCACCGGGCAGCCGGCGGCCAGCGCGGCCGCGGTGTCACCCCCGGCCACGGAGAACGCGAACGGGAAGTTGCTGCCCGCGTAGTTCAGGACCGGGCCGAGCGGGACGAGGGTGCGACGGAGGTCGGGCCGGGCACCGAGCGCGAACTCGGGGTCGGCCGGATCGATGCGGGCGTCGAGGTACGCACCGTCGACGATCGTCTCGGCGAAGAGCTTCAGCTGCACCACCGTGCGCTTCAGTTCACCGGTGAGGCGCGGGCGGGCGAGGCCGGTCTCGGCCATCGCGAGGTCGATGAGTTCGTCGGCGGCTGCGGCGAGCGCGTCGCCGACCGCGACCAGCGCGCGGGCGCGATCGCGCGGCGCGGTCTGCGCGAAGGCCCGGCTGGAAGCGGCGGCGCGGCCGGCCAGCGCTTCGACGTCGTCGGCCGCTGTCGGGCCGGCTGCGCCGCCGGAGCCCGTGGGGGTCGGGATGGCGGGGGTGGTGGTGTCGGTCACGTCGGACTCCTGGTACTGGGTGGTGCGGGGATGGTCGCCCGCGAGCAGAGGGGCGGGCAGCGGGGCGGGCAGAGGGCCGGCAGCGGGGTGGGCAGGCTCAGAACTGGAAGCCGGTGGGGAACGGGTCGGAGGGGTCGAGCAGGTACTGTCCGATGCCGGTGACCCAGGCGCGGCCGGTGATGGTCGGGATCACCGCGGGGCGGCCGCCGACCTCGGTGGTGCGGAGGAGGCGGCCGACGAAACGCGAGCCGATGAACGACTCGTTGACGAAGTCGGTGTCGAGGGCGAGCTCGCCCCGGGCCCACAGCTCGGCCATGCGGGCGGACGTTCCGGTGCCGCACGGCGAGCGGTCGAACCAGCCCGGGTGGATCGCCATCGCGTGCCGCGAGAGCGTCGCATCCGACCCGGGCGCGATGAACTCGACGTGGTGGCAGTGGTCCACGCCGTCGATCTCCGGATGTCGCGGGGCGTCCTGCTCGTTGATCGCCGCCATGATGGCGAGCCCCGCCTCGATGATGTCGTTCTGGCGGCTGCGGTCGAACGGCAGGCTCACCGCGTCGAGGTCGACCATCGCGTAGAAGTTGCCACCGAACGCCAGCGAGTACGGGACCCGGCCGTAGCCCGGCACCTCGATCACCGCATCGAGACGTTCGACGTAGGCGGGAACGTTCTCGATCGTGACCGAGTCCGCGTGCCCGTCACTGACCGCGACGCGCGCAATGACGAGCCCGGCCGGCGTGTCGAGCCGGATGGTCGTGACCGGTTCGACGACCTCGACCATGCCCGTCTCGACCAGCACGGTCGCCACACCGATCGTGCCGTGGCCGCACATCGGGAGACATCCGGAGACCTCGATGTAGACCACACCCCAGTCGGCGTCGGCCCGCGTGGACGGCTGCAGGATGGCGCCGCTCATCGCGGCGTGCCCCCTCGGCTCGTTCATGAGGAGGAGTCTCACGTCGTCGAGGTGCTCCATGAAGTGGAGCCGCTTCTCGTTCATGGTGGCGCCGGGGATGACGCCCATGCCGCCCGTCACGACCCGCGTGGGCATGCCCTCGGTGTGCGAATCGACGGCGGTGAACATCCGGCTGCTGCGCATGGTGCTCCTTGTGGGTGTTTCGGGTGGCCGGGATTCAGCGCGACGCGAGGTAGCGCAACGCCTTCTCGGTATCGGCTCGCACCTTCGCCTCGTTCTCCGCGCTGAGGGGGCCGCGCGGCGGCCGGGTCTTGCCGCCGAAGCTCTGGCCGGCGATGTCGATGGAGAGCTTGATCGCCTGCACGAACTCCGTGCGGGAGTCCCAGCGGAACACCGCCACGAGCTCCTTGTAGAGCATGAGCGCCTCTGCGATTTTACCCTCGGTGACGAGCGTGTAGATCTCGACGGCCTCTTTCGGGAAGGCGTTCGGGTAGCCGGCGAACCAGCCGACCGCGCCATCCACCAAGGTCTCGAAGAGCAGGTCGTCGGCGCCGGCGATCACGTCGAGGTCGGTGAGTTCCCTGATCTCGAGCACGCGGCGGATGTCGCCCGAGAACTCCTTCACCGCCACGACCTCGGGGATCTTCGCGATCTCGGCGAGCAGGGCGGGGGTCAGGTCGACCTTGGTGTCGAACGGGTTGTTGTAGGCCATGATCGGCAGGCCCACCTCGGCGACACGGGTGTAGTGCTCGATGACCTCCGCGTCGCTGGCCCGGTAGATGGTCGGCGGCAGCAGCAGAACGCCGTCGGCGCCATCCTCCTTCGCGAGCTCCGCCCAGTGCCTGGCCTGGTGCCAGCCGATGCCGTGCACACCGGCGATGACGAGGCCCCGGCCGTCGACGGCCTCGACGGCGGTCTGCACGACCTTCCGGCGCTCGTCGTCGGTGAGCGAGGAGTACTCGCCGAGCGATCCGTTCGGGCCGACGCCACGGCAGCCGTTCTCGATGAGCCAGTTGCAGTGCTCCGCGTAGCGGTCGTAGTCGACGGCGAGGCCGGCCGGGGCCGAAGCGTCTTCTGTGAAGGCGAGGGTGGTGGCGACGATGACGCCGCCGAGGTCGAATGCCGTGTTGGTCATGGGTGTCTTTCTCGGGAGTGGTCCCAGTGTGCGGCCTCGGTGGGCCGGATCGTGATGAGCAGAGGAATCTGTGGAGAACGTCGTCGATCGGTCGCATGTGGAGGAGAGGAGCTCAGAGGGGTTCCGCCGCCAGCTCGCCCAGCCGGAGGGGCAGCGCGATCGGCCGCCGGTCGGTTCGTACCCGGTCGGCAGCCCCGGAGCCCGGCCGGTCGCTGTGCCCGGGCGTCAGCCCCTGGAGCAGCTCCTCGACCGTGCGCCCGCACACCCGCCCCTGGCAGATGCCGAGTCCGGCGCGACTGGTGAGCTTCAGCGACCGGAGGCTCGCCCCGCCCGTCGCCGACGCGACCCCGCAGAGCGCACCGTACGTCACCTCCTCGCACCGGCAGACGACCGTGTCGTCGGTGAGCCAGCGCGTCCAGCCGGGTTCGATGCCGTGCGCGTTCTCGATGCGGTCGGCGAAGGAGCGGTACGTGCGGCGGTGTGCGAGTGCAGGTGTGAGCCGGGCATCCAGAACCGAACCGCCGGCGGCGGTGTGACCGGCGATTTCCCCCTCGGCGAGCGCCGCGTCGACCCCGCCGATGCCGGTGATCTCGCCGGCGGCGTACACCGACGGGATGCTCGTCTGCTGCCCCTCGTCGACGCTCACGAAATCGTCCGCACCCAGCTCGCAGCCCGCCGCGAGGGCGAGCTCGAGACGCGGGGTGAAGCCGTGGCCGACACAGACCGCGTCGACAGCGAAGGTGCGCTCGGTGCCCGGGATCGGCGCCCAGGAGGCATCGACGGAGGCGACCGTCACGCTCTCGACACGGTCGGTACCGTCGGCGCGCACCACGGCCGTGCCGAGCCGGTACGGAATGCGGTGCTGCAGATGGTTCAGCACGTACCCGGCGAGTTCTGTGCCCTTCTTCGCGGCGCGGAGCAGCTGCCAAGGTTTTGGCAGCCATCCACGGGCCAGCGATTTCGTGCGGTTGGCCTCGTACACGCCGATCACGGTCGAACCGGTGGCGGCGAGCGAGGCTGCGACCGGCAGCAGGAACGGGCCCGCCCCGGCGACCAGCACGCGGGAACCGATGGCGACGCGCTCGCCCTTCGCGAGCGCCTGGGCGGCACCCGCTGTGAACACTCCGGGCAGGTCCCAGCCGGGGAACGGCAGCGTGCGATCGTAGGCACCGGTGGCGAGCACGAGGGCGTCGGGCTCGAAGATGCGCTGCTGGCGGTCGACGCCGTCGGGTTCACCGATCACCGCGAACACGGCACCGGGCCGACCCTCGCGGGTCTCGATCGCCCAGACGTTCGCCCCGCGGATGATCGTGCAGCCGTCATCGGCCTCGAGCTCCTCGCGGAGCGCCGTGAACGTCGCCCAGCCGTGGTGAAGCGCACTCTCGCGTTCGGCCGGGCGTGAGGCCGGGAGGTGACGCCAGTACTGCCCGCCGAGCTCGTCGGAGGAGTCGAGCAGAGTCACCGCGGCGCCCTGGCGACGGGCGGCGCGGGCCGCGCTGAGGCCGGCCGGGCCGGCGCCGACGATGAGCACGTCAGGCACGGTCATCCCCCGCCCCGGACGAAGTCGGCATGGCCGAGGCGGCCGAGGTGGCCGGGGTGGCCGCAGTCGACGGCATGGCCGGCGTGGCCGGCATGGCCGGGGTGGCCGAGGTGGCCGGCATGGCCGGCGAGGCAGCCGGCAGCTCGTCGTACTGCGTCACCACCGCATCGCCGTCGGCGGCCCGGCGCTGGCAGGCCCGCACATCGCGCTGCCCGTTCACCTCGACCAGGCAGTCGTAGCAGACCCCGATGCCGCAGAAGACCCCGCGCGGGCGGGCGTTCTTCGAGGTTGTGCGCCAGGCGAGCGTGCCCGAGCCGAGCAGTACGCCCGCGATGGTCTGGCCGGCGATCCCGTCGACGGCTCGTCCGTCGACGGCGATCCGGATGCCCGCGGCAGCAGCCGGACGGATCGGGTCCTGGGAGGGAGGCAGGAGGAAGGAGGTCACGGTTCAGGCCGCCCCGGCGTCGAGGAACGGCGCGAGCGAGGCCCGCGCGGGTGAGAAGGGTGCGGCATCCAGCGCAGGCGCAGCTCCGGTCATCAGGTCGGCGAGGATCGCACCTGTCGCGACCGACAGCCCGATCCCGGCACCCTCGTGCCCGGTGGCGTGCCAGAGCCCCGACAGCCGCGGGTCGGGCCCGATCACGGGCAGGTGGTCGGGCATGAACGGGCGGAATCCGCCGTAGCTCCGCATCACCGACATGCCGGCGAGGAAGGGGAAGAGCCGCAGCGCCTTCTGCGCGAGCTCCCGCAGCACGGCGACGGTCAGACGGCTGTCGAAGCCGATCTGCTGGCGGGACGAGCCGATGAGCACTGTGCCCGCAGCCGTCGTCTCGATGACGCTCGAGGTCTGGAGCGCCGCGTCGCTCGACCCGACCGCCCCGACGTAGTCGCCGTCGTACACCTTGTGGAAGATGCGGTGCGGCATCCGCGAGGTGACCAGCACCATTCCGCGGCGCGGCTTCACGGGCAGAGGCACGCCCAGGGCGCCGGACACCTCGGCCGACCACGGGCCCGCCGCAACGACGACGGCATCCGCATGGTGTGTGCCGCGCGAGGTCCGCACTCCCACGAGCTCGCCCTGCGGGTTCCGGATGCCCGCCAGCACGGTCTCGTTCTCGAAGAACCGGGCGCCGCTGAGCTTCGCCGACGCGATGAGCGCCTCCGTCATCACCACGGGCTGCACCTGGGCGTCTTCGGGGTAGTGGATGGCCGCCGTGATCGCGGGGTTCAGGTGCGGTTCGAGCAGCAGGGCTTCCGCCGGGTCGACGGGTCGAGCATCCACGCCCGCCGTGCGCTGCAGGGCCGCGAAGTCGTAGAGCGGCTGGGCGCCTCCGGCGGTGGTCGCCACGACCACCCCGCCCTTCCGCTCGAACTCGACCGACGGGAAACCGGGGCCCAGCTCGTCTGCCAGCTGGGCGTCGACGACGGGCCAGAGGGTCGACGAGTACTGCGTGAGCCGGAGCTCGTCGCCCGGTCCCTTGTCGGAGAGCAGCAGGTTGCCCTCGCCTCCCGAGGAGGTGCCACCGACGTTCCGGCCGCGTTCGATGACGCTGACCTCGATGCCCCGGCGGGAGAGACTGCGCGCTGTGGCTGCACCGATGATGCCGCCGCCGATCACGATGACCTTCATGGCTCTCCCTCCCCACCCCTACAGTAGTATATCACGCAGCACCCCACTCTCTCGAAGGAAGCAGCCCCCCGATGAGCCGCGCCACCGGAACCCTGACCGTCACCGATGCCCTCGTCTTCGACGGGGTCTCCGACGACCTCGTCGAGGCCGACATCACCGTCGTCGACGGGGTCATCGCCGAGGTCGGGCCGGGGCTAACCCGTGTCGGCCGTGTCGTCGACGCGAAGGGCAGGGCGATCGTCCCGGGGTTCATCGACGCCCATTTCCACGCCTACAGCACCGCGATGGGCGGGATGGAGTTGGAACTCCGGCCACTCAGTTACGTCTCGATCGTGGGCACGCACCGGCTCGCCGCTGCCCTCCGCCGGGGCTTCACCACGGTGCGCGATGTCGCCGGTGGTGACATCGGCCTCGCCCGGGCCATCGACGAAGACCTCTTCCCCTCCCCGCGCTACCACTTCACCGGCCCCGCCCTCAGCCAGACCGGCGGGCACGGCGACCCGCGGCCCGGCGACCTCGACCTCTGCTTCCACGGCGGGCACATGAACGAGATCGTGGACGGAGTGGATGACCTGCGGCGCGCCGTGCGGCAGAGATTCCGCACCGGTGCCCACGCCATCAAGGTGATGACGTCGGGCGGTGTCGTGTCACTGACCGACCCGATCCGGGTGCCGCAGTACTCCGCCGAGGAGCTGCTCGCCGTCTCCGACGAGGCGACGCGTCGCGGGAGCTACGTGGCCGCGCACGCGTACTCGCCGGAGGCGATCATCCATTCGGTGACCAACGGCATCCGGTCGATCGAGCACGGCAACCTGCTCGACGAGGAGGCTGCGGCGCTGATGGCGGCGCACGGGGCGTTCCTCGTGCCGACGCTCGTCGCCTACGACGCGATGAACCGCCGCGGAGACGAGGTGAACCTCAACCCCATCTCGCGGGCGAAGAACTCCGAGGTTCTGGATGCCGGCAAGACCGCCGTGCAGCTGGCCCGGGCGGCCGGGGTGCAGATCGGCTTCGGCAGCGACCTGATGTCGGCGCTCGCCGACGATCAGCTGCAGGGTATCCGCCTGCAGTTGGAGGTCGAGTCGGTCGCCGACGTGCTGCGCTCGCTCACCTCGGTGAACGCCTCCCTGCTGCAGCGCACCGACATCGGACGCATCGCGCCCGGAGCCGCCGGCGACCTGCTGCTGCTCGACGGCAACCCCTTCGACGACAGCGCCCTGCTCTGGGACCAGTCCCGCCCCCGCCAGGTCGTCCAGTCCGGCTTGCTCGTCTAGCCGCGTCGCCCGCCGCGGTCAGGCGGGGAGCACGGCGGGCCGGCCGGCCTCGGCCTCCTCCTCGTGCTCGATGTCCTCCGCCACCTGCGATTCAACGTCGGCGGAAGACATCCGGCGGCTCACCGCCCAGTAGAAGACCGCCACGGCGAACGCCGCCACGATCAGCGTGTCCCAGTCGGCGGGCAGCACGTTCAGCTGCGTGGTTCCGAAGTCACCGAGGTAGCCGATGATGCACATGCCGACGAGCCACGGCCAGATCCACAACGCCGACTGCCAGCGCGCCTTCGCGAGGTTCACGTTCTTCGCCTTCACGAGCGCCGCGATGACGAACAGCACCTGGCCGACCAGCACCGCAACCGACAGTCGCCAGGTCGCGTCGAAACCGCCCCAGTAGATGATCAGGTTCGCGAAGACGAAACCGAGCGGCAGGATGAACATCGGCGCCGGCACCCTGTAGGGGTGGTGGCGCTTCTGGTCGGCCTTCCGCAGGGCAGCGAGCGAGATCGGCGCGAAGGCGTACATGATCGCTGTCGCGCCGGTGATGTAGCCGACGAGCTGCAGCCAGCCCGACCCCGGTACCAGCAGGGCGCCGATGCCGAGGAGGCTCGCGAGCGCCAGCGACCAGACCGGCACACCGCGGGCCGAAAGGCGGGTGAGCCGGTCGGGCAGTCCCAGGGCGTACGAGATGCGGGCGGTCGTGCCCACATAGATGAGCCCCGTTCCGCCGGGCGAGATCACGGCGTCGATGATCAGCACAGCGGCCAGCCACCCCGCCCCGGCTGACAGCGCCAGCGTGTAATAGGGCCCGTAGTCGCCCTCGCCGATGGGATTCGACCAGCCGTTCTGGATGAGCGTGGCCGGGTCGAGCGACCCGACGAAGGCCACCTCGAGCAGCAGGTAGAGCAGCGCACCGATACCCATCGCGAGGATGATCGCCCGCGCGACATCCTTCTTCGGGTTCTTGGCCTCGCCGGCCATCTGCGATGCCTGCTCAAACCCCTGGAGCGCGAAGACGACGCCGGCCGGCAGCGCCGCGAAGATGCCGTGGAAGCCGAAGGGCGCGAACCCACCGTTCGCCGTGAAGTTCTGTGCGTGAAAGCTCAGCGTGATCAGTACCACGATCGTCAGGATCGGCACCAGCGTCTTCCAGATGACGATGCCGGTGTTGCTGTCGCTCATCCAGCGGGCGCCGCCGAGGTTGACGAAGGTGAACAGCAGCATCGCCAGAATGCCCACGACGATGCCCTGGCCGGTGAGCGTTCCGTCGACGTTGATCAGCGGGAAGTCGGTGCTGATGCTGCCGACCGAGTTCACGTAGCTGAGCGACGCCTCCACCTCGAGCGGAGCGATGAACACCGCCTGCAGGTAGGTCACCCAACCCGCCGTGAACCCCGCGAAACCACCGAACGCGTAGTGCGGGTAGCGCGCGGTGCCCCCGGCGACCGGGTACGCACCGCCCAGATCGGCGTGGATCAGCGCGAGCACCATGAGCATGATCGCGGCGATGACCCACGAGATGAGGGCGGAGCCGCCCGCGAACTTCGCCGCTGTCAGCGCCCCCAGCAGCCAGCCCGACCCGATGATCGACCCGAGTGAGACGAACGTCAGCCCCCAGAACCCGACGGTGCGTTTCAGGGCCGGCGAGGACGTGCCGGAGCTTGCTTCGCGGGATGCTGCGGATGTCGACACGGGGGCCTCCCAAGGCGAACTGTCGTCGTCGAAAGCCGCGCCGAGTGACGCGCTACGACAATGAGAACCCCGGAGAACCGGTCACAGAGCGATCGGAAACACGATCTTCACATGTGCATCTGTACAGAAAACCGGCGCCGGCGCCGCGGTCGGCGTCAGCTACCCGACGCCAGCTCCTTCGAGCGCGCCACCGCAGCATCCGTCGCCTCCGTGAACAGCTTCTCGAGGCCGCCCTCCGACAGCACGCGGATGGCCTGCTCGGTGGTGCCCTTGGGGCTGGTGACGCGGCGCCGGAGCTCGGCCGGATCCTCCCCCGTGTGCTCCAGCAGCGCAGCGGCACCGATGAACGTGCCGTTCACGAGTGTTGCCGCCTGCGAGGGCGTGAAGCCCTTCGCGACAGCCGCCGCGGTGAGCTGCTCGACGAGGTAGAAGAAGTACGCCGGACCCGATCCGGAGATCGAGCTGAGCGCATCGATCTCGCCCTCGGGAACAGCGACCACGTCGCCGACCAGCTCGAACAGCGCCGTCACCAGCGCGAACTGCTCGTCGCTCGCGCGCTTCCCCTGCGCCAGCCCGGTGACACCCTTGCCGATGAGCGAGGGCGTGTTCGGCATCGCCCGCACGACCGCGACCGACGACGGCAGGGCGCGCTCGAACACATCGAGGGTGACGCCGGCGGCGAGGCTCACGACGATGGCGTCCGGCGCGAGCGAGGGGGCGATCTCGGCCAGCAGGTCGGTGACCATGTACGGCTTCACTCCGACGATGACGATGCGGGCATCCGTCACGGCCACCTGGTTCGCCCGGGGGTCGGTCTCGGTGCTGTACACGCTGAGCGACGGATGCTCGGGCACGGTCGCCGCGCGCGACGCCGACCTCGTGGTCGCCCTGATGCCGCCCTCGACCGTGACGTCGGGGCGGAGGAGCCCGGCGAGCACGGCCTGGCCCATGGAACCGGCACCGAGGAGGGCCGTCGTGGGAAAGGAGTGTGGGGTGGTCAACGCGGGGTGCTCATTTCGTGGGGAGGGTGGAGGTTTCGAGCTGGTCTTCGGCGAGGCCCGCCCACCAGCCGAGCACGTGGCCGATGTGCGCATGCAGCAGTTTCTCGGCTGCGTCGGCGTCGCCCGCGACGAGCAGGTCGAGTAGTTCGTGGTGTTCCGTTGCCGAGAGTTCGAGTTCGCGGGTGTCCTTCAGCTCGGCAAGGCCGACCATGCGGGTCTGGCTGCGGAGTTCCTCGACGAGCCTCACGAGCCGGCGATTGCCCGTCAGCGCGATCAGTTCGAGATGGAAGTGCGAGTCCGCAGCCAGGTAGGCGGCGAAGTCGGCGGCCGCGGCTGCCCGGATGATCTGCTCCGCCATCGCGCGGAACTCCGGGAGGCGATTTTCCGGGAACTCCTCCGCGGCGATCCGGATCGCCGGCACCTCCAACCAGCGGCGCGCCTGAACGATCTCGCGGAGGTCGTCTTCGCCGACGGTGGTGATGCGGAAACCCTTGTTGCGCACCGACTCGACGAACCCCCGCTTCTCGAGGTCGAGCATGGCCTCGCGCACCGGGGTCGCCGACACCCCGAACTGGGTGGCGAGCCCGGGAACCGACACGACCGTGCCCGGCTCGAGTTCGCCGGAGATGATCGCGACCGAGAGTGCGCGCTCCACTTCGGCGCGGAGACTCGACGACTGCGGGATGCTTCGGATCGAAGAGCTCTCGTTCATCTCAGCATCATCTCCTAAGCAGGCGCGGCCAGCACGTATGGCTCGTAGTCGTGTATGGCATATTACTGCCCACGAGCGGGCACTTCGCGGAACAATCGGCTGCAAATGGGGGGAATGCACGCAACCGCCTTCGGGAGAGGGAAAGATAGGGCTATGACCGAAGAAGAATCGACCGAACCCGCTGCCGAGATCACGTTCGACGGCGAGCTCTATCCGGCGCGGCCGCCACGCCTCCGGCCCCGCGCGAACCTCCGTGCGAGCCGCATCCAACGCTCCTTCTCCGATCCGCGGTCAGCCGACGCGTCGAACGTCTCCTATGTCGAATGGCTGATCCGGCAGTCGATGCTCCGCGACGCCCAGGTGCTCTCGCGCGGTCTGTCCGGCCAGCCGAGCATGTGGCGGAACCCCTACGCGAAACCGGATGCCCGGCGAGCCATCCGCACAGCATCCGTCTGGTTCACCGCCTACCCCATCTCGCTGATCACCGAACCGGGTGTCTCCTACCTCGGCGCCCTCGGCGACGAACGGCTCTGGGCCGCCTTCGAGACCATCGGCATCTCAGCCGTGCACACCGGCCCCGTGAAGCGTGCCGGCGGCATCACCGGCTGGAGCATGACAGCCAGCGTCGACGGCCACTTCGACCGCATCTCCACCCAGATCGACCCCGCGTTCGGCTCGGAGGACGAGTTCCGGCTGCTCTCGGATGTCGCCGACCATCACGGCGGCAGCGTCATCGACGACATCGTGCCGGGCCACACCGGCAAGGGCGCCGACTTCCGCCTCGCGGAGATGGCCTACAAGGACTACCCGGGCATCTACCACATGGTCGAGATCCCCGAGGAGAGCTGGGGGCTGCTGCCCGAGGTGCCCGCGGGCCGCGACTCGGTGAACCTCAACAAGGAGACCGAGCACCAGCTCGCCGAGCAGGGTTTCATCATCGGCGAACTGCAGCGCGTGATCTTCTACTCCCCCGGCCAGAAGGACACGAACTGGAGCGCCACCGGCCCCGTGCTCGGCGTCGACGGCATCACCCGCCGCTGGGTCTACCTGCACTACTTCAAGCAGGGCCAGCCCTCGATCAACTGGCTCGACCCCACGTTCGCCGGAATGCGCCTCGTGATCGGCGATGCGTTGCACTCCCTCGGCGACCTCGGTTCGAGCGCGCTCCGCCTCGACGCCAACGGCTTCCTCGGCGTGGAGAAGAGCGCCTCAGGCAGCCCGGCGTGGTCGGAGGGACATCCGCTCTCCGAGGCCGCGAACCACCTCATCGCGGGCATGGTGCGGAAGGTCGGCGGCTTCAGCTTCCAGGAGCTGAACCTCACCATCGAGGACATCCGCGACACCGGCCGGGTCGGCGCCGACCTCTCCTACGACTTCATCAACCGGCCCGCCTACCAGCACGCGCTGGCGATGGGCGACACCGAGTTCCTGCGGCTGACGCTCCGCACCTCCCTGAGCCTCGGCGTCGAACCGGTGAGCCTCGTGCACGCCCTCCAGAACCACGACGAGCTCACCTACGAGCTGCTGCACTGGGAGACCCTGCACCGCGCCGACCTGTACCCGTTCCGCGACGAGGAGATCACCGGCGGGCAGCTCGCCGAGACGGTTCGTGCCGACCTGGTGTCGAAGCTGACCGGAGACGCGGCCGACTACAACATGGTCTTCACCACCAACGGCATCGCCTGCACCACCGCCTCGGTCATCGCCGCGACGCAGGGCCACACCACGCTGGCGTCGATCACCGATGAGGATGTCGCGAGCATCCGTGCCGCCCACCTCTGCCTGGTGCGCTTCAACGCCTGGCAGCCCGGCGTCTTTGCCCTCTCGGCCTGGGATCTGCTCGGCATGCTGCCGGTGCCGGTCGACGAGGTGCGCGACCTCATCGCCGACGGCGACACCCGCTGGATCGAGCGCGGCGCCCACGACCTGATGAACGTGTTCCCCGAGGCCACGGCGTCGAGTTCGGGCATGCCCCGCGGCCGCTCGCTCTACGGTCCCCTGCCCGAGCAGCTCGACACGCCCGGCTCGTTCGCGCTGTCGGTGCGGCAGATCCTCGACCTCCGTTCGACCTACGGGCTCGACATCGCCAGCCAGGTCGACATCCCGGATGTCGCGCACCCCGGCATGCTCGTCATGGTGCACCGCCTCGACGAAGGCGACATCACGATCGAGGATCCGCGCCTGCAGATCACCGTGCTGAACTTCACCGGAGAGGAGATCGACGGCACCGTCCGCTCCGACGCCCTGATCGCCCGCCGCGCGGTCATCGACGCGACGACCCGCGAGGAGACCGGGCGGGTGGATGACCTGCAGAGCTTCTCCGTGAGCCTCCCGCCCTACGGTGGCCTGTTCCTCATCATCGAGCCGGAGGTCGAGGCGGCGGAGTGATCCTGGGCTTCCGCGCCGTGCGCGTGGAAGCCCCGTCCCCGTCAGAACCGATTCGTGGCAAGGTGGTGGAGGCGGAGCGCCAGCGACAGCCGTACCCGGCCTTCTGAAGAACGCACATCGAAGCCGAGTCGCTCGCTGAGCTCGGACACGCGGGCCTGCATCGTCGAGTGGTGCACCCCTGTCGAGGCCGCCGCCGCGCGGACGCTCTCCGCACGCACGAGGAGTTCGAGGTTCGCGAGGTTCCGTGGGTCATCCTGCACCAGCCGATCGATCGCCTCGACGTCGGGCTGCGGATGGGATGAGGTCTCGGCTGCTTCGGCGAGCAGAAGCATGCCGCCGAGGGCGCTGGCGTCGATGACCGGTTCGGCCTCCGTGGACAGACGGAGCGCCAGGAGCGCCGTCTGCCACGACCGCGGCGCATCGGTCGCCGGGAGAAGGAGTCCGAGACCGAGGCGGCCGAGAGGCGCACCCGCGCCTTCGCGAACGATCCTCGCCCGCACCCGGCCGACAAGCGTGTCGACCACAACGCTGCCGGCACCCGGCTCGGCTCCAGAGTCGGCGGCCGGGGCCGCCACCAGTCGCAGCAGGCCGGTGTCGACCCTCAGGCGGCGAGCCGCTGCCGCCCGGGCGTCGGGACTCTCGGCCGCATCGATGAGGATCTCCAGGTTCCGGCGGGCAATGGCGACCGGATGGGTGCGTTCCAGCGAGATCCGCAAGCCGAACGACAGTCGCTCCAGCACCATCGCGTCGTTCACGTGAGCGCTCCCGCTCCGTTCGATCCACGCGTACCAGCCCTCACCGACCGCGTGGGAGGGCCAACGGCCACCCTCCGGAACGCCGGGATCCGCCGAGCGCGCACCGGCGCTGTCGACACGCATCACCGTCTCCTCTGCAACAAAGCCGACCCCGCACCCCGTGAGCACGCTGGCGGCGCGGAGGAGCGCCTCGGCCGACGCATGCCCCTCCACCAGCGTGTCGAAGTAGGAGATCACCCGCAGGCTGTCGCTCGCCACCGGATCGAGGGCGGTGATCCGTCCCACTAGTTCCTGCATGTTCTGGAGATCCACTCACGACTCTGCGAGGTGCGCGCCGGCCGGAGAGTCGCAGGACGGCGCGCTGCTGTCTGCCCCCACCCTAACCCAGGCAGGACAGGTCGGACGAGAACGTCCGAGGCCTGCCCGGCGCGCAACCCGTCAGACGCCGAGGATACGCCGCAACCAGCGGGTCCTGTTCTCTGCGACGGCGGTCGACAGGGCAGCCGCGGGCGCCATCAGCTCAGCCCCGTGGAACACCCCCGGGGTCACATGCAGCTCGCAGATGCCACCGTCGGCCCAGATCTTCGACGCATACGCCACGTCCTCGTCGCGGAAGACCTCAGCCGAGCCGACATCGATGAACGTGGGCGGAAGACCGGAGAGGTCGGTCGCGCGAGCAGGAGCCGCGTAGATGGACACGTTCTCCGTCCCGCGGCGATCGCCCAGGAGAGCATCCCAGCCGGTGTCGTTGCTGCCCCGGTCCCAGACGCCGATGCCGACGAACTGGTGGCTCGAAACCGTTTCATTCCGGTCATCCAGCATCGGGTACATCAGCAGGGAGCCGATCAGCGCGGGACCGCCCTTGTCCCGGGCCATCAGGGTGACTCCCGCGGCGATGCCGCCGCCAGCGCTTCCTCCCGAGATGACCAGTCGGTCGGCGTTGAAGCCGAGCTCGTCGGCGTGCTCCGCGGTCCAGACCAGCCCGGCGTAGCAGTCGTCGACGAGGGCAGGATCGGGGGACTCGGGAGCGAGCCGGTACTCGACGCTCACCAGCACGGCATCGAACTGCTCGACCCAGTCCAGCAGCGGTTCGAGGCCGGTGAAGCGGTCGCCGATGATCATGCCGCCACCGTGCACGTTGTAGATCCCCGGGCCTCCCGCCACGTGATCCGTGCGACGGAAGATGCTCAGGATGATCTCCGGAGCCCCCTCGGGTCCGGGCACGCTGCGCTCCTCGTGGGTCACCGCGCGGCCGGCCAGCAACTCCTCGATCGGCGGTGTGACGCTCGCCGAGCGCATCGGGGCGATCATCCCAGGGGTCACGGTCGGCGGCATCTGTGCGCCGAGCACGGCGAGCACTGCAGCGAGCTCCGGGTCGTAGGGCGGGCGAGCGAACTCGCGGACAGAATCGGTGGATGTCATGGTTGGTCTCCCTGGGCCGTGGGGCACGGCGTTGTGCCTTCGTCTTCATTCTGTCGGGCGCTCCCGCCTCTCGCGACCGCCAGTCGTGACTGATCAGGCCGTTTCGCGCGCCAGCTGGCGGTTCCCTTGACAGTTAGAAGGCTAACAGTTAGAGTTCTGATCATGAAGGAACCGGAATTCACCAGCACGCTCTCACTGCTGCGCTGGATCGGCTGGGCACAGCGCAAAGTCGGCGAGGACTGGATCCGCGAGCGTGAGCTGAGCCATGAGCAGGCATTCGCCCTCGGTTTCCTCGAACAGAACCCCGGATCCATCCAGCGCGACATCGCCGCACTCACCCGCACCAGCGCCGCCAGCGTGTCGAGCCTCCTGCAGGGGCTCGAACGCCGAGGCCTCATCGAACGCCGCACGGAGGGCGGGAACGAGCGCAGCAAACGCGTCTACGCCACGCCCGCCGGCGCCGAACTCATCGCCGGCTTCGACTCCGCCATGGAGGCCGCCGACGACACCATCCTCGCGCCGCTCAGCGCAGCGGAGCGGGCCACGCTGCACGACCTCCTGACGAAGGTGACCTCCGTGTTGCCGCAACCCACGCGATAACGCCCCGGTAGCGCCCCGCCGGACCAATCCCCGCACCACCCCACCCTGACCATCGAGCCCGGGCGGGCATCCAGAGTCCCCCACCTCTCCTCGCCGTGCCGGCGTTCGTCGGCGCGCGCTCGAACCTGCCCGGAAAGGAGCAGTCATGAGCACCTCACCCTCCACCCCACCCTCCACTCCCCCCGTCACACTCCCGCCCCGGGTAGGCGCCGTCGGCACCAATCGCTGGTACCTCTCCGCCGCACCGATCGTGCGCGCCCTGGTGCACCTCTGCGTGCCGATGGCCGCCGCCATGATCGTGGGCGCCGTCTACAACGTCGTCAACGCGGGCTTCATCGGCTCGCTGCACGACGCCACCCTGCTCGCCGCCATCACGTTCGGCACACCCCTCCTCGGCCTGGTCATGGCGGTCGGCGGCGTGTTCGGCGTCGGCGGCGGCGCCCTCATCTCGAGGCTGTTCGGCGCCGCCGAGACCGACTCAGGCCAGGCCGACCAGATCAAGCACGTCTCCTCCTTCGCCCTGTGGGGGGCCATCGTGACGGGCGCCATCCTCGGCGGTCTCGGACTGCTGCTGCTCGGTCCGCTCGTGTCGCTTCTCGGGGCGGATGCCGCCGCGGTGCCCGCGACGAGCGCCTACGTGGCCGTCATGCTCGGCTTCGTGCCGGTGCTCGCCGCCGCCTTCTGCCTGGAACAGATCGTGCGGGCGGAGGGTGCGGCGCGGCAGGTGATGATCGGGCTCATCGCGTCCACCATCGCGAACGTCGTCTTCGACGTGCTGTTCATCCTGGTGCTGCACTGGGGCGTCGGCGGAGCGGCACTCGCGATGGGGCTCTCGAACCTCGGAGTCGTCGTCTACTTCATCGTCTGGCTGCAGCGCCACAGCGAACACGTGAGCCTCGCGCCACGCTGGTTCACCCTGTCGCCCGCCGTGCTGAAGCCGGTCTTCGGCGTGGGTGTCGGCGAGCTTCTGCAGTCGGCCTTCCTGATCGTCACCTCCCTGGTGCTGAACAACCTCGCGGTGGCCTACGGCGACAGCGCCCTCGCCGCGATGGGCGTCGCCGTGCGCATCGCCCAGGTGCCGGAGTTCCTCGTCATGGGCGTCACCCTCGGCGTACTGCCGCTGCTCGCTTACTCCTACGGCAAAGGCGACCGAGCCAGGCTCCGGTCGGCCCTCCGGGTCTCGGCGGTCACCGTCGGCGGCATCGTGCTCCTCTCGGCCGCTTCGGTCTTCGTGTTCCGCGACCAGGTCTTCTCAGCGTTCGTCTCCGACCCCTCCGTGCTGGCCATCGGTGTCACCATCCTCACCGCCCAGCTCGTCGCGATGATCGTGAACGGTTTCACCGGTCTGCTGACCTCGCTCTTCCAGGCGACCGGGCGCTCGGTGCCCGCCATCGTCATGTCCCTGGCGCAGGGCGTGCTGTTCATCCCCATCGTGCTGCTCGGCAACCTCTGGTTCGGTCTCGCCGGCATCATCTGGTCGCTGACCGTCTCCGAGGGGCTCGTCTTCCTCCTCGGCGTCGTCATCTGGCTCGCATCCCGCCGGGCGATCGACCGCGGTCTCGCCGCGGGCAGCCCCGAGCGCGCCGAACACGTGCTGGAATCGGCGGCCGCCTGACCCGGGGCGAGCCCTCAGCGACGGGGCGCTACGCGCGGCCGCGCTCCAGGTGCGCGTAGTCGGGCAGCTCGATCCTGTCGGCGGGCGGCGCGAAGAGTTTCGCGCCGAGCTTGCCCACGAGGGGGGTGGATGCGGCGCGGAGCGCCACGTGCAGCGCCGCGAGACCGGCCCGCGTCCGCGGGTTGGCAACGCGGGGCACTCCGGGCGGGAGCTGCTGTGCCTGGTCGACGTAGGGGCGCATGATCCGCTCGTAGCCGGCGAACGCATCCCGGTGGTGCACGTGCGAGGCGAGCTCGCCCGCAAGCACGTACGCGCCCACGATCGACAGGCTGGTGCCCATGCCGCTCACGGGCGAGGCGCACCACGCGGCATCCCCTGCCAGCGCGACACGACCGCGGGACCAGTGCGGTGCCTTCACCTGCCCGATCGACTCGAAGTACAGGTCGGACGCGTCGTCGAGCGCGTCGAGAAGGCGCGGAGCCTCCCAGCCGACGTCACGGAACTGCTCGCGGAGCCGCGCCCTCTGCTCAGCGGCCGTGCGGCGCTCACTGCGAGCATCCACCGCCCCGGACCTGCCGGAACCGCCGACCTTCCCGTAGCTGATCGACGAGAGCGTCGCGCGCGTCGTGCCGTGCTGGTCGGGTCGGAGCGTCACGGCGAGGCCGCCCGCTTCGTTGTACCAGTTCCACCAGGGGGTGTCGGTGGCGGTGCGCGGGACGGTGAAGTAGCTCGTCTCCATGCCGAGGGGATGAACGGATGCTTCGCCGCCGAACACGAGCTCGCGGGTGCTCGAGCGCATTCCGTCTGCGGCGACGACGAGGTCGAAGCGCCGCTGCTCGCCGCTCTCGAATGTCACTTCCACGTCGTCTTCGCCTTCGACGATCCCCGCGATCTGGTCGCCGTAGAGATAGTCGGTGAGGTCGCCGGCCACGCTTGCGTCGACGAGGATGCGCGCCAGGTCCCCGCGAAGGATCTCGAGTTCGGCTGTTGCGCCGCCGCTCTCCGAGGCCCGCACCGGGAATTCGGCGACGATCGACCCGCCGCTGCCCAGGAACCGCGTGCCGACCTCACCCGTGTTCGCCCGGCGAACCGCGTCTTCGAGGCCCGCTCGCCGCAGCACTTCACGGCCCGCCCCACGCACGTCGATGTTCTGCCCCCCGTCGCGGAACTCCGACGCCCGTTCGACCACGGTGCTCCGCCAGCCGTAACGCCCCAGCCAGTAGGCGAGGGCGGGGCCGGCAATGCTCGCCCCGGAGATCAGGACTTTCGGATTCTCGTTCATGATGGGCCCCTTCAAAATAGTTACATGATCAATCTAACCCATGATCAAATGAAGTGACAATCAAACGAATACCCGTAGACTGGGGTTGACACGAGGAGGTCGCCATGCCGGAATCGCCGTCCGGTCCGAACGCCCAGCACGACCGGCTGCTCACAGCGCTCCGGATGCACGGAACAGCGTTCAGCGACATGGGCCGCCAGCTCGGGCTCTCCGCCGGCCTCCACACCACCGACGCCAACGCGCTGGTACACATTCTCGCCGCACAGGACGCCGGTGCGCCCCTCACCCAGACCCAGCTCAGCCACCGCGTCGGGCTGACCGGGGGCGCGACATCCTCGCTCCTCAACCGGCTCGAAGACGCCGGGCACATCCGCCGCGCGCGCGACAACGCCGACCGGCGCATCGTCACCCTGCACTCGACCGACGGAGTCGAAGAACTGATCGACGGCTTCTTCGACCCGCTCGCCGAACGCCTCGGCACGGTCATGGATCGCTACTCCCCCGAGGTTCTGGCGGAGTTCGAGCGGTTCCTCAGCGACGTCGCCGTCACGATGGACGACTACCTGGCGGAGAAGGCGGCCGCTTCGCGCTGACCGCGGTGCGCAACCGCACGATCCGGTACCCGATCCCCACCACCAGCACACCCAGCCCCACGAGCACAGCCGGCAGCGGCAGCGTCGCGACCAGAACGAGGCAACCGAGCACTCCGACAACCTGGAGCGCTCGCGGGTAGCGCCGATCCGCCGCGCCCTGCGTGAAGGCGGCAGCATTCGCGACAACGTAGTAGAGCAGCACGCCGAACGACGAGAAACCGATCGCTGATCGGAGGTCTACACTCAGCACCAGCACACACACGACCACGGCCAGCGCGATCTCCGCGTGCTGCGGCACCCGGCGCCTCGGATGCACGGCCGCAAGCCAGCGGGGCAGATCGTCGTTGCGGGCCATCGCGAGGCTCGTGCGTCCGATTCCCGCGATGAGCGCCAGCAGCGCACCGAGGGCCGCGGCGGCCGCACCGATCCGCACGAGCGGCGAAGCCCAGCTCCACCCTCCCGCCGCCACGACATCGGCGAGCGGTGCGCTGCTCGCGGCGAGCCGTTCCGGGCCGAGCACGGCGAGAACCGTCAGCGCGATAACGGCGTAGACCACGAAGGTCGCCGCCAGGGCGACGAGGATGGCGCGTGGGATCGTGCGTTGCGGCTCCTTCACTTCCTCCCCCATCGTCGCGATGCGCGCGTAGCCCGCGAAGGCGAAGAAGAGCAGCCCGCCGGACTGCAGGATGCCGTACCAGCCGTGCTCGAACAAGTCGGGTCGAGCATCCAGAACCAGCGGCCCCCGGCCCGCCACCGCCGAGATCACGACAACGGCCAGCACCAGCAGCACGAATGCCACGATCACGCGCGTCAGCGCTGCCGTTCGGGTGACCCCGACGAGGTTGACGGCTGCGAGAGCGAGCACAGCCAGCACCGCGACGGGCTTCTCCCAGCCGGCCGGTGCCGCATACGCGGCGAACGTGAGCGCCATCGCCGCGCAGCTGGCCGTCTTGCCGACCACGAAGCTCCACCCCGCCAGGAACCCGGGCCACTCCCCCAGCCGTTCCCGGCCGTAGACGTAGCTGCCACCCGACGTCGGATACTGCGCGGCGAGCTGCGCCGATGACGTCGCGTTGCAGAAGGCGACGATCCCGGCGACCAGCAGCCCCACGAGCAGCCCAGCACCCGCGACGGACGAGGCCGGGGCGAACGCGGCGAAGATGCCGGCCCCGATCATCGAACCGAGGCCGATGCTCACCGCGTCGACGGTGCCGAGCTTTCGCGCGAGGGTGGGTGGTGCCGTCATCCGCCTACTCTCGCGCGCCCAGGTGAACAATCGGTGCTGCTCGGGTCATCGTTTTAGACGTCATGTTCGTCCTCGTGTTGGACGGGGACGTCGGCGGCGTTCCCCGTCTGCCCCCACAACTGGGCCTTTGCAGGGGTTAACCCGAACGGGTTAGCTTGAATGCGCAGCTACCGAATTGTGCTGCCGGTTGAAGAGTGTTCCTAGCGCTCCGTCGACGCCCATCCGTTGCCTGACGTGTTCCGCTCCCTGAGCGGAACCTTCGGCAACATGGCGATGCCGCCCCTGTGCCGGAAGATCCCTCCCTGAGGATTTCTCCGGCACAGGCGGCCGAAAAGACGAGGGGAAACCGAATGACTTCGATTCTGCAGTACGGCAATACCGAGATCGTGATCGCTGACGCCGACGAGCACACCGCGGTCCGCGACCTGATCCAGTCGATCGTCGCCGCGGGCCGCACCGAGTGGACGGCATTCCTCTGCACCGACCTCGAGGGCAACCCGCAGACCTACGAACTTCTCATCACCCCCGGCGTGCCGGTGACGATCGTGTCGGATGCGCCGCTCGAGGCGGAGCTCCGGCGGGAGGGCCACTAGGCGCGGCGCGCGCGGCAACCCGATCCGCGCCGGCGATAGCCCCAACTCTCCCGTTGACACAGCAAGACAAAGTTAAGGCTGAAGTACCCCCAGAGGGACTCGAACCCTCACTACGACGATTTTAAGTCGTCTGCCTCTGCCAATTGGGCTATGGGGGCGACCAGGAGGTTACTCTTTCGAGACCGCTCCACCGACCGGCACCGGAGCACCGGCGGGGCCTGGGGTGCCAGCACCGACAGCAGGAGCGGCGGGCGCCGCAGCGGCGGGAGCAGCCGGACGGGGACGGGACGCGAACTCCTCGAACGCTGCGCGCGGGTGCACCCGGGCCTCGAGCGAGGCGATGTCGCGGCCGAGCACGAGGTTGAACGCCCAGTTGCCGATGACGCGGATCTTGCGCTCCCAGCTCGGCATGGCGAGACCGTGGTAGCCACGGTGCATGACCCAGGCGGGGAAGCCGGTGATACCGATCTTGCCCGACTGGAAAGCGCCGACGCCGAGGCCGAGGCCGGCGACCGCGCCAGCGTTCTTGTGGAAGTAGTCCTTGACGTCTTCACCACGGAGCTCGGCGACGATGTTCTTCGCGAGCTGCTTGCCCTGGCGCACGGCGTGCTGGGCATTCGGTACGCAGAACCCGCCCACACCACCACCGGAGAGGTCGGGCACGGCCGAGACGTCGCCGGCACCCCAGGCGTCGGGAACGATGCCGTCGTCACCGACGACACGGAGGTCGGCCTGCAGGCGCAGGCGGCCGCGCTCCTCGATGGGGAGGTCGGTGTTCTTCAGCATCGGGCTGGCCATGACGCCGGCCGTCCAGACGATGGTGTCGGACTCGAAGCTCTCACCGGTCGACAGCTCGACGACACCGCCGACAGCGGATTTCAGCTGGGTGTCGAGGTGGATCTGGGCGCCACGCTCGGCGAGGTTCTTGATGACCCAGCCGGCGGTCTTCAGCGAGACCTCGGGCATGATGCGGCCCATGGCCTCGATCAGGTGGAAGTGGGTGTCCTCGAAGGCGAGCTCGGGATAGCTGTCGAGCAGGGCGCTGGCGAAGGAGCGAATCTCGGCGAAGATCTCGATGCCGGCGAAGCCGCCGCCGACGACGACGAAGGTCAGCAGGCGGTCGCGCTCGGGTCCCTCGGGCAGCTGCGAAGCCTTGTCGAAGTTGGTGAGGATGCGGTCGCGGATGGCCACGGCCTCCTCGATCGTCTTCAGACCGATGGCCTCGTCTGCGACACCCGGGATCGGGAACGTACGCGAGACCGAGCCGGCGGTGACGACGATGGTGTCGTACTCGACCTCGTAGTCCTCGCCGATGTTCGGGTGGATCGTGACGGTCTTGTCGGCGTGGGTGATCTTCTCGACCTTGCCGGCGATGATCGTCGTCTTCTTGAGGTGGCGACGGAGCGCGACGACCGCGTGGCGGGGCTCGATCGAGCCGGATGCGATCTCGGGCAGGAAGGGCTGGTACGTCATGTACGGCAGCGGGTCGACGACGGTGACCTCAGCCTCGCCGTTCCGCAACCACTTCTCGAGCTTCCAGGCGGTGTAGAAGCCGGCGTAGCCGCCGCCGACGATCAAGATTTTCGGCACAGTAAAGGTTCTCCTCGGTCAGGTACAAGCCAACAGGCTACTACCTCCGCACCACGGGCCAGAACGAGTTATCGCACTGGTGTGCCACGGAGTTGTTCAATGGCCTGCGCTGGCCGCATCTACAGGATACTCCTTGCACTCGCAGACGAGTGGCGACCAGTCCCCCCGCGCCAGGGCGAGATCGCCGATCGGGTTCACCCCGGGGCCCGCCGCGAGGGCGTGCGCGGCGAGGGCGTGCAGGCATTTGACCCGCACGGGCATCCCTCCGGCCGAGATGTTGGCGATCTCCTCGACGACGGCAATGCTCTCCCGGTCGGCGAGGTACTGCTCGTGCGCGGCGAGGTACGCGGCACCGACCGCTTCGTCGGATTCGACGAGTTGCTGGAGGGAGGGCATGATCTGGGCGGCCTCGAGGTCGGACATGGCGGCTGTCGCGGCCGGGTGGCTCAGGTAGTACATCGTGGGGAACGGGGTTCCGTCGTCGAGGCGTGGGGCGGTGGCGACGACGGTCGGCGCGCCACAGATGCAGCGCGCGGCGATACCGAGCACGTTCCGCGCCTGCCTGCCGAGCTGGTTCGAGACGGTCTGGATGTCGAGCTGGGTGGGAGCGTCGAACGGGGGCGTTGTCATTGTGTCGTTCCGTCGGGGGTGGCCGCGCCGGTGGGCGCCGTTCCATCGGGGGTCGCTGCGCCGGTGGGCGTGAGGCCGAGCTGGTCGGGCGTCTGGGTGCTGAGGCCGGCGGTGAGCCCGGAGACCAGCAGCGACGCGATCCAGTCGCTCTGTGTGGTCTGGATGTCACTCGACACCGGTGCCGTACTGCCGGCCTGCCCCGTGCCGGTGTCGTTCAGCACGAGGAAACTGGTTTCGCCGGGCATGACGTAGTAGAGGCGGTCGCGCGCCTCGGCCCGGATGTAGGCGGGGTCGCTCCACCGCGCGACATCCGAGGTGAGGCTGGAGTTCTGCGCCTCGGCAGCCTTCAGGTTCTGCTGGAGGTCGGCGATCTGCTGGCGCTGTTCGATGAAGATCCGCGCACCCGGCGCGACGATCACGACGAAGAGCACGAGGATGACCAGCATCAGCACGGTGAAGCCGGAGAACCGGATGCTGCGGAGCCAGTTGGTGGGTGCGGCCCCGGTCGACCGGCGGTCGGCGGAGCGCGGAGCCCTGCCGACCGTCGATCTCATGGAATTCCTCACTCGCGGTTCGGTGGAACCGCCTACTGCTGGAGCGCTCTGCCCGATCAGGCGGTGAAGCGCGGGAACGCGGTGCGGCCCGCGTAGACAGCCGCCTCGGCGAGCTCCTCTTCGATCCTCAGGAGTTGATTGTACTTAGCGACGCGCTCGCTGCGGGCAGGCGCACCGGTCTTGATCTGACCCGAGTTGGTGGCGACGGCGAGGTCGGCGATGGTCGTGTCCTCGGTCTCACCCGAACGGTGCGACATCATCGTGGTGTAGCCGGAACGCTGCGCCAGGGAGACCGCGTCGAGCGTCTCGGTGAGCGTGCCGATCTGGTTGACCTTGACGAGCATCGAGTTGCCGGCGCCCAGCGAGATGCCCTTGGCCAGGCGAACCGGGTTCGTGACGAACAGGTCGTCACCGACGATCTGCACCTTGCCGCCGATCGACGAGGTGAGGTGCTGGTAGCCCTCCCAGTCGTCTTCTTCGAGCGGGTCTTCGATCGAGACGAGCGGGTAGTTCGCCAGCAGGTTCTCGAAGTAGCTGCTGAGTTCCACCGACGACGTGGCCTTGCCTTCGAACTGGTAGGCGCCGTCGCGGTAGAACTCGCTCGCCGCGACATCCATCGCCAGGGCGATGTCGGTGCCGGGGGTGAAGCCCGCCGCCGTGATCGCCTCGAGGATGAGGTCGAGCGCCGCAGCGTTCGACGACAGGTTCGGCGCGAAGCCGCCCTCGTCGCCGAGGCCCGTCGAGAGGCCCTTCTTCGACATCAGCGACTTGAGCGCGTGGTAGGTCTCGACGCCCCAGCGGAGGGCCTCGGAGAACGTCTCGGCACCGATCGGCGCGATCATGAACTCCTGGATGTCGACGTTCGAGTCGGCGTGCGACCCACCGTTGATGATGTTCATCATCGGCACGGGCAGCACGTGGGCGTTCGGGCCGCCGACGTAGCGGAACAGGGGCAGGTCGGCCGAGTCGGCAGCGGCCCGGGCGACGGCGAGCGAGACGCCGAGGATCGAGTTCGCGCCGAGGCGGCTCTTGTTCTCGGTGCCGTCGAGCGCGATCATCGCACCGTCGACGAGGCGCTGGTCGCTGGCGTCGAAGCCTTCCAGCGCCGGGCCGAGCTCGTCGATCACGGCGTCGACGGCCTTCAGCACGCCCTTGCCGAGGTAGCGGCTCTTGTCGCCGTCGCGGAGCTCGTAGGCTTCGAAGGCACCGGTGGATGCTCCGGACGGGACGGCAGCGCGGGAAACCACGCCGTCGTCGAGCAGAACCTCGACCTCGATGGTCGGGTTGCCGCGCGAATCGAGGATCTCGCGAGCGCCTACGGCTTCGATCAATGCCACTGGATTGTCTCCTTATGAGTTCTGTGACGGATGTCGCAGCAGGCGAGCATCCGGTGGCACCAGTCTACCGATCTACTCCTCGCCGACGCTCAGCGCCTGGGCCTCCTCGAACTCGGTCTCCTCGCCGCCGGCGTCGACCCGGCGGAGGGTCTTCCGTCCGATGACGACGAACAGGGCGGCCACGATCACCGAGCCGGCAGCCGCGTACATCGGGAACCCGGGGCTGACGGCCACGGCCAGCGCTGCTGCGGCGGGCGGAGCGATGGCACCGCCGAGGAACCGCACGGCCGAGTAGGCCGACGACGCGACGGTGCGCGGCAGGTCGGTCGCCATCATGACCGACTCGGTGAGCACGGTATTGATGATTCCGAGCATCAGGCCGCCGACGACAATGCAGACGATGAGGCCGACTGTGGAGGAGATGAGGAGCCCACCCGCGACGAGGTCGAGCGCGAGCAGCACGAGCGCCCCGGTCAGGGCTGTGGTGCGCTTCATCCGACGGGTCAGCAGAGGGGCGACGAACACCGAGGTGACCGCGACTCCGATCCCCCAGCCGAAGAAGGTGAAGCCCAGGCCGATCGCGTTGAGGCCGAGCGGGAACGGCGTGTAGGCCAGCAGGGTGAAGAAGCCCATGTTGTAGAACAGGGCGGTGAAGGCGAGCAGGCGGATGCTCGGGTTCGCCAGTGCCCGGATCGGCGCACTGAGGCGGGTCGGAACCCGGTCGACCTTCTCGTCCTTCTTCAGCAGGACCGCGATCGCGATGAAGCCGATGGCCATGAGCACGGCGGTTCCGAAGAACGGGCCGCGCCAGCTGATCGAGCCGAGCAGGCCACCGAGCAGTGGACCGATCGCGATACCGAGACCGAGGGCGGCCTCGTACAGCACGATGGCGCTCGACGCTCCGCCGCTCGCGGCGCCGACGATGGTGGCGAGGGCCGTGGAGATGAAGAACGCGTTGCCGAGCCCCCAGCCGCCGCGGAACCCGATGACACCCTCGACGCTGCCGGCGAGCCCGGCGAGGGCCGCGAACACGACGATCAGGGCGAGACCGATGAGCAGGGTCTTCTTGGCACCGATCCGGCTCGAGACGAAGCTCGTGATGAGCATCGCGAGGCCGGTGATGACGAGGTAGCTCGTGAAGAGCAGCGAGGTCTGCGTCGGGCTGGCCTGGAGCGCTTCGGCGATGGCCGGCAGGATCGGGTCGACCAGGCCGATGCCCATGAACGCGATGACGCTCGCGAAGGCGACGGCCCAGACGGCTTTCGGCTGGTGCAGGATGGATGCCCCGCCACCGCCGTGGCCGTGGCCGTGGCCGTGGCCTGAGCTTCCGGGGCCGTGCGTAGTGGGTGCGGGTGCTGTCTGTGCGGCTGAAGCGGCCTTCGTCGGTGTGGCGGGGGTCGCGGAGCCCTGGGAGGATCCGACGGTTGTCATGATTAGGCTGCAAGCTCCTGTACGTCTATACGGTCGCCGATGAGCTCGGTGGCCTGGCTGAGAACTTCGAGCTCACGGTGCGTGAGGTCGGAGAAGAGGGGTTCGAGGGCGACGCCGAGGCGGAAACGCCAATCGTTCAACGCGACCTGGCCCTTCGGCGCGATGGCGATCTGCCAGGCGCGGGCGTCGGATGAATCGGCGATGCGCTTGATCCATTCGAGCTCGTTGAGGTTGGCGACGATCCTGGTCATCGTCGGCTGGCTGACGCGGCTCGCGTTCGCGAGTTCGCCGAGGCGCATGGGCCCGGCGGAGGTGAGCACGCTGAGCGTCCGCCACGAGGCGGGCGGCGTGGTCTCCCCCGTGGCCTGGGCCGCGAGACGGGTGAGGCGGTGGGTGACGGCTACGAGGTCGCCCAGAAGTTCAGAAAGTTCGCTGTTCACGTACTTGATTGTATAGCCGAACTATCTAACGTCCAAATCCTCACTTTTTCTACGAGATGTAGAAGATTAGATCGCCTTGACCTCGAGGTCTGCCTCGGCGTGGGTGTCGGGGCCGACGAACGCGAACGAGGTGAACCCGCCGGCTGCCGCGCGGTCGAGCTGCGCCTTCGTGTTCTTCGTCCGCTTCTCGAGCCGCACACGGGTTCCCGAGGCGATCAGCTGCGTCTTCAACCCGACCAGTTGCGCCGGCGTCGCGGATGCGTCGTGCAGGAGCAGCAGGGCATCCGGAGCCCCGACGGCGTCGGCCTGCAGGAGGTCGACGATGCGCTCGAATCCGATCGAGAAGCCGCAGGCCGCGACATCCGTACCGAGGAAACGGCCGATCATGCCGTCGTAACGACCTCCTCCCCCGAGCGAGAACGAGAAGTCGGGGTGCGCGATCTCGAAGATCGTGCCCGTGTAGTAGCCCATGCCGCGCACGAGGAACGGGTCGAACTGCAGGTACGCCTTGTCGACGACCTCTGCGAGCGCGGCCAGCTCGGCGATGAGCTCGGGGTCGACCCCCGCCGGCAGGGCCTTCGTGATCGCACGCACGCCGAACGGGTTGAACTCCTGGGTCGTGATGCGGTGGAAGAACGCGTCGAGCGCATCGACGGCGGCCGGTGTGACGGCGCGCTCGCGCAGTTCGGCGACGACGCCGTCCTGGCCCACCTTGTCGAGCTTGTCGACCGTGATCAGAACCTGTGGATGTTCAGCCGGAGCGAATCCGAAGACGTCCAGCATCGCCGTGAGCAGCCGACGGTCGTTGATGCGGATCGTGCAGCCGGCCAGCCCCAGCTCGTCGAGCGTGGCGAGCGTCGCCGTGATGATCTCCGCCTCGGCCAGCTGGCCTGGCTCGCCGATGATGTCGATGTCGCACTGCACGAACTGGCGGTAGCGACCCTTCTGCGGGCGCTCCGCACGCCAGACCGGCGCGATCTGGATGGCCCGGAAGACGCTCGGCAACTCCCCGCGGTGGCTCGCGTAGAACCGTGCGAGCGGAACCGTGAGGTCGAACCGGAGCCCCAGGTCGGCGAGGAATTCGGGCGCCTCGAACTCGGCCGCCTCCTCGAGGTCGCTCTTGCTGAGCGCACGCTTCATCACGCTGAAGCTCAGCTTTTCGTTGTCCCCGCCGAGGCCGGAGTGCAGGCGCTCGATGTCCTCCATCACGGGCGTCTCGATCTCGTCGAACCCGTGCGCGGTGTAGGAGCGGCGGATGATGCCGAGCGCACGCTCGCGCGTCGCCTTCTCTGCCGGAAGGAAGTCGCGCATGCCGCGGGGCGGGGTGATTGCCTGAGCCATGCCCCAATTCTGCCAGTCGCGCGGAGCCTTCCCCGTCCTGCCCGCTGTCGGCCGACAAACGGACGAGCCTCAGCGGACAGGGTGCCGCGGAGCGGGGCGTGCCGCACCATCCTCGCCCGTTCGTCGGTGCCCGGATGCCGGCACCGCGCCGCCGCGGCTGACGAAAGCTCGCGTCCCCTATATTGTTCGCATGAGTTCCGCCAGTCTGACAACGTCGTCGATCGACCTCTCCAAACGCGACCTGACGCTCGACATCGCGCGGGTGTTCTGCGTGCTGCTCGTGGTGATCATCCACCTGCTCATGGTCGGCGTCGGGTTCGCGGCCGACGGCCAACTCACTGTTTCGCGCCCCCTCGAGCAGCAGTGGTGGTTCGCGCCCGTGACGTGGGAGGGCCAGATCATGCCGCTCTTCTTCGTGGTCGGCGGGTTCGCGAGCATCACAGCCTGGCGGAGCTCCGTTCGCCGCGGAGGCACCCCCGCCGACTTCGTGCGCACCCGGGTTCTGCGCCTCGCCCAGCCCGCCCTCCCCCTCTTCGTGTTCTACGTGGCCGTCATCGGCGGGGCGCGGCTCATCGGTATCGACCCGACCCTGCTCGACACCGTCGTCGTCGGGGCCGGCTCGCCGCTCTGGTTCCTCGCCGCCTACGGTCTCTGCCAGGCGCTCGTGCCCGCAATGGCCCGCTGGCATGCGCGAGCCCCGCGCCTCACCCTGGTCGTGCTGCTCGCCGGTGCGGTGGTCGTGGATGCCCTGCGCTACTCCAGCGGGATCGACGCCGTCGGCCTGCTGAACCTCTTCTTCGTCTGGCTGCTGGTGCAGCAGTTGGGCTTCTGGTACGCCGACGGATGGTTCGACCGACGCGCCTGGTGGCAGCTGGTGCTGGTCGCCGCCGCCGCGTACGCGACCCTGTTCCCGCTGACCGGTCTGGGCCCGTACAGCGACGACATGCTCACGAACCTGAACCCTCCCACGCTGCCCCTGGTCGCGCTCGCCCTCGGTCAGGCGTGCATCCTGAGGCTGCTGCGACCGGCGCTGGCAGCCCTCATGAACACGCACGCCGCGCGCGCCTTCGTCTTCGTCGTCGGATCGCGGCTGATGACGATCTACCTCTGGCACCTGCCCGTGATCATCATTCTCTCAGGGATCGCGCTGCTCATCCCCGGGGCATCCCCCGCTCCGGCGGGCCCGGCCTGGTGGTGGAGCCGCCCCGTCTTTTTCGTGATCGTCATGGCGGCGCTGTTCGGGTTGTCGTTCCTGGTCGGGCGGTTCGAGAAGCCGCGCGAGGTGGGGCCCACTCCCCCGGGGCCGATCGTCGCGCTGGCCGCCGTGCTCACGTTCGTGCCGGCGTTCTGCGTGATGGAGTTCTTCCTCGACCTGCCGTTCGCCGTGCTCGGCGCGGTGTTCTACGCGATTGCGGTGCTGCTGCTCGGGCGCTGGCCCGGGGCATCAGTCGACAGACGGCAGCGCGATGATGCCCGCGTCGGCTGAATCCTGAGCCTCCGCCTCGCGGATCTCATCCTGCAGTCCCCGGAGCGTCGACCGCAGCGCGCGTTCGGCATCGAGCCCCTGCGCCTTGGCCGAAGCAACCACGGCGAGCAGCAGCGAACCGAGCTCGTCTTCGTCGCTGACCGGGATGCCCGCCGGGGCGTCGGCGTCGAGCAGGCCGATCTTCTGCGCCTTGCCGATCACCTTGTCCGCGAGCGCGAGCGAGGGCATCCCCTGGGGGATCCCGTCGAGCACGCTTGTGCGGCCCGGCTTCTCGACGGCCTTCAGGTCGTCCCACATTCCCACCACGTCGGCAGCCGTGTGCGCGATCCGGTCGCCGAAGACATGCGGATGCCGCCCCACCATCTTCGCGGTCATGTGAGCCGCGACATCCTGGATGTCGAAGCCCTCGCCCGGCGTGTGAGCGGCGAGATCGGCGTGGAAGATCACCTGGTAGAGCACGTCGCCGAGCTCCTCGAGCAGGTCGTCGCGTGTGCCCACCTCGATCGCCTCGACCAGCTCGTGCGACTCCTCGACGAGGTACTGCACGAGCGACTCGTGGGTCTGCTCGGCGTCCCACGGGCATCCACCCGGCGCGCGCAGCCGAGCGGTGACGGCGATCAGTTCGTCGAGCCTGGAGGGGTACTGGTCTGTCACGCGGGCCTCACATCCATCGGTCGGCGCGGGTCACGCCGGCCGGTTGAGCACTGTCGTTAGACTGTAACCGGTGAGCCGGGAAGTCTGGTCGGCAGAAACTTCTTCGACCCTTCCGAGAGGCACCATGACCCAGCACTCACCGCCCGCGGGCACCCCCGACACGAAGCCCGGCCTGTTCGCCGCAGACCGTTCGGCCGAATCGTCCCGTCTCGGCGAGATCCTCCGTAAAGAAACGGTCGGCGGCGTGATCCTCGTGGTCGCGGCGGCCATCGCTGTCATCTGGGCCAACACTCCGTTCGCTGACAGCTACTTCGCGCTCCGGGACTTCGAGATCGGGCCGGAGGCTCTGCACCTGCATCTGAGCCTCGGCCAGTGGGCATCAGACGGTCTGCTGGCGATCTTCTTCTTCCTGGTCGGGCTCGAGCTTAAACGGGAGTTCGTCGCGGGCGAGCTCCGCCAGTTCAGCAAGGCGATCGTGCCGGTCTCCGCTGCGGTCGGCGGCGTGATCGTCCCCGCCCTCATCTACCTGGCGATCAACCTCGCCGACCCGGAAGCCATCACCGGCTGGGCGATCCCCACCGCGACAGACATCGCCTTCGCCGTGGCCGTGCTCGCGATCGTCGGCTCCCGGCTGCCGAGCGCACTCCGCATCTTCCTGCTCACACTCGCGGTGGTCGACGACCTCATCGCCATCGCGATCATCGCCTTCGTGTACACCAGCGAGATCCAGTTCGTACCCCTGCTGCTCGCTCTGCTCCCGCTCGCCCTCTACACCGTTCTCGCCCAGCGGTTCCGCCGGTTCTTCGGCCGGCACCAGGCGGCGGCCTGGCTGATCCTGCTGCCGATCGCAGTGGCCGTCTGGGCTCTGATCCACGCGTCGGGGATCCACGCGACCATCGCGGGGGTGCTGCTCGGCTTCGCGATCCCGGTGATCCGGAGCAAGGCCAGCGGCGGGCCGGAGGCGGGACCCGGGCTGTCCGAGATCTTCGAGCACCGTTTCCGCCCGATCTCCACCGGCTTCGCCGTGCCGGTCTTCGCGTTCTTCGCCGCAGGTGTCACCATCGGCGGGCTCGACGGCTTCACCACCGCGCTCTCGAGTCCGGTGACGATCGGCATCGTCGCCGCCCTGGTGCTCGGCAAACCCGTCGGCATCCTGCTCACGACCTGGGTCACCACCCGGGCGACCCGCGCGCAACTCGATCCGAGCATCCGGTGGATCGATCTCACCGGGGTCGCCCTGCTCGGCGGGATCGGGTTCACCGTCTCGCTCCTCGTCGCGGAACTCAGTTTCGGCATCGGCAGCGTGCACGACGACGACGCCAAGGTGGCCATCCTGGTCGCGTCCGTGCTCGCCGCTCTGCTCGCCACCGTGGTGCTCCGCCCCCGCAACCGGCACTACGCCAAGGCCGAGCTGGCGGAGGCGGACGCGTACGGCAGAGCAGACGACAGAACCGACCCGGGACCCTCCGAACGGTAACGTGAGGGCGTGACATCCACCGCCCTGAGCCTCCGAGCCGGCACACTCGGGCCCATCGGGCTTGTCGTTGCGGGGCTGCTCTGCCAGGAGATCGGCGCGTCGTTCGCGATCACGCTGTTCCCGACCGTCGGCGCTCTCGGCATGGTGACACTCCGCCTCGGGTTCTCCGCGCTCGTCCTGATGGCCCTCTGCCGCCCCCGGCTTCGGGGATACAGCCGCAGCGACTGGATGATCGTGGTCGCCTTCGGTCTCACGGTGGGCGGCATGAACATGATGTTCTACACCGCGCTCGACAGGTTGCCGCTCGGAACCACCGTCACCATCGAGGTTCTCGGGCCGCTGGTGCTCTCGGTCGTCGTGAGCCGGCGCGCTTCCGCCTGGCTCTGGGCGGTCCTCGCTTTCGCGGGCGTCGCACTGCTCAGCCAGGGCGGTGCGGACGCCCTCGACCCGGTCGGCGTCGCCTTCGCCGCAGGAACCGGGGTCTTCTGGGCGGCCTACATCCTGCTCTCGGCGCGCACCGGGGCCCGATTCCCGAAGCTCGACGGCATCGCGATCGCGATGGTGGTCGGAGCCATCATCTCCCTGCCGTTCGGGTTGCTGACGGCCGGATCCGCCCTCGTCGAGCCCCGGGTACTGCTGCTCGGCCTGGCGGTTGCTCTCCTCTCCTCGACGATCCCGTACGCGTTCGAGCTGCTGGCCTTGCGGCGCATCCCAGAGGCGACGTTCTCGATCCTGATGAGCCTCGCGCCCGCGATCGCGGCACTGGCCGGGCTCGCCATCCTCGGCCAAGCGCTGACCTGGGTCGAGGCGGTGGCGATCGCGCTGGTCATCGCTGCGAGCATCGGAGCAGTGCGCACCGCGGCGCGGCGGCGGGTCATCGCTCCTGCGGAGCCGCTGGCGTGACGCCGACCTCTGGCGATCCGCCGTCCCGGGTGGCAGGCTGTTCGCCATGACGAAGACACCAGCGCCGGGAGTCTGGCCCACCTTCCGCTTCCATGACGCGGCAGCCGCGCTGGCCTGGCTCGTCGAGACCATCGGGTTCACCGAACACGTCGTCTACCGGGGCGACGTCGCCGGGGATCCCGAGCGCGACATCGCGCACGCCGAACTGCTCTGGCCGGGCGGCGGCGGAATCATGTTCGGCAGCGACACCGGCGGCACCGGATGGTCGGGAACGGTCGGCGGCCCGGGAACCTCGACGACCTACCTCAGTACCGACGAACCCCGGGCGGTCTTCGACCGGGTGAGCGCGGCCGGGTGGACGATCATCCGCCCCCTCACCGAGCAGAGCTACGGCGGCAGCGAGTTCTCGTTCACCGACCCCGAGGGCAACGCCTGGAGCGTCGGCAGCTACCGCGGCGAGAACCTCTGACCCGACCCGCCTCGCCCCCCCTCCCGCCCCGCTCACCGATCGGGGAGTCGATTTCTCCGGCAAAAAGCCGATTTTGGTGGAGAAATCGACTCCCCGAGGGGGGGGTGCGGGTGGGGTGGGCGCTACCGGGCGGGGGTGAGCCGGGGCTACTCGGCGGGCGCCGCCGCTGCGGCCGGAACCGCGGGCGCCGGGAAGATCGCGCCGAGCAGGCTCTCGACCCACGCGATGAGTTCCGCGTCGGGCAGCGGATGCCCGTTCACGACCGGCATCGGAACCGACAGTGCTGCAGCCGCCGCCATGTACTTCGCGGACGGGTACATCCGCCGGAGCCTGGCCTGCACCGAATCCGCCAGCGCCGCAGGCGCCACGCGCAGATTCGACCCCATCGCCACGACCTCGCTGAGCCCGGTGCGCTGGGCGAGCCGGCGCAGTTTCGAGACCGTGATCAGGTTCGTGACCTGCTCCGGCGGTTCGCCGTACCGGTCGGTCAGCTCTTCGAGCACCTGGTCGATCTGGCCGTCCGCCGCGGCCGGCGACGAGGCGGTCGAGAGCTTCTGGTAGGCCTCCAGCCGCAGCCGCTCGCTGTCGACGTACCCTTCGGGGATGTGCGCATCCACCGGCAGTTCTAGCCGCAACTCGGTCTGGCCTTCTGCGACATCGCCGCGGAACGTCGAGACGGCCTCCCCGATCATCCGGAGGTAGAGGTCGAAACCGACACCCGCGATGTGGCCCGACTGTTCGCCGCCGAGCAGGTTGCCCGCCCCGCGGATCTCGAGGTCTTTCAGGGCGACCTGCATGCCGGAGCCGAGCTCGTTGTTCGCCGCGATCGTCGAGAGGCGGTCGTGCGCGGTCTCCGAAAGCGGCTTCAGCTCGTCGTAGAGGAAGTACGCATACGCCCGCTCGCGGCCGCGCCCGACCCGCCCGCGCAGCTGGTGCAACTGCGACAGGCCGTACTTGTCTGCACGGTCGATGATCAGCGTGTTGGCGTTCGGAATGTCGAGCCCGGTCTCGATGATTGTGGTCGAGACGAGCACGTCGAACTTGCGTTCCCAGAAGTCCACGATCACCTGTTCGAGCAGGTGCTCAGGCAGCTGCCCGTGGGCGACGGCGATACGGGCATCCGGAACCAGCTCGGCGATGTGCGCCGCGACCCGGTTGATCGATGAGACCCGGTTGTGCACGAAGAAGACCTGCCCCTCGCGGAGCATCTCCCGATGGATGGCGGCCGCGATCTGCCGGTCGGAGTTCGGGCCGACATAGGTGAGGATCGGGTGCCGGTCTTCGGGCGGCGTCGCGAGCGTCGACATCTCGCGGATGCCCGTCACCGCCATCTCGAGGGTGCGAGGGATGGGCGTGGCGCTCATCGAGAGGATGTCGACGTTCGTCTTGAGTTTCTTCAGCTTGTCTTTGTGTTCGACACCGAAACGCTGCTCTTCGTCGATGATCACGAGGCCGAGGTCTTTGAACGTCATCGCTTCGGCGAGGATGCGGTGGGTGCCGATCACCATATCGATGGTGCCGTCTTCGAGGCCTTTGATCGTCTCGCGGGCCTCCTTGTCGGTCTGGAACCGCGAGAGCGCACGGGTGTGCACAGGGAAACCGGCGAAACGTTCGGTGAAGGTCTCGAGATGCTGGCGCACGAGAAGGGTGGTCGGCACGAGCATCGCGACCTGCTTGCCCTCCTGGATGGCCTTGAATGCGGCGCGCACGGCGACCTCGGTCTTGCCGAAGCCCACGTCACCGGCGAGAAGGCGGTCCATCGGGATCGGCCGCTCCATGTCGGCCTTGACCTCGTCGATCGTGGTGAGCTGGTCGGGCGTCTCGGCAAACGGGAACGCCTCCTCGAGCTCCCGCTGCCAGGGGGTGTCGGGGCCGAACGCGTAGCCCTTCGACGCCATGCGTGCCGAGTAGAGCTTCACGAGCTCGACGGCGATGTCGCGCACGGCCTTCCGTGCCTTCGTCTTCGCCGCCGACCAGTCGCTGCCGCCCATCTTCGACAGGGCGGGCGCCTCTCCCCCGACGTACCGGGTGAGCAGGTCGAGCTGGTCGGTGGGAACGTAGAGCTTGTCACCGGGGTAGCCGCGCTTCGAGGGCGCGTACTCGATCAGCAGGTATTCGCGGGTGCTCTTCACCGGGTTGCGGCCGCCGCTCGACACCTCGCGTTGCACGAGTTCGAGGAACTTGCCGATGCCGTGCGTCTGGTGCACGACGATGTCTCCGGCCTTCAGCTGCAAGGGGTCGACGACATTCTTGCGGCGCGTCGCCAGCTTCTTCACCTGGCGGGCGTCGTATCCGGCGCTCCGACCGTAGAACTCGTTCTCACTGATCAGCGCGAGCTTGATCTCGGGCAGCTCGAAGCCGCTCTCGACGGTGGCCTTCACGAGGTAGGCGATTCCCGGCTCGGGTGCGGCCGGGAACTGCTCGACCACGCGCGCAGGCAGTTCGCGTTCGGCCAGGACGTCGGCCGCGCGTTCGACGAGACCGGTGCCCGCCGCGACGACCGCGACACTCCAGCCGTCGTGCATCCGGCTCGCCACATGATCGAGCGCACCCTCGACGTTGCCCTGGAAGCTCGGAACGGCGTCAGCCTGGATTCTCAAGTAGTGCGCATCGGTGCCCACGATCGCTTCCAGGTGTTCGTCGACGGATGCCGTTCCGCTGTCGAACGTACTGAGAGTCCACCACGGGCGGTGGATGCCGGCGGCGTCGCGCAGGTCGTTCAGCGTGATGAATTCGCCCGAAGCCAGGTCGATCGGAGCCTCGGCTCCTGCGGTGGCGGCGTTCCAGGCGGCGGAGAGGAACTCGCGGTTCGTCTCCGTCAGGCTGACAGCCCGACTTGCCACCCGTTCGGGCGAGATGACGGCGATCGCGGCACCGGCTGGCAAGTAGTGGGTGACCGTGACGAGTCGATCGAGCAGCGCAGGGGCAAGCGACTCCATCCCCTCGACGGGGATGCCCTGGCCGATCTTCTCCAGCAGCCCCGACAGGCTCGGGAACTCGTGCTGCATCTCCCGCGCGCGCTGCTTCACGGACTCGCTGAGCAAGAGCTCGCGGCTCGGCGGCAGCTCGACGTGGTCGAACTGGTTCTCGAGCGAACGCTGGTCGGCGACCGAGAAGCCGCGGATCTCCTCGATCTCGTCGCCGAAGAAGTCGACCCGCACGGGGTGCTCGGAGACGGCCGGGAAGATGTCGAGGATGCCGCCGCGCACCGCGAACTCGCCGCGACGGGTGACCATGTCGACCCGCGAGTAGGCGAGTTCGACGAGTTCGCCGACCAGGCTCGCGAGATCGTAACCGCGGCCGCCCTTCACCAACCGCACGGGCTGGTGCTCGGTGAGGTTGTCGGCCAGGGGCTGGAGCGCGGCACGAACCGACGCCACGACGACAAGCGGCCGGGGACGTTCTGCGCCCTTCACCTTCGCATCGGCAGCTGCCGTCTCGGCGGTCCACTCGTCGAGGCGGCGGAGCGCGGCGATGCGCTTGCCCACGATCTCGGCGCTCGGACTCAGCCGCTCATGCGGCAGTGTCTCCCACGCCGGGAACTCGAGGATGTCGGCACCCGGCGCCAGGCACTCGAGGCTCGCGCGCAGACTCTCCGAGTCGCGCCCGGTTGCCGTCACCACGAAGAGCGCCTCCGGGAGTCCCCGTTCCGCGCGCTGCGCCAGGAGCCCGGCGAGAAGCGGCGCCCGCAGCCCGTCGGTGAGCGAGAAGTCGGCATCTCGTCCGGCTTCCGCCAGGGCACGGTCGAACGTGGAGGCGCGCGAAAGCGCCGGAATCAAGCCCTGAAGGATCACGTACCCAATTCTACGGCTCCCCTCCGACACCCGGCCGGGCTTGCGCCGACAGCGTGCGCGGCTCAGCTCAGGCGGGCGGCGCGTGGAAGCGCTGCTGCGCGGCCGTGAGGCCGTCGGCGGCGATGAGTTCGACGGCGTCGGCGGCATCCGCCAGCAGGTTCGGCAGCACCGTCCGCTCCGTCGACGAGAAGTCGCGGAGCACGAAGTCCGCCGCGCTCTGCCGGCCGGGCGGGCGCCCGATGCCGACCCGCACCCGGGTGAAGTCGGGTGTGCCCGAGGCCGTGATGATGTCGCGGATGCCGTTGTGCCCGCCGTGCCCGCCGCCCGACTTCAGGCGGAGGGTGTCGAACGGGATGTCGAGCTCGTCGTGCACCACGATCAGGTGCGACGGATCGATCGAGTAGTAGGAGAGCAGGCCGGCGGTCGGCCCGCCCGAGTTGTTCATGTAGCTGTTCGGCTTGGCGAGGACGAACCGCGTCCCGCCCGGAACGAGCCGCCCCTCGGCCACCCGGGCGTTGGAACGGTGCGCTTTGAACGACCCCGAGAACCGCGACGCCAGCTCGTCGAGCACCATCTGGCCCACATTGTGCCGGTTGCCGGCGTACTCCGGGCCGGGGTTGCCGAGCCCGACGACGAGCCACTGGTCGTCAGCAGCCATGACGCGCACCTTTCAGCGGAGAGGAAGAAGAACCTGGGGGAGAAAACAGACGTGCCGCGGCGAACAAGGCCGCCGCGGCACGTCTGGACAGAACAGGAGACTATGCGGTCGTCGGGGCGTCCGACGTCGACGCGTCGCCGGCCGAGAGGCTGTCGCCCAGGTCCTGCTCCTCGGGGATCGAGACGGCAACGATCAGCTGGTCCTCGTCGCCGACGAGAACAGCGCCCTCGGGCAGTTCGATGTCCTTGGCGAGGATCTGGGTGCCGGCCTCGGCGCCCTCGATGTTGACGACGACGCGGGTCGGGATGTTCGTGGCGAGCACCTCGAGCAGCAGCGTGAAGGTGTCGAGGTCGGCGGTGGCGCCGGAGACGGGCTCGCCCTCGACCTGCACGGAGACCTCCACCTGCACACGCTCACCCTGGCGCACGACGATCAGGTCGAGGTGCTCGATGATCTGGCGCACCGGGTCCTTCTGCACATCCTTGACCAGCGCGAGCTGCTTGGCGCCTTCGATGTCGAGCTCGATGAGCGCGTTCGACTTGCGGATGAGCAGGAAGACCTCGTGGCCCGGAAGGCTCACGTGCTGCGGGTCGGCGCCGTGGCCGTAGATCACGGCGGGGATCTTGCCGGCGGCGCGGAGCTTGCGCGCCGCACCCTTGCCGAAGGAAGTGCGCGTCTCCGCGATGATCTTGTTGTCGTCAGCCATGGTGTTTCTCCTTGCAGGCCACGAAGGCCCGCTGTAAAAGTCTCGAATGAGAGGGTTTGTGGGTGTGTTCAACTCGAACGCATCAGCGTGAGGAAAGACCAGAAGCCTCGTCCACCGCGTCGATCACGGATGCAGAGCATCCCTCGCCGAAGTTCAGCTTGAGAGTCTACACGGAACCGCGGAGCCACACGATCGCCTGCAGGACGACCTCGTCGACTCCACCCGCCGTGTCGAGCACGACGCCGCGCTCGTCGGCTTCCAGCGGCTCGAGAGTGCCGAGCTGCGAGGCGAGCAGGGCCGGCGGCATGAAGTGGTTCTCGCGGTGCACCAGGCGGGCGCGCAGCAGGTCCGCCCCGGCGGCCAGGTGGAGGAACACGGCGTCGGGTGCGGCACCCCGCAGGACCTCCCTGTACACACGGCGGAGGGCCGAACACGCGACGACAGGGCCGGCACCCGGCTCCGAATGCAGCACGTGCCCAACCGCTTCGAGCCAGGGCTGCCGGTCGGTGTCGGTGAGCGGCACGCCGCTGGCCATCTTCGCCGTGTTGGCTGCGGAGTGCAGGTCGTCGCCGTCGATGAAGTCGACGCCGAGTGCTGAAGCGAGCGCGGCTCCGACGGTCGATTTACCCGATCCGGAGACCCCCATCACGACGACGGGCGGCAGAGCGGGGGCGGAAGCTGTCACATCCCGAGCCTACGCGGCGCCGCCACCACCGATCGGCCCGAGGGCGATCAGCAGGGCATCCAGAGCCATCGACGCCGCGTAGAGCACCGCGAGGATGACGTAGCCGAGCACCTCCCGGCGCGACCCGATACCGGGCTTGTGCCACCACGCGAAGACCCGGAAGATCCAGGGCGCCACCAGCCAACCGAGAAGCTGCGTGCTGACGATGTTGCCGATGAACAGGCTCAGCCAGAACGGCACCCCGCTGAGGAACGGCTCGCTGATGAGATACCCGAACAGGAACACGATCGGGTACAGCACCAGCAGCACGAGCAGGTTGTCCTTGAAGATCATCAGCCGGCTCGGCCGGTCGGTGCTCCAGAAGGTGAATCCGTACTTCGCCTTCGAGACGCGGGTGTTCGAGGCGAAGGCCTCCCCCTCCGCCAGCAGCTTCTGGCGCTGCGGAGAATCCGTCCAGGCCGCGAGGTTCTGGTCGGTGTCGAAGCTCAGGATGACCGTCCAGTCCTCCTGCACACCGGGAGTCGGGCGTTCGATCTTGTGCCCCTGGAAGCCCGGGAAGTTGGCCTCGGCCGCCGAGATCTTCCGCTGCCAGCTGAGGAATGCGGCTTCGTCGGCCGGTGCAACACGGCTGGTGACGATGATCGACGCCGCCTCCGGCGCCTTCCGCTCGTCTTCGGTGACGAGGTTGATCTCCTCCTGGCCGACGAAGTGCTCCTTGATCTCGTCGAACAGGGCTGCCCGCTCGGGGCTCTGCAGCCAGCCCCGGGCGGCCTCGACGTTCGCGAACCGCTGCACGAGCACCCAGTCGGTCTGCGACGGTGGCGACGGTTCGATGACGTCGCGCCCGAGGAAGCCCGGCCAGACGCTCAGCACGTTGCCGAGCTTCCGCTGCCAGGCCCGGTAGACATCGTCGCTGCCCGGCAGCACACGGCGCTGGATGATCAGCGAGACCGCGGGCCCCTGCCGGGTCTCACCGACCGTCGTCGCCACACTCAGCCCTTCTTGTAGGCGCGTGACCCGTAGACCCAGGTCTCGTCGACAGCACGTTCGTCGCCGACGATCATGATGCCGAACAGCATGTTCGCCGCGTCATCCATCGTCACCGGGTCGCCGCCGTCGGCGATGAGCGAGGAGTGCCAGTCGGCGCCGGGGGGGCCCTGGGTCCAGTCGAGGGCGACGAAGTCCGCCTCCTTGCCGACCTCGAAGCTGCCGACCCTGTCGTCGATGTAGAGACCCTCGGCCCCGCCCAGGGTGATCGACCAGAACGCGCGGTAGGCCGACAGCTTGTTGCGCTCGGCCTCGGCGCTGTCTTTCAGTGAGGGGTCGACACTGCCGTCGAGCAGGGTGTTGTTGATCATCCCGACCTTGTACGCGCCGTCGAGCACGGAGAGCATGCTGAACCGGTTTCCGCCGCCCATGTCGGTGCCGAAGGTCATCCGCACCCGCTGGTCGGGGTCGGTTGCCTTGCCGAGGCGGAACATACCGCTGCCGAGGAAGAGGTTCGAGTTCGGGCAGAAGGTGACGGAGGCCTCGGCCTCGTGCAGGCGCTTGTACTCCGAGTTCGACAGCCAGACGGCGTGACCGCCGGTGAACTTCGGGCCGACGAGGTTGTACTTCTCGTAGACGGCGAGGTAGTCCTCCGCGCCCTCGTGGGCCTCACTGACGCCACGCACCTCCGCCGGGTTCTCCGAGATGTGGGTGTGCACCCAGGCATCCGGATGCTCGGTCTTCAGCTGTGCGCAGCGCTCGAGCAGCTCGGGGCTCGCGCCGAACGCGAACCGCGGCGTGATCGCGTAGAGGTTGCGGCCGACGTTGTGGTACTTCTCGATCAGCGTCTTGCTGTCGGCGTAGAAGTTGTCGGCGGTGTCGACGAAGTAGTCGGGAGCGTTCTTGTCGATGCCCGTGAGCCCGGCGATGACGCGCATGTTGCGCTTCGACGCCTCCTCGAAGAGTTCCTCGGTGCAGACGGGTGCACTGCTCGTGAACGCCTGTACCGTCGTGGTTCCGGAGGCGAGCAGGTTGTCGAAGAACCGCACGGCACCGTCTTTGGCGTAGGCGCGGTCGGCGTAGCGGGCCTCCTCGGGGAAGACCCACTTCTGAAGCCACGGCAGCAGCTGCTCGCCGAAGGCACCGAGCACCCGGGTCTGCGGGAAGTGGATGTGCCCGTCGATGAACCCCGGGGTGATGATGCGGTGCTCGATGTGGGTCACGTCGATGTCAGCGAAATCGTTGATGATCTCGCTGTAGTCGCCGAAAGCGATGATGATGCCGTCTTCGACCACCAGCAGTCCGTCGGAGTGGAACCGGGCCGAGGCCTCCTCGTCGCCGACGTGCTTCCAGGGGTCGTCGACGAAGTCGAAGAAAGTGCCTCGGATGCCAGTGATACTCACGATGTGTCGCCTCTCCTAGGGTGCTCGGTGCGATCCTATTACCCCCGCACCCCCGACCGGGGGGAATTGCCCACATAGGGGGGTACCCATCCCTCACCCAACCCCCACGCGGGCACCCGGGGGCGCCCGGCGTCGAAGCACTACGCTGGAAACGGTACTTATCTGGAGGAGAACAATGGCTGAAACAAGCGAAGCGACAGCGAACATCGGCGTTGTCGGGCTTGCCGTGATGGGCTCGAACCTGGCCCGCAACCTGGCGAGCCGCGAAGGCAACACGGTCGCCGTGTACAACCGGTCGGTGGAGCGCACGAACCTGCTCACCGAGGAGCACCCGGAGGCCGGCTTCGTCGCCAGCGAGAAGATCGAGGACTTCGTCGCCTCCCTCACGAAGCCCCGCACGGCCATCATCATGGTGCAGGCCGGCAAGGGCACCGACGCCGTCATCTCGCAGCTCGCCGACCTCTTCGAAGAGGGCGACATCATCGTCGACGGCGGCAACGCGCTCTTCACCGACACGATCCGCCGCGAGGAGGCCGTGACGGCGAAGGGCATCCACTTCGTCGGCACCGGCATCTCGGGCGGCGAGGAGGGCGCGCTCAAGGGCCCCTCGATCATGCCTGGCGGTTCGGATGAGTCGTGGAAGACCCTCGGCCCCATTCTGAAGTCGATCGCGGCCGTCGCCGAGGGCGAGCCCTGCGTGACCCACGTGGGCACGGGCGGCGCCGGCCACTTCGTCAAGATGATCCACAACGGCATCGAGTACGCCGACATGCAGCTGATCGCCGAGTCGTACGACCTCCTGACGAAGATCGGCGGCCTCACGCCGCGCGCCGCGGCAGACGTCTTCACCGAGTGGAACTCGGGCGACCTCGAGTCGTACCTGATCGAGATCACGGCCGAGGTGCTGAAGCAGGTCGATGCAGAGACCGGCAAGCCGTTCGTCGACATCGTGCTCGACCAGGCAGGTTCCAAGGGCACCGGCGTCTGGACCGTGCAGAACGCCCTCGACCTGGGTGTGCCCGTCGGCGGCATCGCCGAGGCCGTGTTCGCCCGCGCCGTGTCGTCGCACCCCGAGCAGCGCGAGGCGGCCCAGGCCGTCATCACGTCGCGCCCGTCGCCCGTCGAGGTCGGTTCATCGTTCTCCGACGACGTGAACGCGGCGCTCTACGCCTCCAAGGTCGTCGCGTACGCCCAGGGCTTCGACGCCATCATCGCGGGCGCCGAGAAGTACGGCTGGGACATCAACAAGGGCAACATCGCGAAGATCTGGCGGGGTGGCTGCATCATCCGGGCCCAGTTCCTGAACCGCATCGTCGAGGCGTACGACAAGAACCCGGGCCTGAAGACGTTGCTTGCCGACCCGTACTTCGCCTCTGCGGTGGCGAACGGCGAGGCGGCCTGGCGCCGGATCGTGTCGACCGCTGCGCTCTCGGGTATCCCTGTTCCCGGGTTCAGTTCGGCGCTCAGCTACTACGACTCGCTCGCGTCGAAGCGCCTGCCGGCCTCGCTCGTGCAGGCGCAGCGCGACTTCTTCGGTGCGCACACCTACAAGCGCGTCGACAGGGAAGGCACCTTCCACACCCTGTGGTCGGGCGACCGCACGGAGATCGAGTCCGAGGGCAGCTCGCACTAGCAGCCCCATCGCGGGAGTCAGTGGATGGGCGGATAATCTCTCTATGGCCACTGACTCCCCCGAGACTCCATCCGCCCGACCCGTCGTCCTGGTCACCGGTACGTCCACAGGCATCGGGCTGGCCACGGCCGTCTCAGCAGCCCTCGCCGGCTGGCATGTTGTCGCCACGGTGCGCCGAGCGGGCAGCGATGCCGAGCTGCTGACGGCCGCCGCGGTCGCCGGGGTCTCCGAATATCTCGAACTGCGGATGCTCGACATCACCGACCCGCAGGCGTCCGCCGCCCTGGTCGACGACATCGCGTCAACCCACGGTCGGCTCGATGCCGTCGTGAACAACGCCGGAGCGGGCCACGTGGGCACCCTCGAACTCGACACCCTCGACGCGGTACGACAGGTGATGGAGGTGAACTACTTCGGGGTGCTCAATGTCACGAGACCCGCGATGCCGCACCTCCGGGCATCCGGCGGCAGCCTCGTCACAGTCACGAGCGTGGGCGGTATCGTCGGCCAGCCCTTCAACGAGAGCTACTGCGCCGCCAAGTTCGCGGTCGAAGGCATGATGGAGAGCCTCCACCCCGTCGCGGCCGCAGCCGGGGTGCGCGTCACAGTCGTCGAACCGGGCGCCGTGGCCACCCAGTTCGTGGCGAACGTCGGTGCGAGCATCGACGCGCTCAGCACGGGGGCCGCGAACGGCTCCGAGGCCTACCGCGAGGCGTTCGACCACTACCTCGAGCGCACCAGGGGCTCCTTCGATGGCGCACAGCAACCGCAGGGCGTCGCCGACGTCATCGTCGGGATTCTTCTGGATGACCGGCCACCGTTCCGCGTGCAGACCTCCGATGCGGCGACCGGTTTCGTCGGGCTCAAGCTCCGCGACCTCGACGGCACGGCCGTCACCGGAGCCACCGCGGGATGGATCGCGTGACCGACTACGACGACGAACCCGAACTCGCCGGCTATGAGCCGCACGGCGACAGGCCGCTCCGGAGCGCCAGGCGCCTGCACGTGATGCGCGCGGTCGTCGTACTCGGCATCGTCGCGCTCGTGCTGCCGGGCATCCTCACGACCTACAGCCTCGCCAAAGCGACCGCCGGCGCCGCCTGCCAGGCGAACGTGGCCTACCGGGTACCGAGCGCCACCGGCTCGTCGGTGCGGTTCGAGCTCTTCGCCGCCGTCGGTGCCGGCTGGGTGTGCTACTCAGTGGGGGCGTACGGCGGCGACCGCAAACCGGTGGCGGCGCTGGGGCTGATCCCCTCGTACCCGACCCAGGCCGAGCTGCGCCAGCTCAGCCCGCAGGACGCGCTGAACCCGTAGGGCTCTACAGGCCGAGGCGCGACTTCACTTCGATCACCGAGGGGTTCGTGGCGCTGGAGCCGTCGGGAAAGAGCACGGTCGGCACCGTCTGGTTGCCGCCGTTCAGGGCCTCGACCAGCTCGGCCGTGCCCTCGACCTCCTCGATGTTGACCTCGGTGTAGCCGATGCCGTCTTTGTCGAGCTGCTTCTTGAGGCGGTTGCAGTAACCGCACCACGAGGTGCTGAACATCGTGATGGTCTCGGCGGCAGGAAGGAAGTCGGTTGTGGTCGTCATGATGTCTTCAACCGGTGGCCTGCGACGTTTATTTCACGAACAGATTTTCACGCATCGCCGTCGAACATCGACGTGACGGAGCCGTCGTCGAACACCTCGTGGATGGCGCGCGCGAGCAGCGGCGCGATCGGGAGCACTGTCAGCGACGGGAAACGCTTCTCCGCCGGAATCGGGAGCGTATCGGTCACGACCACCGAGTCGATGAAGTCCGACTGGAGGATGTCGTAGGCCGGGTCGGAGAACACGGCGTGCGTCGCCGCGACGATGACGCCCTTGGCGCCGGCGTTCTTCAGAGCCTCCGAGGCCGCGACGATCGTGCGGCCGGTGTCGATCAGGTCGTCGACCAGCAGGCACCAGCGGCCGCTCACGTCACCGACGATCTCGTGCACCGAGACCTGGTTCGGCACCAGCGGATCACGGCGCTTGTGGATGATCGCCAGGGGTGTGCCGAGCTTGTCGCTCCACACATCGGCGACCCGCACGCGCCCCATGTCGGGCGAGACGACTGTGAGCTGCTTTAGGTCGAATGTCCTCCGAATGTGCTCCATGAGCACCGGCATGGCGAACAGGTGGTCGACGGGGCCGTCGAAGAAGCCCTGGATCTGCGGGGCGTGCAGATCCACCGACATGATGCGGTCGGCACCGGCCGCCTTGAAGAGGTCGGCGACGAGGCGGGCCGAGATCGGCTCACGGCCGCGGTGCTTCTTGTCCTGCCGGGCGTACGGGTAGAACGGGGCGACCACCGTGATGCGCTTCGCCGAGGCGCGCTTCAGAGCGTCGACCATGACGAGCTGCTCCATCAACCACTCGTTGATCGGCGTCGAGTGCGACTGGATGACGAACACGTCGCTGCCGCGCACGCTGCCGTTGAAGCGCACGTAGAGTTCGCCGTTCGCGAAGGTGTGCGCGGTGGTGCTGATCAGTCCGGTGTCGAGCTCGGCCGCGATGGCCTCAGCGAGCTCGGGGTGCGCCCTGCCCGAGGCGAGAACGAGGTGCTTTTCACCGTTGGACGTGATCTCAGACACTTATTCTCCCGAATCCGGCGCGACGGGCGCCGCTGTTGTTGAATTGTCGGCCGCGGCGGCTTCGGCCCGCTTCGCAGCCAGGTCGGCGGCCGATCCTTCGCGATGCGAAGCGACCCACCCCTCGAGGTTGCGCTGCGGTGCGACGTTCATGGCCAACGATCCTGCTGGAACGTTCTTCCGCACCACTGTTCCGGCGGCGCTGTACGCTCCGTCACCAATTGTAACGGGGGCGACGAACACGTTGTGCGACCCGGTGCGCACATGCGAACCGACCTCGGTGTGGCTCTTCACGATGCCGTTGTAGTTGGCGAAGATCGTGGCTGCGCCGATGTTCGACTGCTCGCCGATGCGCGCGTCTCCGACGTACGAGAGGTGCGGAACCTTGCTTCCCGCGCCGATCTCGGCGTTCTTCGTCTCGACGAAGGTGCCGATCTTGCCGCCGGCACCGAGCACGGTGTTCGGCCGGAGGTAGGAGAACGGCCCGACGGTGGCTCCGGCTCCGATCACGGCGAGTTCGGCATCCGTTCGTTTCACGATCGCCCCCTGCCCGATCTCGCAGTCGACCAGGGTCGTGTCGGGGCCGACGACGGCGCTGCGCGCGATGGTGGTCGCACCGCGGATCTGGGTTCCCGGCAGGATGGTCACGTCGGGTTCGAGGGTGGCCTTCAGGTCGATCCAGGTCGTCGCCGGATCCTGGACGGTGACGCCGGCCAGCTGCCAGCCCCGGATGATCAGGGCATTCATCTGGGCGGCGGCTTCGCTGAGCTGGGCGCGGTCGTTGATGCCCGCGACGAGCCACGACTCGGCGACCGCGAGGGCGCTCACATCGGATCCCGCCCGGCGGAGCAGTTCGATGACGTCGGTGAGGTACTTCTCGCCCTGGGCGTTGTGCGTGCTGAGCTGCGGCAGCAGGTCACGGAGCTCGGACACGCCGAACATGTACACCCCGGCGTTGATCTCGGCGATCGCGAGCTCGCTGTCGGTCGCGTCACGGTGCTCGACGATGCGGTCCACCCGGCCCGCGCTGCCGTCGGCGCGCGAGGCATCGTCGTCGGTGTGGCGCACGATGCGGCCGTAGCCCGACGGATCGGGCAGGAAGGCGCTCAGCAGCGTTGCGGATGCCCGGGAGCGACGGTGCTCGTCCACGAGGCCCGCGAGGGTCTGCACGTCGAGCATCGGGGTGTCGCCGTTCATCACCAGGACGTCGCCGTCGAAGTCGGCGGGAAGGGCGGCCACCGCCTGCTCCACGGCGCGACCGGTGCCCGGGATCTCGTCCTGGTCGACGACCAGGCCGTCGGGCAGCTGTTCGGTGATCACGTCGACGAGGAGGTCGCGTTCGTGGCGCACCACGGCGACGGTGTGCACAGCGTCCAGTTCCCGTGCCGTCGCGAGCACGTGGCTCACGATCGGGATGCCCGCGAGGTGGTGCAGGAGCTTCGGCGTCTCGGACTTCATGCGCGTGCCCTGGCCTGCGGCGAGGATGATGATCGCGAGTCGGGAGTCGGTCATGGTCCTCTTTCGTTCCGTTCGCCCGGGGCGCGGACGCCGAGCGCTCCGCCTCCAGGATTCGAACCTAGTCCTAACAGCTCCAAAGGCTGTCGTGCTGCCGTTACACCAAGGCGGAATGCCCACGGCGTTCGCCGCGTGCAGGGAACAAGTCTGCCAGATCACGCGCCCGGGCGTGACGGGCCAGACCAGATCCGGGCGGTTTCGGGCGATAATGAAAGGATGCCCGAACCGGAATCCACAGACTCAGTCGATGCGATCGTCGACGCGTGGAAGAGGGAACGGCCCGATCTCGACTTCGCACCGCTCCAGGTGCTCTCGCGCGTCTGGCGGCTCTCGCGGCACCTCGACCGGGCGCGCCGCACTTCCTTCGGCACCAGCGAGCTGGATTCGTGGGAGTTCGACGTGCTCTCCGCGCTCCGGCGGGCGGGCTCTCCGTACCAGCTGAGCCCGAAGGCACTGCTGGAGGAGACACTCGTGTCGTCGGGCACGATGACCAACCGGATCGACCGGCTCGTCAGCCGGGGCCTCGTCGAACGGCGCACCTCACCGAAGGACGGCCGCGGCATCCTCGTCACCATGACGCCCGACGGCCTCGCCCGGGTCGACCGGGCGATCGACGAGCTCGTGATCAACGAGACGCAGCTGCTGTCGGGCCTGTCGAAGCCCGACCAGGAACGCCTGGCCGGGCTTCTGCGGAAACTCTCCCGCGACTTCGGCTAAGCCAGCAGCTCGCTCAACTCGAGCCAGCGCAGCTCCAGGTCGCTGAGCGTCGACTGCACCGTGTCGAGCTCGGCCGACAGGGCACCGAGGCCGGCGTAGTCGCTGGCGTCGTGAGTCGCCATCTTCTCGTGGATGCCTGCGACCTGCGTGCCGTACTTCTCGAGCCGGCGGTTCACCGAGGCGAGCTCCTTCTGCGCATTGCGGAGGTCCGCACCCGACAGTTTCGGCTTCGAGGGCGCACCGGTGGCACTGCCCGATCCACCCGCCGGAGCCGAACCGCCCGCCTGCGACTCGGTCGGGCTCGACGTCGACCCGCGAGTCCCCGTGCGCTGCTGCAGGGCGCGCACCTCGAGGTACTGGTCGACCCCCCGCGGGAGGTGGATGAATCCACCCTCGATCACCGCGTACTGGTTGTCGGTCACGCGCTCCAGCAGGTACCGGTCGTGCGAGACGACGAGGAGCGTGCCGGGGTAGGTGTCGAGCAGATCTTCGATGGCGGCGAGCATGTCGGTGTCGAGGTCGTTGGTGGGCTCATCCAGAATCAGCACATTCGGCTCGCTGAGCAGGATGAGCAGCAGCTGCAGGCGACGCTTCTGCCCACCGGAGAGGTCTTTGACCGGGGTGGAGAGCTGCGCACTCGTGAAGCCGACGCGTTCGAGCAGCTGGGTGGGCGTCATCTCCTTGCCGCCGGAGACGTAGCTGCTGCGCTGGCGGCCGATGACCTCGCTGACGCGGTCGTTCAGGATGTCGTCGAGCTCGAAGAGCTGCTGGGTGAGCGTGGCGACGCGGATGGTCTTGCCGCGCTTGACCGTGCCGGTGGTCGGCTGGAGTGAGCCGGCGACGAGGCTCAGCAGGGTCGACTTGCCGGCCCCGTTCACGCCCAGCACCCCGGTGCGCTCGCCCGGGGCGATGCGCCAGGTGACGTCGTGCAGCACCCGCTTCTCACCCTGCGAGCCGGCTCCGTCGTAGACGACGGAGACGTTCTCGAGGTCGACCACGTCTTTGCCGAGGCGCTGCATGGCCATCGAGGCGAGCGAGATCGAGTTGCGCACGGGCGGCTCGTCGGCGATCAGCGCGTTGGCAGCGTCGATGCGGAACTTCGGCTTCGCGGTGCGGGCGGGGGCCCCCCGACGCAGCCAGGCGAGCTCCTTCTTCATCAGGTTCTGGCGCTTGCCCTCCATCGTCGCCGCCATCTGGTCACGCTCGACGCGCTGCAGGATGTAGGCCGCGTAGCCGCCCTCGAACGGCTCGATCAGCCGGTCGTGCACCTCCCAGGTGGCGGTGCAGATCTCGTCGAGGAACCACCGGTCGTGGGTGACGACCACGAGCCCGCCGGAGTTCGTCGACCAGCGGCGCTTGAGGTGCCCGGCGAGCCAGGAGATGCCCTCCACGTCGAGGTGGTTCGTCGGTTCGTCGAGGAAGATGATGTCGTGGTCGCCGATCAGCAGCTGGGCGAGCGCGATTCGGCGGCGCTGGCCACCGGAGAGGTCGCTGACGTTCGCCTCCCACGGGATGTCGCTGGCGAGGCCCGCGATCACGTCGCGCACGATCGGGTCGCCCGCCCAGACGTGCTCGTCGATGTCGCCGACGATGGTCTGGCCGACCGTGAGCGTGTCGTCGAGGGTGTCGGACTGGTCGAGCACCGCCAGCGTGACACCGTTCCGGCGGGTGACGCGGCCGCTGTCAGGCTCGAGCCTCCCCGCGAGCATCCGGAGCAGGGTGGACTTGCCGTCGCCGTTACGACCGACGATGCCGATGCGGTCGCCCTCGTTGATGCCGATGGTGACGTCGTCGAAGATCACGCGGGTGGGGAATTCGAGGTGGAGGGACTCTGCCCCCAGTAGATGTGCCATTACCTCAAGTTGACCACAGAATCGGGGGACCCACGGAGAGGGTGTAAGAGGCACCACCCGTGTAGCGTCGGGGGTGACGCAGAAAGCAGGTCTCCCATGAGTCTCGGATTCGGTATCTTCCTCTTCGCCGTCGGCGCCATCCTCGCCTTCGCGCTCGACGTGACCGTCAGCTGGATCGACCTGAAGACGGTCGGTTACATCCTGATGGGCGCCGGTTTCGTCATTGTCATCATCGGTATCGCGCTGATCGCTCGGAAGCGCTCCTCGACCGCGACGACCCGCAGTGCGGTCGACCCGGTGAGCGGCGAGCAGATCACGCGGAGCGAGCGCCGCGACGACATCGTCTGAGTGCTGGTGCGGCTGGTGCGGCGGCCGGGCTGGCTGCCGGGGCGTCGGCCGGGCTCTGGATGCTCGGCTAGCCTTCGAGGGTGACCTCTTCGACGAGCGTGGCGGAACTGATCGCCGCCAAGATGACCACCACTCCCGACTTCCCGCAGCCGGGCATCCTGTTCCGTGACCTGACCGGCCTGATGGCCGACGGACCGGCCCTCCGGCAGGTGACGGATGCCCTGCTCTCCCGGATGCCGGCCGACATCGATGCCGTGGTCGGTGTCGAGGCCCGCGGGTTCCTGTTCGCTGCCGCCGCCGCGCACTCGCGGGGCATCGGGGTGTACCCGATCCGCAAAGCAGGCAAACTGCCCGGGCCGCTGCTGAGCGAGACATACGATCTCGAATACGGCACCGCGACCATCCAGTTGCAGCCGGACTCGCTCGCCCCGGGCTCCCGCGTGTACGTGCTCGACGATCTGCTCGCCACGGGCGGTACCCTCGCTGCGGCCGTGCGGCTGCTCGAACGGGCGGGCTACGTGGTCGTGGGGCTCGGCGTTGCCATCGAGCTCACGGGGCTCGGCGGGCGCGAAGCCGTCGCCGGGTACCCGGTGCACGCGCTCATCGAGCTGCCGGCCTGAGCGCGGCGGTGGTGGTGGGCGGCCGGGCGGCGGCGAGCGCCGGGACTGCTGCGGGCGGTCGGGCGGCGGCGGGCGGTCGGGCTGCGACGGGCGGTCGGGCGGCGGCAGGCGGTCGGGCTGCGGCAGGCGGTCGGGCTGCGGCAGGCGGCCGGGCGGCGGGCGCCCGCGCATGATGAGCTTCGAGCTGCTGCTCGACCCAGTGACGGATGCCCGGATCAGGGCTGAGTGGCAGCCCCTCCTGGATGCTGGCCTGCCGAGCCAGGCGCGGCACACCGGCGCGAGCAACGCGCCGCACCTCACGCTGCTCGCCGCGCGCGCGGTGCATGCCGATCTCGGCCCCGCCGAAGCGCCCGGCGCTCAAGCCGCGCTCGATGCCGACGCAACAGCAGCTCTCGAAGCGGATGCTGGATCCGGGCCGGGACTGGAGCACCGACCGCTTCCGCTCACCCTCCAGGGTTTTGCCGTGTTCGGCCAGCCGCCGTCGGGCCTCGTCCTCGCCAGGCTCGTCGTCGTGAGCCCCCGGCTGCTCGAACTGCACGCCGCAGTGCACCGGCGCGCTCGAGGAGTGGTCGACCTGTCGGCGTTCAGCCGCCCGGACGCATGGCTGCCGCACGTCACCCTCGCATCGCGACTGACACCCGCGCAGCTCGCCGACGCTCTCACAGCGCTGGCCGCCGAGGGCTGGGCCACGCACGATCTCATGGCGGGCACCTCGTGGCCGTCCTTCGCCGGCCCCCTGCGGCACTGGAACGGCGACACAAAACGCCTTACCCTCGTACCGCCCGGCCCGCCGGCCACCACATCGGACACGGATTCGGCGATTCGCCCCAGATAGTACGCCGGATGCCCGAAACCTGTCGGCGCCCGAATGAACCGACGAACCTCAGGCGCTGCGACCGCGTATACGAGTTCGTGTGGGCTGAGCTCCGCCGGTTCGCGAGGGCGGCGCGGCGCGGTGGAGGGCGGCGCGGCCCGAGCGGGAGCATGCGGCAGGCGGCGGGCGAGGGGCGGAGGGCGGTCAGTCGCCGATCAGGCGGGCGCCGTGCACGGGGCCCGTCACGCGCACGACCGTGTGGCGCGCAGCGCCCAGCGCGAGCTGCAGTTCGAGGGCTCCGTCAGGGTCGGCGGCGAGGAACGCCACCGTGGGGCCGGAGCCTGAGACGATGCCGGCGAGGGCACCGTTGGCCTCGCCGATCTCGAGCACCTGGGCGAGCGCGGGCGCGAGGTGGAGCGCCGGTGCCTGGAGGTCGTTGTGGAGCGACTCCGCGAGCATGTGCGGGTCGCCCGCGCGGAGCGCCTGCAGCACATCGGCGTCGACGGTCGGCTGGGTCTGGGCGGGGAAGATGTCCTGCGCGTGACGGTCGCGGTGGCGGTCGAGCTCCCGGTAGACCTCGGGGGTCGACGAGCCGAACGTCGCGAGCGCCAGCACCCACTGGAACTGCCCCTTCGCGAGCGCCGGGCTCAGCCGGTCGCCCCGGCCGGTGCCGATCGCGGTGCCACCTGTGAAGGCGAACGGGACGTCGGCCCCGAGGCGCGCGGCGAGCCCGAGCAGCTCCTCGCGGCCGAGTTCCGTGCCCCAGAGGGTGTCGCAGGCGAGGAGGGTGGCCGCGGCATCCGCTGACCCGCCGCCCATGCCGCCGGCGATGGGGACGTTCTTCGAGATCTCGAGGTGCACTCCCCCGCGGTAGCCGGCGCGGTGCGCAAGCATGCGGGCGGCGCGGATGGCGAGGTTCGAGCCGTCGGTCAACAGCCCGGTCGAGTCGATGGATCCGGTGAAGGCGACCGAGAAGTCATCGGCGTCGTACGCTCTCACGTCTTCGTAGAGCGAGACGGCTTGGTACGCGGTCGCGACGTCATGGTAGCCGTCGGGCATCACGGCCCCGACTTTGAGGAACACGTTGATCTTGCCCGGCGCCCTGACGTGAACCGCTTTGCCCCGCCAGTTCTGAGTCATGAGAATAACCTACCCGAGCCGGGAGAGCTCGCTCGACGGTGGTCGCGCGGGATGCCCGGGCCGGACAGGCGCGTCACCCGAGAGTGGTCGCGCGGGATGCCCGGGGCCGGCCGGGCACGTCACTCGACGGTTGTCGCCACCCGGGCGATCGAGAGGAAGTCGTGCACCGTGAGGGCTTCGCCGCGGGCGGTCGGATCCTGCCCGGCGGACTCGATGACCTGCGCGGCGGTGGCAGAACTGCCGAACACGCTGGACAGCGACTGCCGGAGCATCTTGCGCCGCTGCTGGAAGGCTGCGTCGACCAGCTCGAACGTGGCGAGGCGCAGCTCCTCGCTGGCAAGGCTCGTCGACGACCGCTCGAACGCCACCAACACCGAGTCGACGTTCGGCACCGGCCAGAACACCTGTCTGCTCACCTGGCCTGCCGTTCGCCAGGTGCCGTACCACGACGCCTTGACACTCGGGCTGCCGTAGACCTTCGACCCGGGGTCGGCGGCGATGCGGTGCCCGACCTCGGCCTGCACCATCACGACCCCGCTCTGGATGCTCCAGAAGTGCTCGAGGAAGTGCAGGAGTACAGGCACGGAGACGTTGTACGGCAGGTTCGCGACCAGCCGGGTGGGGGCGCCGGGCAGGGACATGATGCGCATCGCGTCGTCGCGGATGACGGTCAGCCGGGCATCCGGTTGCAGCAGGCCGACCGTGAGCGGGAGCTGCTCGGCGAGGCGTTTGTCGATCTCGACCGCGATGACCTCGGCTCCGACCTCGAGGATGCCGAGGGTGAGAGAGCCGAGCCCGGGACCGACCTCGACCACCGTCTCCCCGGGTTGCACGCCCGCAATGCGCACGATGCGGCGCACCGAGTTGCCGTCGATGACGAAGTTCTGGCCGAGCTTCTTCGTCGGGGTGAGGTTCAGCAGCTCGGCGAGGTCGCGGATCTCGGCCGGGCCCAGCAGCGCTGCGCGTTCGTCGGTCATCACTCGCTCCACTCGGGCAGCACGACGGGCTCAGCGTTCCACGAGCCGTAGACGAGCTCCGTGTTGGAGGAGATCTGCGCGGCGAGCATCGACACATCGGTGCCGAGGTGGTCGGCCATCGCCCGGAGGGTGTGCGGGATCAGGTAGGGCGCATTCGGCCGGCCCCGGTTCGGCACCGGCGTGAGGAAGGGGGCATCGGTCTCGACGAGCAGCAGGTTGCGCGGTGCGATCGCGAGGGCTTCGCGCAGCTTGGCCGCATTCTTGAAGGTCACGGTGCCCGCGAACGACATGTACCAGCCGTTCTCGGCGCAGATCTCAGCCAACTCGGCGTCGCCCGAGAAGCAGTGGAAGACCGTGCGCTCCGGTGCTCCGACGCGCTTCAGTGTCGCGATGACCTCGGCGTGGGCGTCACGGTCGTGGATCTGCATCGCGAGGTTGTTCTCTTTCGCGATCTCGATGTGCGCCTCGAACGAGCGGTACTGCGCGGCGATGGCTTCGTCGCCGGAGGTGCGGAAGAAGTCGAGCCCCGTCTCGCCGATCGCCGCGACGCGGGGGCGGGTGGCGAGTTCGGCGATGACCGCGAGCGCGTCGTCGAGACCGCCTGCGAGCTCGTACACGGGAGCCTCGTTCGGGTGCAGGGCGACGGCCGCGAGCATCCGGGGCTCGCGGAGCGCCTGCTTGGCCGACCAGCGGGAGGTCTCGACGTCGCCGCCGACCTGCACGACCCCGCGCACGCCGACACTGGATGCCCGGTCGAGGTGTTCGCGGTACGTGAGCGTCTCACCGGGTGCGCCGTCGGCGATCTCGAGGTGGGTGTGGTTGTCGTAGACGGGAACGGTGAGCGGCTGCGGGAGCGGCGGGTAGCTCAGGTCACGCCCGGGCGAGGGGTCGCGTTGCCGGATGGCACCGGCACCAGACGCACCGGCATCAGACGCACCAGCACCAGACGTACCAGCACCAGACGCTCCGCCCGAAGGCGGCCCGTCGTCGGTCACGCCGCACCCTCGATGGTCTCGACCCGCGGGAACAGCGGCTCGAGTGGAACCACGCGGCCGGAGCTCTGCCACTCCCACGCACGGCGGAGCGGCACGGCGCCGAGGTCTCCCACGCCGCCGAGCGCGAGCCACAGTTTCGCCGTGGCCTCCGGGATCACCGGTGAGAGCAGCACGGCGAGCGTACCGACGCCGTGCACGGCCGTGGCCAGCACGGTCTGCAGCCGCTCGCGGGTCTCGGGCTGCTTCGACAGGGCCCACGGCTCCTGGGCCGTGATGTACCCGTTCAGGTCGTCGACCAGCTGCCAGATGCTCGTGAGCGCGTCGTGGATGGCGAGTCGTTCGATGGCCGCGTCGGCATCGGCCGTGGCGGTCTGTTCCACTGAGCGGATCTTCTCGTCGGCCTCCTCGAGCGCCCCGGCCGCCGGGATCTCCCCGTCGAAGTAGCGCGACACCATCGCGACGACGCGCGACGCGAGGTTGCCGAACCCATTGGCGAGCTCGGACTGGTAGCGGGCGGACAGGTCTTCCCAGCTGAACGATCCGTCCTGGCCGAAGGTGATGGCGCTCATGAAGTAGTACCGGAACGCATCCGACCCGAACGTGTCGGTGATCTGGTTCGGGGCGATGCCGGTGAGCTTCGACTTCGACATCTTCTCCCCGCCCACGAGCAGCCAGCCGTGGCCGAAGACCTGCTTCGGCACGGAGAGCCCGGCAGCCATCAGCATCGCCGGCCAGATGACGGCGTGGAAGCGTGCAATGTCTTTGCCGACGATGTGCGTGGCGGGCCACAGCTCCTCGAAGCGGGCGTCGTCGCTGCCGTAACCGGCCGCAGTGATGTAGTTCAGCAGCGCGTCGAACCAGACGTAGACGACGTGCGTGTCGTCCCACGGGACCTTGATGCCCCAGTCGAACGACTGGCGGCTGATCGACAGGTCGTTCAGCCCACGCTTCACGAAGGCGACGATCTCGTTGCGCACGCTCTCGGGCTGGATGAAGTCGGGGTTCGACTCGTAGAGGTCGAGCAGCGGCTGCGTGAAGTCGCTCATGCGGAAGAAGTAGTTGCGCTCCTGCAGCAGCTCCACCGGCTTGGAGTGGATGGCGCAGACCTGCACGCCCTCGTACTGCCCGGTGCCGGCGACGAGGTCGGTGGGCTGCTTGTACTCCTCGCAGCCCACACAGTAGAAGCCCTCGTAGTCCCCCGTGTAGATGTACCCGGCGTCGAAGAGTCGCTGCAGGAAGAGCTGCACGTTGGCCTCGTGCCGCTCATCGGTGGTGCGGATGAAGTCGTCGTTCGAGATGTCGATGGTCGACAGCAGCGGCTGCCAGGCCGTCTCGACGAGGCGATCGGCCCACTCCTTCGGCGAGACGCCGTTCGCGGTAGCCGTGCGGAGGATCTTCTGCCCGTGCTCATCGGTACCGGTGAGGAACCACGTCGGGTCGCCCGCCTGGCGGTGCCAGCGCGCCAGAACGTCACTCGCCACCTCGGTGTAGGCGTGCCCGATGTGGGGCACGTCGTTGACGTAGAAGATGGGAGTGGTGATATAGAACGAAGAGCCGTCGGACATGCTCATCATCTTAAGGTGTGCCGGTCATCCGAACCGCCCTGTTACCGGGGCGGGGGATAACCCGGCAGATCCGCCACCTGTGGACGAGAGGACGCACCGGATGACCTGCCGGCCAGCGCCGCCTCATAGAGGTCACGCTTACTGAGCCCCGTCGCTTCGGCGATGGCCGCCGCGGCATCCTTCAGGCGCGTGCCGTCGGAGACCAACTCGCGCACCTGGGCCAGCCCGGTCTCGAGTGTGACGTCGAGCGCGGGCGCCCCCGCGACCACGAGCACGATCTCGCCCTTCACCCCGGCCGACGCCCACGGCACGAGGGATGCCGCGCCGCCCCGCCGCACCTCTTCGTAGAGCTTCGTCAGCTCGCGGCACACCGCGACGACCCGATCGTCGCCGAGCACCGCCGCGATGTCGCCGAGCGAGGCCGCGAGCCGGTTCGGCGACTCGAAGAACACCATCGTGCGGCGCTCCCGCACGAGTTCCGTGAGCGCCGAGACCCGGTCGCCCGGTTTCCGCGGCAGGAAACCCTCGAAGGTGAACCGGTCGGTGGGCAGCCCCGAGACCGCGAGCGCCGACACGACCGCCGACGGGCCGGGGATGACCGTGACATCCACCCCCGCCGCGACAGCCGCCTGCACGAGATGGAACCCCGGATCGGAGACCGTCGGCATGCCGGCATCGCTCAGAACGACGAGGTCGGTCGTGCGCGCCAGTTCGACCAGCTCGGCCGACTTCTCCCGCTCGTTGTGGTCGTGCAGCGCAAGGAGGCGCGGCCGGTTCTCGACGCCGAGCGCACGCAACAGCTTGGCCGTGACGCGCGTGTCCTCGGCTGCGACCACCTCGGCGGCTTCGAGCGTCTCGACGAGGCGCACGGAGGCGTCCTTGAGGTTGCCGATCGGAGTGGCGGCGAGGATGATCATCCCCCCAGTCTCGCACCGCTGGGCCCGGCGGGGTTGTCGGCCCGGCGGGGAGGTCGCCCGCTACCATGGGGCGGGTGAGCCACGCGACCGACGCCGTACACCCAGCGCCAGCACCGCCCGTCGTCGAGGGCCCGCGCGGCAGCCGGCTCGACTCGTGGTGGGGTGCGCTCGTCTCCACTCCGGCGAGGCAGCGCGCGTGGCGGTGGGGCGGCCCGATCGCCGTCACCCTGCTCGCCGCGATCCTCCGGCTCTGGAACCTCGGCGACCCACACAGCCTGGTCTTCGACGAGACGTTCTACGTCAAAGACGGCTGGTCCCTGCTGCACCTCGGCTACGAGGGATCCTGGCCGGCGACGCCCGACCCCGCGTTCAACGCCGGCGACGTCAACACCTATACCGACAGCCCGACGTATGTCGTGCATCCACCGCTCGGAAAGTGGATCATCGCGCTCGGCCTGGCCGTCTTCGGGGCCGAGAACAGCTTCGGTTGGCGCATCTCGGTGGCGGTCTGCGGCATCCTCGGCGTGCTGCTGATCTCGATGATCGGCACCAAACTCTTCCGTTCGACGCTGCTCGGCACGATCGCCGGGTTCCTCTTCGCGATCGACGGGCACGCGATCGTGATGTCGCGGGTGGGCATTCTCGACGGCATCCTGATGCTGTTCCTGCTGCTCGGGTTCGGCGCGTTCCTGCTCGACCGAGAGTGGCACCTGAAACGGCTGGCCGAGCGGATAGCCGCACGCGAGCGCGAGGGTGACGAAGTGCTCTGGGGCCCGGCGATCTGGAACCGGCCGTGGCTGGTGGCCGCGGGCGTCGCCCTCGGCCTCGCGACCGCCGTCAAGTGGTCAGGCCTCTACTTCCTCGTCGCGTTCGCGCTCTGGACGGTGCTGGTGGATGCCCTGGCGAGGCGCCGCGCGGGCCTGCCCTTCTGGATCAGCGCCGCCATCCTCAAGCAGGGCCTCGCGACGTTCGTGCTGCTCGTGCCCGTCTACCTCGCGAGCTACCTCGTCACCTGGACGGGCTGGTTCACGAGCACGAACGGCTACTACCGCAACTGGGCGCAGACCGACGGCACGCCCTGGGCCGGCGGCCTCGCCTGGGTGCCGCTGACCATCCAGAACTTCTGGCACTTCGAAGTGTCGGTCTACAACTTCAACGTGAACGAACACTCGCCGCACCCGTATGCAGCCAACCCGTTCACCTGGTTGTTCATGATCCGCCCGACACAGATGTATGTGAACACGATCAGCGACGGTACGGGTGGCTGTGGCGAGCAGACCTGCTACGAGAACATCACCTCGGTGGGAAACGCCGCGATCTGGTGGGCCGCGACAGCTGCCATCTTCTTCCTCGTCTACCGTCTCATCCGGAAGCGCGAGTGGCAGGTCGGCATCATCCTGATGGGCATGGTCGGCGGTTACCTGCCCTGGCTGCTCTTCTCGGGCCGCACGATCTTCCAGTTCTACACGATCGCGTTCGAGCCCTACATGATCCTCGGACTGACCTTCGTGATCGGCATGGCGCTCGGCAAGCGAACGGATGCCCGGCGAAAACGGGTCGCGGCCCTCTGGGTCGTGGGCGCCTACCTGCTGCTCGCGGTGGCGGTGTCGGTGTTCTTCTGGCCCGTCTGGACGGCGCAGCCGATACCGGGCTGGCTGCTGACGCTGCACTACTGGCTGCCGACGTGGCGCTAGCGCCGCGCTGGCTTCCCGGCCCGAGCTGGCTTCCCGGCCCGCGCTGGCTGCCCGGCTTCGCGGTCGCAGGGCTGGCCACGCTCGTCGCGTTCCTCCTCCACCTCGCCCTGCCGGCCATCCCGCTGCTCACCGCGGCGGTCGGGCTCGGGATGATCGTGGGCCAGATCCCCGCCACGCAGCGGTTGCTCGACACCGTGCTGAAGCCGGGGATCGCGCTGGCGGCCCGGCGGCTGCTGCGGATCGGTATCGTGCTGCTCGGCCTGAAACTCTCGCTCTACGACATCGCCGGGCTCGGCTGGCCCACGATCATCGTGATCGTGCTCGTCGTCGGGATCACGTTCGCAGCCACCCTCGGGCTCGGCCGGCTGATGCGCCTGCCCGGCACCCAGCCGATCCTGATCGCTGCCGGATTCTCGATCTGCGGGGCCTCGGCGATCGGTGCGATGAGCGCCGTGACCCGCAGCAAGGACGAGGACCAGGCAACCCCCGTGGCCCTGGTGACGCTCTGCGGCACGCTGGCGATCTTCATCCTGCCGGCGCTCCGCTTCCCGCTCGGCCTCGACTACGCGGACTTCGGCCTCTGGGTCGGGCTGAGCGTGCACGACGTCGGGCAGGTCGTCGCGACCGCCCAGATCGCCGGTCCCACCGCGCTGGCTGCGGCCGTCGTCGTCAAGTTGACGCGGGTGCTGACGCTCGCCCCGATGGTCGCGATCGTCGGGTTCGTCAAGCGCAGGCGCGACCGCCGGGCGTTCCGGGCCGAGGATCAGGGGCGGTCTTCTGCCGGCGCGGAATCCACTGACCGGGCCAAGCGGCCAGCGATCGTGCCCCTGTTCATCGTGGGCTTCCTCGCCGCGGTGCTCGTGCGAACGTTCCTGCTCGGCGACGGCGTGATGGGAGCTGCGGTGGCCGGGTCGGTGCTCTCCGTCGCGGACACCGCACAGACCATCCTGCTCGGCATGGCGCTGTTCGCGCTGGGCTCGAACATCCGCTTCGCCACCCTTGCCCGCACCGGCTGGCGCGCGCTCATCGTCGGCCTGGCGTCGTGGCTGCTGATCGCGCTGCTGTCGCTCGCGGCGGTCGCGCTGCTGCGCTGACCGCCGCTGCACCGACCCGCAGGGGCGCCAGCCGGCGGCCGTCAGCCCGCGACGGCCGCCTCCTCGCGCGCCACGTACGCGGCCACGAGCTCGCGCTTCAGCACCTTGCCCGACGGTCCGAGCGGCAGCGACTCCACGATGTCGATGTGGCGCGGGTACTTGTAGGCCGCGACATCCTGCTTCACGAACACGGTGAGTTCATCGGCTGTGGCCGACGCGCCGGCAGCCAGCACGACCGAGGCGATGATCTCCTGCCCGTGGGTCTCGTGCGGCACCCCGTAGACGGCCACCATCGAGACCGCCGGATGCCCGGCCAGCACCTCCTCGACCTCGCGCGGGTACACGTTGTAGCCGTTCCGCAGGATCATGTCCTTCGTGCGGTCGACGATCGTGAGGTAGCCGTCTTCGTCCTTCCGGCCGAGGTCGCCGGTGCGGAACCAGCCGTCCACCATCGCCTTCGCCGTGTCCTCGGGACGGTTGTGGTAGCCATTCATCAGGTTGTGCCCCCGGATGACCAGCTCCCCCAGCTCGCCGGTCGGCAGCAGCACGATCGAGTCGGCCGTCTCGGCGTCGGCGATCTCGACATCCACCCCCCAGATCGGCGTGCCGATCGTGCCCGCGCGCGGCGGAACCCCGACCATGTTGAACGTGGCGACGGGCGACGTCTCGGTCAGGCCGTACCCCTCGTGGATCTCGGTTCCGAACAGCTCCTTGAAGCGGTTGATCACGGCGACGGGGATCGCCGCACCCCCGGAGATGCCGTAGCGGAGCGGGGGCCTGGTATCGGTGCGGGTCGCCGCATCCAGAAGCGCGATGTACATCGTCGGCACACCCATGAAGATCGTGCACTGCTGGTCGTTCATGACCTTCAGCGCCGTGTCGCCGTCGAACTTCGGCACCATCACCATGGTCGCTCCGGCGCGGAAGACCGTGTTCATGGTGCAGGTCTGACCGAACGTGTGGAACAGCGGCAGGGCGCCGAGAACCTTGTCATCCGCCTTCATGTCGAAGGTCGTCAGCAGCGAGACGTTCACCTGCTCGACCAGCGCCAGGTGCGAGCCCTCGGCGCCCTTCGGCGTTCCGGTCGTACCGCTGGTGTAGAGGATGGTCGCTGTGTCGAAGGGTTCGCGCTGCACATAGGTGTCGATCGGCACGGATGCGCGAGCCTCGTCCTCGAGCCGGGGCGGCAGCCCGGGGTTCGCCTCGGGCAGCAGCACGCTGAGAACCGGCACACCGGCGAGGCCCGCGCCCTTGGCGCCCTCGGCCAGCAGCGGAGCGGCGCAGACCAGCAGCTCGGCGCCGCTGTCGCGGAGCACGTATTCGATCTCCTTGCCCTTCAGCAGGGCGTGGATCGGCACGACCACGCCGCCGAGCGAGAGCACCGCGTAGTAGATGCGGGGGAAGTCCGCGACGTTCGGGATGAGCATCGCCACGGCGGTGCCGGGGCCGACCCCACGGTCGCGCAGGGCACCCGCATACTCGCGGGTCTGCTGCCAGAGTTCTGCGTAGGTGGTCGAGGTCTCCCCGACCACGATCGCGACGTGGTCGGGTGTGCGCTTCGCGGATTCGACGAGAATCGACGCAACGGACATCGTGGCAAAACCTGCACTCATGAAGCACTTCTTTCGGTCGGCATTGACGTGCATACAGCTTAGTTCGGGAGTCTCAGAACTGTCTGCGAGACCCGCGTCGCCGTCTGCGAGACCCACAGCGTCACATTGCGTCGCAGTGGGCTCCGCAGGGCATTCGTCGCTGTAGCCTCCGGTAGTTTGGCTTCTATGGCAGATCGCGAATACGGCTTCAGGACTCGTGCAATCCACGCAGGCAACATCCCCGACGAGGTGACCGGCGCCCGCGCGCTGCCGATCTACCAGACGTCGGCTTTCGTCTTCGACGACACGGCTGATGCCGCGGCCCGCTTCGCCCTGCAGAAGTACGGCAACATCTACAGCCGGCTCGCGAACCCCACGGTCGCCTCGTTCGAGGAGCGCATCGCGAGCCTCGAGGGCGGACTCGGCGCCGTCGCGACCGCGAGCGGGCTCGCCGCGCAGTACATCACCTTCGCCTCACTCGTCGGGGCGGGTGACCACATCGTCTCGTCTGCCAACCTCTACGGCGGCTCGATCACGCAACTGGATGTCACCCTCCGGCGTTTCGGCGTCGACACCACGTTCGTGCGGAGCTCCGACCCCGCCGACTATGCCGCAGCGATCACCGACAGGACGAAGCTGATCTTCGCGGAGACCGTCGCGAACCCGTCCGGCGAGGTCGCCGACATCGAGGGGCTCGCCGAGGTCGCGCACGCGCACGGCATTCCCCTCATCATCGACTCGACCATTGCCACCCCGTTCCTCAACCGGCCCATCGAGTGGGGTGCCGACATCGTCATCCACTCGGCCACCAAGTTCCTCGGCGGGCACGGCACAACCCTCGGCGGCGTCGTCGTCGAGAGCGGCAGGTTCGAGTGGCACAGCGAGAAATTCCCGCTGTTCGGCCAGCCCGTGCCGAGCTACGGCGGCCTCGAATGGTCGGGCAACTTCGGCGAGTACGCCTTCCTGACCCGCCTCCGCGCCGAGCAGCTGCGGGACATCGGCCCCTCCCTCGCCCCGCACTCCGCCTTCCTGCTCGCGCAGGGCGTCGAGACCCTGCCGTTCCGCATGCAGGCCCACATCGACAACGCACGGATCGTCGCGGAGTGGCTCGACGCGGACCCCCGCGTCGAGTACGTCAACTGGGCAGGCCTTCCCGCGCATCCGCACTACGAGCGGGGCCTGAAGTACCTGCCGAAGGGGCCGGGCTCGGTCTTCAGCTTCGGCGTCAAGGGCGGCCGGGATGCCGGGCGCACCTTCATCGAATCGGTCGACCTCGCCAGCCACCTCGCGAACATCGGCGATGCGAAGACGCTGGTGATCCACCCCGCGTCGACGACCCACGCCCAGCTGAACGAGCAGCAGCTCGTCGAGGCGGGTGTGCTGCCCGGCATCGTGCGCATCAGCGTGGGAATAGAAGACCCCGAGGACATTGTTTACGACCTCGACCAGGCACTGACAAAGGCGACGGAAGGTCTCTCATGACTCTCACCAGCGAAACTCCCCTCCCCACAGCTGTCCCCGACGATCTCGTCACGGCCCAGCTCTCGAACGGGCTGACCTGCTCGGTCCCCTCGTCGTCACCGCTTGCGAAACTCCTGAAGTCGCAGCGCACCTGGGTCGGCCCCGACGCGAAGGAGCGGCTGAAGATCCTGCGGAAGGCGAAGTCGATCGCGATTGTCGGCGCTTCGCCGAACGCCGCCCGGTCCAGCTACTTCGTCGGCACCTACCTGCTGTCGTCGAGCGACTACCGCGTCTACTTCGTGAACCCCAACGCGAAGGAGATCCTCGGCCAGCCCGCCTACCCTGACCTCGCGTCCCTCCCCGAGGTGCCCGACATCGTCGACGTGTTCCGGAAAGCCAGCGACATCCCCTCGGTCATCGACGACGTGATCGCCAGCGGCGCGAAGACCGTCTGGGTGCAGCTCGGCATCTGGAACCAGGAGGCGGCGGAGTACGGCGAGAGCCAGGGCCTCACCGTGGTCATGGACCGCTGCATCAAGGTGGAGCACGCCCGCTTTCACGGCGGACTGCACCTGCTGGGGTTCGACACGGGCCAGATCTCGGCACGCAAGACGCTCCGGTAGGGCGTTGCGGTTACGGCCGAACGTTGCAGCCGGGCGCTGCAGCCGTGCGTCGCCGTGATCGTGGCCGAGTGTACGGAGCGACGGCATTCGACGCCGAATGTTACGCGTCTGTGACTTTCAGGCCGGATGTTCAGGTCGGTGTCACCGGTCGCCGCTAGCGTGAGAGACGTGATCTCGTCTGCCGCCTTCCCGACACCTCCCGCCACGCGTCCCGCCGTGTCGCCCTCCGTGTCGACCCAGTGGCTCTGCGATCATCTCGGCTCCGACACGATGGTGGTTCTGGATGGCCGTGGCTTCGGCCGCGCGGCCGGACCGTCGGAGGCGCGGTGCTCGCGCATCCCCACCGCCCTCTTCGCCGACGGGTTCGCGGCCGCGGATGACGCGTCCTTCCGGGAGATCACTCTCCGCTACGGCATCGATTCCAGCTCGACGGTCGTGCTGTACGACGCGGGTGCGGGATCGAAGACCGCAGGGTCATCCGCAGGGTCGGAGACCGCACCTGTGGATGACGCTGCCCGACTCCGCGACGTCTTCCGATCTTTCGGCCACGAGCGTGTCACCGTTCTCGACGGCGGTTTTGCGAAGTGGAACGCCGAGGAGCGGCCCACCGAATCGGCCGCAGACTCCTCCGCAGCCTAGAACCCTGGCCCGCCTTCGGACCGGGCCTCCGCTCGGAGCCGCACCATCAGTTCGAGGGCGGCTCCGAATCCGATGGGCCGTGACAATGCGTCCGGCCCCAGCGGCGCGAGCGCCCGTAGCGCGACAGACCGATACGCTGCGTCGCCGGTCTCCCGGTAACGGAGGTACGCAGCCTCAGCCGCAGCACTGTTGCCCGACGGGTACGCCCCCTCGGAGACGTCTCCCTCCAGGAGCAGCCCGCGGGCAGCCAGCACGGGGTCACCGCCGCCGGGTACGACGAACAGCTTCTGGGCAGTGCCGACGCTTCCGGCAGGTGCGTCGCTCTCTCCCGGCTCAGCACCCGCCTCCAGCACAGCGTCCAGCAGCGCCGCTCCCGCCGCACTGTAGCGCTTGTCGCCGGTTGCGGTGCCGAGCCGCAACAGGCCAGCGCTGAGCATGCCGTAGTCCTCGAGGGTGGCGCGCGCCTCGGAGACCCGGCCTCCGAGTGACGCGCGCACCACCGTTCCGTCGGCCCGCAGGTGGTGGGCGAGCAGGTAGTCCGCCGCCTGTCGGGCTGAATCGAGGAGGCCGTTCTCGCCGAAAGCCGACCCAGCGTGAGCCAGGGCACCGATGGCGAGGCCGTTCCACCCGGTGAGGATCTTCAGGTCGACAGCCGGAGGCACCTCCGCCGCACGCTGCCCGGCATCGAGCCCGTAGTACCCGCCCTCGGTCCGGACTCCCCCGACAGTGCTCTCGGAATCCTGCGCGGAGCCGAAGCCGCCCTCCGGCTGCTGCAGGCGCGTCATCAGGTAGTCGGCGATGCCGAGCGCCGTCTCCTTCGCCCAATCGGCACCCGGCTGCTTCTCGGCCGCGGTCGTGTACGCGTCCAGCAGCAGCGCGTTGTCGTAGAGCATCCGTTCGTAGTGCGGGTCGCTCCAGTCCTGTTGGGTGGCGTAACGGAAGAATCCGCCCTCGATGGGGTCGCGAAGCGGGGAGGCCGCCATCACCTTGAGTGTGCGATCGGCCAGCGGAGCATCCATCGCCTGCAGGAACCGCAGCACCGGGGCAACCGGGAACTTGGGAGCGGTTCCGAACCCTCCGTGCACGGTGTCCTCGTAGGCGTCGAGCTCGAAGACCACCTGGGCCAGCTCCGCCGTGGTCGGCAGTTCGGGGTCGGGCGACACCGGCGAGTCGTACTGCTGCCCCGCCGTTGGCGCGTGTTGCGATCCCGCCTCGGCGAGCGCCTCGACGAGTTGCGCGGCCGTACTCTCGACGTCGCTCCGTCTGCTCCGCCAGGCCTCCTGCACCGCATCGAGCACCTGCCGGAACGACGGGTTGCCCTGCACGGCGACCGGGGGCGAGTAGGTTCCCGCGAAGAACACCCGGCCGCCGGGTGTCGCGAACACATTCAGCGGCCAGCCGAGGTTCTGGGTGAAGGCGCCGGCCGCCGCAAGGTAGACCGAGTCGACCTCGGGGTGCTCCTCCCTGTCGACCTTGATCGCCACGAAGCCGTCGTTGAGCACAGCGGCGAGGGCAGGATCGCTGAAGCTCTCCCGGGCCATCACATGGCACCAGTGGCAGGTGGAGTAGCCGATCGACACCAGCACCGGCACATCCCGCCGCACCGCCTCGGCGAAGGCCTCCTCACCCCAGGGGAACCAATCCACCGGGTTGTCGCTGTGCGAACGGAGATACGGACTTATCGCTGTGGCGAGTCGGTTGGCCATGCTCCCAGCGTACGGGGCCCGCCCGCAGGGCCGGCCCCGGCCACGGCCTCCGGCCCGACCGACGCTCCGGCCCGGGGCCCGGTCCGCACCCGGCCCGGCGCCCCACCCACGCTTGTAGAATGGAATGCCCATGATTCCCGCGTCGATCCACTTCCCGCCAGAGCTCCCCGTCAGCCGACTCCGCGAAGAGATCGCCCGCACCATCGAGGCGAACCAGGTCGTGATCATCGCCGGCGAGACCGGCTCGGGCAAGACCACCCAGATCCCGAAGATCTGCCTGGAGCTCGGCCGCACCAGCATCGGCCACACCCAGCCGAGGCGGATCGCCGCGCGCACGATCGCCGAACGCATAGCCGAGGAGCTCGGCCAGGAGGTCGGCGAACTCGTCGGCTACCAGGTGCGGTTCACCGACAGGGTCGGAGCCGACACCCGCATCAAACTGATGACCGACGGAATCCTGCTGAACGAGATCCACCGCGACCGCCTGCTGAAGAAGTACGACACGATCATCATCGATGAGGCGCACGAGCGGAGCCTCACCATCGACTTCCTGCTCGGCTACCTGCGCGAACTCCTGCCGAAACGCCCCGACCTGAAGGTGATCGTCACCTCGGCGACGATTGACCCCGAGAGCTTCTCCCGGCACTTCGGCGGCGCGCCGATCATCGAGGTCTCCGGCCGCACCTTCCCGGTCGAGGTGCGGTACCGGCCGCTCGTCGCAGACGGCGCGGTTCTGGATGACGTCGACGACGTCGACGACGAGCCCGCCCCCCGCTCGCGACCCGGCACCGGGCCGGGCGGAAGTCGCGCCGGCACCGGCGCAGGTACCTCGACCGGGCGGACCGGCGCCGGCGCAGGTACCTCGACCGGGCGGACCGGCGCCGGCGCAACCGCCGACCGTGACCCCCTCGACGCCGTCAACGAGGCCCTCGACGAACTCGCACGGGAGGGCGACGGGGACGTGCTCGTCTTCTTCTCGGGCGAGAACGAGATCCGCGACGCCGAGGAGTCGATCCGCGGCCGCCTGAACTCCGGCGGTTCGGGCTCGCTCGGTGCTGCCACCGAGGTACTCCCGCTCTACGGACGGTTGAGCGCCGCCGACCAGCACAAGGTCTTCCAGCGGAACAGCACCCCGGGCATCCGGCGCCGGATCGTGCTGGCGACCAACGTGGCCGAGACGAGCCTCACCGTTCCGGGCATCAAGTACGTGATCGACACGGGCACGGCCCGCATCAGTCGTTACAGCGTGCGGTCGAAGGTGCAGCGCCTGCCGATCGAGGCGATCTCGCAGGCCTCGGCCAACCAGCGCGCGGGACGGAGCGGGCGCACGAGCGACGGTATCTGCATCCGGCTGTTCTCCGTGGAGGACTATCTCGCCCGGCCCGAGTTCACCGAACCGGAGATCCTCCGCACGAACCTCGCGGCGGTCATCCTGCAGATGATCTCGCTGGGGCTCGGCGACATCGCCTCGTTCCCCTTCCTGCAGCCGCCGGACTCCCGGGGCATCAAGGACGGGCTCGACCTGCTGAGCGAACTGGGCGCGATCAATGCCCCAGGGTCGTCGTCGAACAAGCCGGGCGCATCGGCGGTACCGACTCTCAGCAGGGTCGGGCGCGACCTCTCCCGGATGCCGATCGAACCCCGCTTCGCGCGGATGGTGATCGAGTCGAAGAACCACGGCACCAGCCGTGAGGTGATGGCGATCGTGGCCGGGCTGACCGTCCAGGACCCGCGGGAACGCCCGCTCGAGAAGCGGCAGCGCGCTGACGAGTTCCACGCGCGGTTCACCGACCCGACCAGTGACTTCCTGACCCTGTTGAACCTCTGGAACTATGTCGAGGAGAAGCAGCGGGAGCTGTCGTCGAGCGCCTTCCGCCGGCTCTGCAAGGCCGAGCACCTGAACTACCTGCGGGTGCGGGAATGGCAGGACGTCTTCCGTCAGCTCCGCCAGCTCAGCAAGCCCCTCGACCTGGTGATCGGCGAGCCGTCCGTCGACCCCGACGGCATCCACCGGTCTCTGCTTGCGGGTCTGCTCTCCCACATCGGCCTGAAGGACACCGCGAAGAAGGACTACGTCGGCGCACGCCAGACCCGGTTCAGCCTCTTTCCCGGCTCTGTCCTGTCGAAGAAGCAGCCGAACGCGGTGATGAGTGCGGAGCTGGTGGAGACGAGCCGGCTCTTCGCCCGGATGAACGCCTCCATCGATCCGGCGTGGGCGGAGTCGCTGGCCGGGGACCTCTGCAAGCGGAGCTATTCGGAGCCGCACTGGGAGAAGAAGCAGGGAGCGGTGGTCGCGTTCGAGCGGGTAACGCTCTACGGGGTGCCGATCATCCAGAAACGCCGGGTGCAGTTCTCCCGGGTGGATGCCGCCTATGCCCGTGAGCTGTTCATCCGGCACGCCCTCGTCGACGGTGACTGGGAATCCCCTCACGCCTTCGACCGGGAGAACCGGCGATTCCGTGACGAGCTCGCCGAGATCGAGGAACGCAGTCGCCGCCGCGACCTGCTGCTCGACGACGAGGCGGTCTTCGAGTTCTACGACAAGCGCGTGCCGCGTGACGTCAACACCGCGCGGAGCTTCGACGGCTGGTGGAAGAAGGCCCGGCACGACACGCCTGCGCTGCTCACGATGACCGTCGATTCGCTGCTGCCCGAGGGCGCACCGGAGGTCGACGAGACGAAATTCCCCGCGGCCTGGCAGCAGGGCGACCAGCAGCTCGCGCTGTCGTACCGGTTCGAGCCGGGCTCCGACGATGATGGGGTCAGCGTGACCGTTCCGCTCGCTCTGCTGCCGCGGCTGGAGCCGGAGGACTTCGAGGCGCAGGTGCCGGGCTTCCGCGAGGAACTGGTGACCGCGCTGATCCGCTCGCTGCCGAAGGCGATCCGGCGGAACTTCGTGCCGGCGACCGACTGGGCGTCGAAGCTCCTGACGTCGCTGCCGGATGCCGGGAGCGACGAACTGACCTTCCTCGCCTCTCTCGCCCAGACCATGTCGCGCCTGGCGTACGTACCCGTCGCCGTGAGTGATTTCGACCGCTCGCGCATTCCCTCGCATCTCTCCGTCTCCTTCCGTGTGGTGGATGAGACGGGCAAGACTGTCGCGGCGTCGAAGGATCTGCCCGCACTCCAGGCCCGGTTCCGTTCGGCGGCGCGCGACAGTGTCGCCCGTGCTTCTCGCCAGACCGCGCACTCGTTGGAGCGGAGCGGCCTCACAACGTGGGACTTTACGGAACTGCCGAGGTTCGTGGACACGAAACTCCAGAACAGTGTGATTCGCGCATATCCCGCGATTGTGGACGAGAAGAGCTCTGTTGCGATCCGGCTGATGAGCACCCAGCAGGAGGCCGACCGGCTGACGCCCGCGGGCATCCGGCGCCTGCTGCTGCTCGCCGTGCCCTCACCGGTGTCGTACGTTCGCGAGCACCTCAGCCAGAACGAGAAACTGATCCTCGCAACGAGCCCCTACCCGGGCATCCAGGCCCTGTTCGACGACTGCCTGCGCGCTTCGGCCGACGAGGTGCTGCGGGCCGAGCATCCGGCGGGCCTGCTGTACACGAAGGACGAGTTCGAGGCTGTCCGCGATCGCCTCTCGGCCGGCATCATCGATTCGATGTACCAGACCGTCGCCACCGTTGCGGCGACCCTGCTGAAGGCTCGGGATGCCGAGCGGGCCCTCAAGGCTGTGACCAGTGTGTCGCTGCTGCCGGCACTGTCGGATGCCCGGGCCCAGCTGGCGGCGCTGATCTTCCCTGGCTTCATCTCCTCCACAGGCACGGTGCAGCTGCGGAGTTATCCACGGTACTTGACAGGGGTTGAGCAGCGTATGCAGAAGTTGCCCGACGCACCGGCACGGGACCGGGCCTGGATGACGGAGGTACAGAATGCCACAGCACGCTACGAAGCATCGGGCGGCGCGCTCCCCCTGCCGGCGGATGCCGCCTCGGTGCTGAGCGCCCCGCTCATCCGCGCGCGCTGGATGATCGAGGAGTTGCGGATCAGCCTCTTCGCGCAGTCGCTCGGAACCGCTGAGCCCGTCTCGCTCCAGCGGCTGCAGAAGCTGCTCGCGAGCTGAGTTGGCCGCCGGGCTGAGCCGGCTGCCGGGCTGGGGCTGCTGCCGGGCTGAGTCGGCCGTGAGCTGAGGCTGCTGCCGGGCTGAACTCCCGGTGACGATCGGATGTCTGCACCTGCCACAGGGGCGTTCTTGTACCGTCCAACCGGTACACTTGACCTCTTGTGAGCAGTTACGCAAATCTTCTGAAGACCCGCGGTGTCGGGCGGATCATGGCCGCCCAGCTCGTGGCACGGTTCCCCTTCGGCATGCTGTCGCTCGCCTTCCTGCTGCACATCGAACGGGTGCACGGATCGTATGGCGCGGCCGGGCTGGTGCTCGCCGCACTGTCGATCGGGCAGGCGATCGCGGGACCGCTGACGAGCCGCCTGATGGGCCGGCTCGGCATGCGGCCGGTGATCACGGGCACGATCGCGATCTGTGCGATCGCTGTCTCCGTCATCGCGCTCGTTCCGATGACGATCCCGCTGACCATGGGGGTCGCCTTCGCGGCGGGCCTCACGATGCCGCCGATCCAGCCTGCCGTCCGCACGATCTACCCGAAGATGGTCAACTCGAAGCAGCTCACCCCGCTGTTCTCGCTCGACGCCTCGGCGCAGGAGATCATCTGGGTCGTCGGGCCGGTCATCACCACCTTCACCGCGACGCAGGTCGGCACGGTCGAGGGCATCCTGCTCGCGGTCGCGTTCCTGGTGGGCGGCGGCGCGTGGTTCCTGTCGAGCCCCGAACTCGGCCGGGTGCGCATCCCCCGCAGCCGCAAGCGCCTCGGGGCGGTGCTGGCCAAGCCCCCCGTTCTGCTCGCGACGATCGTCGGCTTCCTGCTGGTGGCGGCCTGCGCGGCGATCGAGGCAGGGGTCGTCGCCTCGTTCGGGCACGGCGGCGCGGAGGCCGGTATCGTGCTGGCCATCTTCGCGGTGGGCTCCCTGGTCGGCGGTCTCGCGCTCGGCCACGTCGGAATCGGTCCGTGGGCCCTCGCGCAGCGCATGCTGATCGTCTTCGCCGGCACGGCGATCGCAGCCGTCTCCCTGAACGTGTGGTGGCTCGCTGTCTTCCTGTTCCTGGCCGGGGTCGGTATCGCTCCCGCGCTGGCCGTGATGTTCTCGATCGTCTCGTCGAGCGTGCGTTTCAGCGAGACGGCGGAGGCGTACGGCTGGGTCGGCACCGGCCAGCTCATCGGTGCGGCTGTCGGATCCGCTCTCGCGGGGTTCCTCATCGACGCGCAGGGACCGACGGGCGCGTTCGTCGTCGCCGCCGCACTCGCGCTCGTCGGTTTCCTCGTGCCCCTCCTCGGTCGGCGCTGGCACCCGGACCTCCGCGGCAGGGACGCCAGTCCGATTCCCGACACCGAGCCGTTCGCCGCCGTCACGAGCTGAGCGCGCCCCGGCCGGTGGCGAACGGCAAGGGCGCGCGACCGTAGAAGAATGGGGTCATGACCACAGCTCCAGCGATGCCCCTGAACGACGGCCACACGATCCCGCAGGTCGGGCTCGGGGTCTACAAAGTGACCGACGCCGAAGCGGTCGACGCGATCGGAGTCGCCCTCGACGCCGGCTACCGCCACATCGACACGGCGACCCTCTACGACAATGAGGTCGGGGTCGGTGAGGCTGTGAACCGCTCGGAGGTGGATCGCCGGGAGATCTTCGTCACGACGAAGGTCTTCCAGGACCGACACGGCTACGACGAGGCACGCCGCTCCTTCGATGAGAGCCTCGACCGGCTGGGACTCGACTATGTCGACCTCTTCCTGATCCACTGGCCCGCACCGAAGCAGAACCTCTATGTCGAGACCTGGCGGGCCCTCGAGAGGATCCAGGCCGACGGGCTGGCCCGATCCATCGGCGTCTCGAACTTCCACACGCACCACCTCGACCGGCTCGCGGCCGAGACGGGTGTGGTTCCGAGCGTCAACCAGGTGGAGCTGCACCCGTGGCTCCCCCAGGCCGACCTCCGCGCGTACCATGACGCGCACGGTATCCTCACCGAGGCGTGGTCGCCGCTCGCCCGGGGCCGGGTGCTCGGCAATCCCGTGCTCGACGGTATTGCCGCGAAGCACGGCGTCTCCCCCGCGCAGGTCGTCATCCGCTGGCATGTGCAGCTCGGGAACGTCGTCATCCCGAAATCGATCACGCCCTCGCGCATCGCGAGCAACATCGACGTGTTCGAGTTCACCCTCGACGACGCAGACCTCGCCCTCATCGCCGCGCTCGAGACCGGTGAGCGCACCGGCCGCGACCCCGACGACGTCGGCTAGCGGCCTCCCGCCGTCGCTCGCGAGAAGGGCGGGCGCTCTCTACCAGCGGGAGTGGATGCTCTGGCGGAAGTAGCGGTCGTAGATGGCGTGCACACCGTCGTCGAAGGCGGCGCCGAGGGGCGGGAGGGAGCCCGCCTCCGCGTTTCCCACGGCCTGGCCGGGGGTGCGCGCGCCGGGGATGACCGCGCTGACGCCGGGCTGCTGTGCGACCCAGGCGAGAGCGGCGGTGGCAGGCGCGACGCCCTCCGGCACCAGCTCGGCGAACGCACGGGCCGCCTCGACACCGGTGGCGAAGTCGACGCCCGAGAAGGTCTCGCCCACATCGAATGCGCTGCCGTCCCGGTTGAAGGTGCGGTGGTCGTTCGCGTCGAACGTGGTCTCGGCCGTGTACTTGCCGCTGAGGAGCCCGGAGGCGAGCGGGACACGCGCGATGATGCCGACCCCCGCGGCGCGCGCCGCGGGCAGCACCTCGTCGAGCGGCTTCAGCCGGAACGCGTTCAGGATGATCTGGATGGTCGCGGTGCCGGGCCGCGCGATGGCGGCGAGCGCCTGGTCTGCGGTCTCCACGCTGAACCCGTAGGCGGCGATGCGTTCCTCGGAGAAGAGGGTGTCGAGCGCGTCGTAGACCGCATCGTCGGTGAAGACCTCGGAGGGCGGGCAGTGCAGCTGCACCAGGTCGAGTGTGTCGACGCCGAGGTTCTGGCGCGACCGGTCTGTCCACAGCCGGAAGTTGTCGAGCACGTAGTTCGACGCGACCTGCGCCTCCCGCCGCCCCATCTTCGTTGCGACCGTGATCGAGTGCCCGGGGTTCGATGCCAGGTAGGAGCCGATCGTCTGCTCGCTCCGACCGTCGCCGTAGACGTCGGCCGTGTCGAAGAAGGTGACACCATGGTCGACAGCCGCATCGAGTACGGCCAGGGCATCCTCTTCGTGGACGTCGCCCCAGTCGGCGCCGAGTTGCCAGGTGCCGAGCCCGATCTCCGAGACGGTGCGGTGGGTACGGCCGAGTTCGCGTGAATGCATTCCCCCAGCCTAGGGCGGATAACAACCCGATAACCATGTGCGCTGGGGAGGCTTGATTCGCAGGTGGTTTGCCTACAGTGTGGCCATGAAGCGAAAATTGCTCGTTATCGGCGCACTGTCCGTCGCCCTGCTGCTCGGTGGATGCTCGGCCCTCGGCAGCGCATCCAGCAGTTCGCCGGGCGAAACCTTCGAAGGCGGTGGAACCTCCAGCGACGCGAACAACTCCCCCGGAGGCACGCTGGCGGCACACTCCGACGGCGACACGGGCCGGGATGTCGCGACACTGGTTCCCGGCGCGCAGATCGTCACGACGGGAACCATCGCCCTCCTCGCCGAGGAACCGACAACCGTCGCCGACCGCGCCGTCGCCCTGGCGACGTCGCTCGGCGGGCATGTCGACAACCGGACGGAGCAGACCTCCGGCGACGCACGAGCCGACCTCGTGCTCCGCATCCCCAGCGAGAAGGTGACCGAGGCGATCGACGGCCTGAAAGAGCTCGCCACGGTCGACTCCGTCAGCATCACGGCGACGGACGTGACGGCCCAGTCGAGTGACATCGCCGCGCGGATCACCGCCCTGCAGACCTCGGTCGCCCGGCTCCTCGACCTGATGTCGAAGGCGACGAGCACCACCGACCTCATCGCGCTGGAATCCACCCTCTCCGAGCGCCAGGCCGACCTCGACAGCCTGGTCGCGCAGCGCACGGCGCTCACCGACACCGTCGCCTACTCCGCGATCACGGTCAGTGTCGATACGGCCGCCACCGCGCCGACGGTCGGTCCCGGCGACTTCTGGAGTGGCCTCGGCACCGGTTGGTCCTCGCTGGTGACGGCGCTGTCGGGAGCTCTTGTCGCGTTCGGGGTGGCCCTGCCCTGGCTGGTCGCGCTCGCTCTGATCGCCGCGATCGTGCTGCTGGTCATCCGTCTCGGCATGCGTCGTACACGGCGAGCGGAGGAGGCGCAAACGCCCAGCTGATTTGCAGCCTGTAGGGAATCGACTAGCCTCCCGCGGTGTTACATGTATCAAAGGTACAAGAACCTCAGGCACAAGTACGTCAGGGAGACACTGTTGAGCAAGGTCTATGTCGAGATCGAGAACGAGTTCGGTGAACTCGCGCGTTACAAGCACCACCTGAATGGTCGCGGCTTCATTTCGGCGACCGCGACGGTGCACCCGAGCGCCTACATCGAATCGTCCGCCTACGTCGAACCCGACGCCCAGGTCGGGCAGGGTGCCTGGATCGGCGCCGGCAGCTGGATCGACCGCGGCGCCCTCGTGGGTGCCGGAGTGTTCATCGGGGCGAGCGTGCACGTGGGGCAGGAATCCCGCATCGGCCGCGGCGCGAAGATCGGCAGCCACAGTCGTATCGGCGACCGCGCGACCGTCGCCGACTCGGTGCATGTCGCTCACGACTCCGTCGTTCCCGACGACTCGGTCGTCAGCCGTTCATCCCACGCCGAGGGGTCTTTCGCGAAAGCCGCCTGACCCCGCCCCGCTGGGACACCACGCCGGCACGCCACCGCGTCCTATGCTGTGGACATGAAGCTCCTGTTCAGCGTGCTGCGCATCCTGGTCGCAGCCGCCATAGCCACCGCCATTGTGGGCCAGCTGGCCCACACCGCGAATCTCGCCAACCAGGCGAACCCTGCATCGGTGGGTTTCGTGGTGGTCAATTTCTTCAGCTTCTTCACGATCGACTCCAACGCGGCCAGCATCGTGGTGCTCGTCGTCGGGGCAGCGCTGGTCGTGCGCCGCGTGTCGCCCGATCCCGTGCTCTTCACCACTGTGCGCGCAGCCGTGGTCACCTACATGGTGACCACCGGAATCGTCTACAACCTGTTGCTCCGCGGCATTGCACTCCCCCAGGGACAGACGCTCGCCTGGTCGAACGAAATTCTGCACGTGATCGCGCCGATCTACCTGCTGCTCGACTGGCTGTTCGCCCCGGGGCGGGTGCCGCTGAACTGGAAGCGTCTCTGGGCGATCCTGTCCTTCCCGATCGTCTGGGTGGTCTACACCCTGGTCCGCGGGCCGCTGGCCATCGACAGCGCCACCGGCAAGGAGTGGTACCCGTACCCCTTCCTGAACCCGGCGACGTCGGCGAACGGCTACCTCTCCGTGACGTTCTATGTGATCCTCATCGCCCTGGTCATCACGGCGATCGGTGCGGGAACGATCTGGATCAGCCGCAGGCGCACTATAGTTAGTTAGGCTAAAGCAACTAATAAGTGCCCTACTGACTCCGGAGCATCCTGTGGCCTCTCGTACTGCCCTGTTCACCAAGGATCACCCCAGGTACCGCTGGGTCGCGCTCAGCAATACCACTCTCGGCGTGCTGATGGCGACGATCAACTCGTCGATCGTCATCATCTCGCTGCCCGCCATCTTCAAGGGGATCGGGCTGAACCCGCTGGAACCCGGCAACGTCAGTTACCTGCTCTGGATCCTGATGGGCTACATGCTGGTGACGGCTGTGTTCGTGGTCACCTTCGGTCGGCTCGGCGACATCTACGGCCGCGTGAAGATCTACAACATCGGCTTCATCGTGTTCACCGCCGGATCGATCGCCCTTGCCCTGGACCCGTACAGCGCCGGAGCGGGCGCGATGTGGCTCATCGTCTGGCGGGTCGTGCAGGGCGTCGGCGGGGCCATGCTCTTCGCGAACTCGACCGCGATCCTGACCGATGCGTTCCCTGTCAACAAACGCGGGTTCGCCCTGGGGATCAACCAGGTCGCTGCGATCGCCGGCAGCTTCATCGGCCTGATCGTCGGCGGACTGCTCGCCGTGGTCGACTGGCGCGCGGTGTTCTTCGTGAGCGTTCCGATCGGCATCATCGGCACGATCTGGTCGTACAAGTCGCTGCACGAGGTCGGCACCAGTACGAAGAGCTCGGTGGACTGGCCCGGCAACATCACCTTCGCGGTCGGCCTCACGGCCGTGCTCGCCGGGATCACCTATGGGATCCAGCCTTACGGCGGCATGACGATGGGCTGGCTGAATCCGTGGGTGCTCGCGGCCATCATCGGAGGCCTCGCTCTGCTCGTCGTCTTCGTGATGATCGAACTCCGGGTGGCAAACCCGATGTTCAACATGCACCTCTTCAAGATCCGGGCCTTCACGAGCGGCATCTTCGCCGGGCTCCTGGCTGCCATCGGGCGAGGTGGGCTCCAGTTCATGCTGATCATCTGGCTTCAGGGCATCTGGCTACCGCTGCACGGCTACTCGTACGAGGACACCCCGCTCTGGGCAGGCATCTACCTGCTGCCGATCACCATCGGCTTCCTGATCGCCGGACCGCTGTCGGGGGCACTCTCGGATCGCTTCGGCGCCCGGGCCTTCGCGACGACCGGCCTGCTGCTGAACGCCGCCACCTTCCTCGCCCTGCTGGTCATCCCGGTGAACTTCGAGTACTGGGAGTTCGCCCTCATCACCGGGCTCAGCGGCATCGGTTCCGGGCTCTTCAGTTCGCCCAACCGCACCGCGATCATGAACAGCGTGCCCGCGAACCAGCGCGGTTCGGCCTCGGGAATGGCGGGCGCCGCACTGAACGCCGGCAGTTCGCTCTCGATCGGAGTGTTCTTCTCGCTGATGATCGCCGGGCTCTCCTCTTCCCTTCCGGGAGCCATGACGGCGGGCCTCAGCCAGAACGGTGTGCCGGCGAACATCGCGGCGCAGATCGGCCAGACTCCCCCGGTCGGCAGCCTGTTCGCCGCTTTCCTCGGCTACAACCCGATCGAGAGCCTGCTCGGCCCCACGGGAGTCCTCGGCAGCCTGTCGGCCCAGAATTCGGCCACCCTCACCGGCCAGACGTTCTTCCCCGAACTGCTGTCGGGTCCGTTCCACGACGGTCTCGTGCTCGTCTTCGTGGTCGCCGCCGCCATGTCGGTCATCGCCGCGGTGATGTCGATCACCCGTGGCTCCAGGTACGTGCACGTCGAGGAGGCCGTTCCCGAGAAGGGGGCGAGCGTCCCGCAGCCGTCCACCCGCTCAGTGTAAAGTCGAGAAATGCCTGACGAAACCAGCATCGACCGCCACGAGGTGGCCGAACGCCTCCTGCTGGCCATCAGCCGCCTGAATCGCCGCATCCGCCCCGTCGGTGACGAACTGAGCAATGGGGTGCTCTCGGCCCTGTCGAGCGTGAACGCCGCCGGTCCGCTCCGCCCGAGCGACCTCGCGCGGCTCGAGAACGTCGCCGCCCCCACGATGACCAGGATCGTCGCCGATCTTGAGAACCGGGGCCTCGTCGAACGCGAACCCGACCCGGCAGACGGCCGGTCGTTCCTCCTCCGCGCCTCCGAGTCGGGTGTGGAAGCGGTCGCGAAGGCGCGCCTCGCCCGCACCAACCGGGTACTGCAGTTGCTCTCCGACCAGTCCGACGACGATATCGGCACCCTCGCGCAGGCGCTGCCGGCGCTCGAGGCGGCTGCAGCGAACCGCAGCTGAGCCCCCAGCCCGCCAACCCGGGCTCGCGGCCCGCTCAGCCCGCTCAGCCCGCCAGTTCGATCGGCTCGATGAGTGCGGGGTCCGCTGCGTCGAGTGTGCGCGAATTGTTCACTGTACGCGCCACGGGGTACGTCGTGATCGACCGCGCCACCGAGGCCGAGCTGAGCTCGAGCAGGTGCAGCAGGGCATCCGGCGCCGTCACCTTCGCGGGGTCGAGCCACTGCGTCCAGAGGTCGGGCTGCAGGAACACGGGCATCCGGTCGTGGACCTCCCCCGAGGCATCCCGTGCCTCGCGCGTGATGATCGTGAAGGTGACGTTCCATGCGTCGTCCACCTTCCGCGCGCTGTAGAGCCCGGCGGCGGCCAGCACCTCCGCGTCGGAGTGGATGAAGTACGGCTGCTTGCCGTCGTCTTGCTGCTGCCATTCGTAGTAACCGGTCATCGGAACGATGCAGCGATGCGAGGCGAAGGCGCCGCGGAACATCCCGTTCGTCGCGACGGACTCCAGCCGCGCGTTGATCGGAGCCGGGCCACCCGGTTTCGACCACGCCGGCTTCAGCCCCCAGGCTGCGAGCTCCAGTTCCCGCTCGACCGTCTCGCCCGGCTGGCCTGTCTCGTCTTTCGGCACGCGGTCCCGGATGATCGGGGCCTCGTCTGTCGGGGCGACGCTGTAGCTCGGCCGCCAGTCCTCGGCCCGGCCACCGCGTGCGATGAACTCGAGGATGAGGTCATCCGTCTCCTTGTTCATGGCGAACCTTCCGCACATGCGCTGCCCTGCCTTCCACTCGTCAACCCGATTACAACCGGCCCGCCCATCACCTGGCCGGGTGCGTGCGCTCCCACTGCTGCCGTTGCAGCGTCAGGATGCGCACCACCGACTCGTCGATCTGTTTTTCGCTGAACTGCCCGGACTGCACAGCCGCGCGGATCGCCGCGACCGGCGGTGCCATGTCGATCGCACTGTTGTAGAGCAGCATGTCATTACCCGCCGACACGGCCCGCACGGCATTCGCCGACTGGTCGGCGAACTCGGGCAGGCCCGAGTCCTGGAGCATCAGCATGTCGTCCGTGACTGCGACACCGGTGAAGCCCAGCTCGCTGCGCAGGACCTCGTGCCAGCGCGCCGAGAGCGAGGCCGGCTCGGGGTCGACACTCGAGTAGGCGAGGTGCCCGAACATCACCAGCGACGCGCCGGCCTCGACGCCTGCGGCGAAGGGGGGTGCATCCCGAGCCTGCCACTGGTCGAACGACAGGTCGGTGGCCGGAATGCTCGTGTGCGAGTCGGCGTTCGTCTCGCCGTGTCCCGGGAAGTGCTTCAGCGTGCTGAACACCGATCCGTTCTCGGCGGACACCGACGCAGCGACCCGCGCGCCGGCCGAGGCGGGGTCGGTTCCGAGAACCCGGTCGAAGATGAACGAGCCCGGGTCGGCGGTGACGTCGGCGACGGTGCCGAAGTTCACCGAGACGCCCGCCGACACCAGCAGCGCCGCGCGTTGGCTGAAGGAGTCGGTCGTCGCCTCGACGGGCAGGGACTTCAGTTCATCGGCGCCGGGGAAGACGTCCTGGCCGAGGCGGGCGACGTCACCGCCCTCCTCATCGATCGAGATGAGCGGAGACAGCCCGGCTGTCGCCTCCACCCCGGCGAGTTGCGCGCGGAGAGCTTCCGCCGAGCCCGGCACGTTGTTGCCGAGCAGCAGGAAGCCGCCCGGGCCGTTCGCCGCCAGGTAGGCCGCCATCGGCGCGGGGTCGGTGCCCGGCACCTGCACCATGAACATCATGGAAATCTTGGCATCGAGCGACATCGAGTCCATGCGTGTAGAGGCATACAGAGCATCGAGCTCCGCGGGACTGGCAGGAGGGGTGGCCGACACCGTCGGTGTCGGTGTCTGTGTCGGTGTTGGTGTCTGTGTCGGTGTCGGTGCAGACGTCTCGACACCGGTGACAGCGGCACCGGAGGGCGCGGCCGCCGGCGGCGCGCCCGCCGCAGGATCCGCCTGGCCCTCGCCCGAGCATCCACCGAGCGAAACTGCCAGCGCAGCACCGGCGACCAGCGCGGCCCAGGTCGTCGGCCTCCGGAGCACCCGCGCCGTCACTCCCCTCCCACGGCCTGCCGGTGCCGCGCCGCCGTCGACCGGTAACGCACCGCGTTGTCCTTCACGGAGGCCCGCTCGTCGTCGGTGAGCTCGCGCCGCACCTTCCCGGGCATCCCGGCCACCAGCGATCCGTTCGGGATGACGGTGTTCTCGAGAATGAGCGCGCCCGCAGCGACCAGGCAGTCGTCACCGATCTGCGCCCCGTTGAGCACGGTCGCATTCATGCCGATGAGCGTGCGGTCGCCGATCGTGCAGCCGTGCAGCACCGCGCCGTGCCCGACGCTGACGTCTGTCCCGACCGAGACCGGAGAGCCGGGGTCGGCATGCACGACCACGTTGTCCTGCAGGTTGCTCCCCTCGCCGAGGGCGATGTGGGCGGTGTCCCCGCGCACGACGGCGCCGTAGAAGACGCTCGCCGAGGCAGCCACAGCGACGTCGCCGATGAGCAGGGCGGTGGGCGCGATCCAGGCCGAGGCATCGACGACAGGCGTGACCCCGTCGAGCGGGAGGATGTTCGGGAAAGCTGTCATTCGGGAGGCCCCAACCAGGCGTTGGCGACCGTCGAGTGCGCAGACTCGGGGTCGGAGGGATGGAACATACCGGCGACGACGTCCCGGTACAGCCGGCCGAGCTCGCTCGCCGACGACAGCGCCCGCCCGCCCGAGACACGGAGCGCCTGGTCGACCACGAACCGCGCGTTCTCGGTCGCCCGGAGCTTCAGCCCGACGAGCCGCGGGAACCACGACGCCCCGAGGTCGGCGAGGTCGTCGACGGCCCGCGCGAGCACGTCGAGCTGGGGGTAGAGACCGTCCTGCGCGATGGCAGCCTCGGCGACGCGGTAGCGGATGTCCGGGTCTGATGAGTAGGGTCGGCCATCGTTCTTCAGGGACTTTCGCTGGTGGGCGGCGAGCACTGCCAGCTCGAGGGCCCGCTCGCCGATACCGGTGTAGAGGGCGGCGATCAGGATCTCGAAGTTGGCGAAGATCGCGAACACCAACGGGTCTCTGCTCGGGCCGGCCGGGAGCTTCCGCACGATCCGGTCCGCGGCCACCTCGGCGCCGTCGAGCACCGTCGTTCGGCTCTGGCTTGCGCGCATCCCGACGGTGTCCCAGTCGTCGAGGATCTCGTACCCGCCCGCCGCACGATCGAGGAAGCCGTGCACGAGCAGCGGATGCCCGGAGTCTGAGTCGTCGAGCCCGAAGATGCCGAGCCGGGTCCAGGCGGGCGAGAGCGACGTGAAGATCTTCTGCCCGAAGTAGCGGTACGCGCCGCCGGGCTGCGGCTCGGCGCGGGTGGTCGATCCGAAGAGCACGAGGTCGTTGCCCGCCTCGCTGTTGCCGAAGGCGAACACCTCTCCCGCGGCCGCCTCCCGCAGCACGAACTCGAGCGAACAGTCCCCGCGGTCGAGCAGCGTCTTCGCCACGCCCGTCCAGACGAGGTGCATGGTGATGCCGAGCGCCGTCGCCGGGGCCGCCGTGGCGAGGCGGAGCTGTTCCCGGGCCACGCGTTCCAGCCCGAAACCGTGCCCACCGAGCTCGGTCGGCACGAACATCCGGAGGTAACCGGCAGCGCGGAGGTCGTCGAGGTCTTCAGCGAAGAACGTGTTCGAGGCGTCGTAGCCGGCGGCGCGCGAACGGATGACCTGCAGCAGTTCGTCGTCGAGGAGGGTGTCCGGTGTCACCGAACAAGACTAAACCGCAATGGGGGGCCGCGCGCGGGCCGGTCGTGCAAGATGGTCACATGGCCCTCCCGATTGAGAACTACGCCCTGATCAGCGACTGCCACACCGCGGCCCTGGTCGGGGACGACGGCAGCATCGACTGGCTGTGCCTGCCGCGCTACGACTCGCCGTCGACGTTCGGCGCCCTGCTCGGCGACGAGAGCCACGGCCGGTGGAAGATCGCCCCGCAGCATCCGGAGGCCCGCTCGCACCGCCAGTACGTCGGGAACACGTTCGTGCTCAGCACCGTCTGGACCACCCCGACCGGCGTGGTCGAGGTCACCGATTTCATGCCGCACGGCGACCGGCGGGCCGACCTGATGCGCCGCGTCAGGGGCATCTCCGGGTCGGTCCCGATGACGGTCGACCTGCGGATGCGGTTCGGTTACGCCACCGCCATCCCGTGGGTTCGGCAGATCGCCACGCCCGAGGGTGCCTCCGACCTCGTCGCCATCGCCGGCCCCGATGCACTGGTGGTCCGCGGGCCGGAGCTCGAACCCACCGACCATTCGCACGGCCGCGAGTTCGTCGTGACGGAGGGCGAGACTGTCGACACCGTGCTGACCTGGTATCCGTCGCACCGCCCGACGCCGACACCGAACGATGTGGATGTCGCGCTGGCCGACACCCTCGACTGGTGGGAGAACTGGGGATCGAACAGTGCCCAGGACGGCCCGTACCACGCCGCAGTGATGCGGTCGCTGCTCGTGCTCCGCGCGCTCACCCATGAGGACACCGGCGGCATCGTCGCCGCCGCGACCACCTCCCTGCCCGAGAGCTTCGGCGGGCAGCGCAACTGGGACTACCGCTACGTGTGGCTCCGGGACGCCTCGCTCACCCTCACCGTGCTGCTCGACCACGGCTTCGTCGGCGAGGCGGATGCCTGGCGCGGCTGGCTCCTCCGCGCGATCGCCGGTGACCCGAACGACGTGCAGATCATGTACGGACTGGCGGGTGAGCGCTGGCTGCCGGAGCAGGAAATCACGTCGCTGCCCGGGTACAACGGGGCCTCCCCCGTGCGGATCGGCAACGGCGCGGTCGACCAGTACCAGGCCGACGTCATCGGTGAGGTGATGGTGGCGCTGCACCGTTCACGCGTGCAGACCGGGCAGGCCAGCCAGGACGCCTGGGCCCTGCAGCGAGCGCTGCTCACAGTCGTCGAATCGAATCTCGAACGCCCCGACTCCGGCATCTGGGAGATCCGCGGGCCGGACCAGTTCTTCACCCACTCGCGCGTGATGGTCTGGGCGGCGCTCGACCGGGGCGTCAAGGGTGTCGAGCAGTTCGGCCTCCGCGGCCCGGTCGAGAAGTGGCGTCGCCTCCGCGAGCAGGTGCGTGCCGAGATCGAGGAGAAGGGCTACAACGCCGAGCTCGGCTGCTACACGCAGGTCTTCGGCGGCACCGCGGTCGACGCCTCCCTGCTTCAGCTCGCCCAGGTGGGCTACGTCGAAGCCGACGACCCCCGGATGCTCGGGACCGTCGCCCGCATCGAGCAGGAGCTGCTGCACGATGGGCTGCTGCTCCGCTACCGCACGGAGACCGGCGTCGACGGACTCCCTGCGGGCGAGTACCCGTTCCTCGCGTGCTCGTTCTGGCTGGTCGAGCAGTATGCGCGGAGCGGCCGGCTGAAAGACGGCCGCCGGCTGATGGATGACCTGCTGAAGCTCCGCAACGACGTCGGCCTTCTCAGCGAGGAGTACGACATCACGGGCCACCGCCAGGCCGGGAACACACCCCAGGCGCTGTCGCACCTCGCCCTCGTACGTGCGGCCGACGCCCTGACCACCACCGCGCGGACGGCGAGCGCCCACGCCTCCGGCACCCCGGAGGCGGCGCAGAGCGACTCGCTGCGGTAGCCGAACGCCCGGGGCGCGGGCCCGGGGAGCGGCGGCCGGCGGGCGGCGGCCGGCGTCAGCGCCCGGGACGGCCGAGCAACGACGTGGGCAGGAGGAGCGCCCGCCGATCATCCGCTGTGCTCGCCTGCGCACTCAGCGCACGGATGATCTGCTCGACGTCTGACACCAGGCGGTCTGGCTGCCCCGCCGTGCCGGGCCGCGCGAACTGTTCACGCTCGACCGCGACGAGCAACTCCTCGATCGGCTCCGCGGGCATGTGGTAGAGAGACCCGAGTCGGGCCGCGAAACCGCGGGCCGTCTCACCGTCCAGCAGCTCGAAGCGGTAGTCCTTCGCGGAGTCCCTGACCTCCTGCCAGCCGATCGAGGCCGGCCGGTCATCCACCATCATCGCGGCGAGGCGACGCCGTCGACGGAGCCGGCGCCACCCGGCGGGCACGAGCGCGAGCAGGATGACGAGCACCGCGATGCCGGCCGCGATCAGCCAGGCGCGGCCCTGCTGGGCCGCCTGCACCTGCGGGTCACTGGTTGCAACGTCGCCACTGTCGAGCTGGGGGGCCGCGCGCGGGGTCGTGGGCACCGCCGACGAGGTGGCACCGTCCCGGAGCGGGGCCGTGGCGGCGGCTCCGGTGTAGTTCGGCAGGGAGTACTCCGGTGGCGTCAGCCCGAGGCCCGGAGTCGGCTCGAACGCCAGCCAGCCGATGCCGTCGAACCAGAGCTCGGGCCAGGCGTGCAACTGGTCGCTGTAGACCTGGAACGTGGTCAGATCGTCTGACTCGCGCGTTCCGGCCCCACCCGGGTGGTAGCCGATCGCGATGCGCGACGGGATGCCGAGGGTACGCGCCATGACGGCCATCGCCGAAGCGAAATGGATGCAATACCCGCTCTTGGCCGACAGGAACGTGGCGACCGCGGCGAAGTTGCCCCCGTCGTAGTGGCCCTCCACGGGCGCCGAGACCGAGTACTCGAACGCACCCGACGTGAAGTAGCTCTGCAGTGCGACAGCCTTGTCGTAGTTGCTCGCCGCACTGCCCGTCACCTCTAGGGCGGTGTTGCGGATGATCGGGGAGATCGACCTCGGCAGCCGCAGGTAGTTCTGCAGGGCATCCGGAACCGTGGAGGCGGAAGCTGCGAGCTGCGCGGGGGTGGGTTGTACGAGCAGGCTCGTGACCGAGTAGTCCTGGCCTGTCGTGTTGGTGTTGTCGCCGGTCACCGTGAGGCTGCCCGGGCTCACCGTCCAGTCGCCGTCGAGGCCCGTGACGTCGGTCTCGGGATACGGCACGGGCAGCCAGTCGCTCCGGAGCCCCGTCACCGAGACGTCGGTGGTGACCGGCTGGATGGCGACATCGGCCGAGAGACCGTCGGGCGCGGCGAAGCCCGACCCGAGCGGCGCCGCTTCGGAGAGGTCTTCGGGCTGCCAGGGGCTGGTGGTGAAATCGGAGAGGTTCACGAGCTTCAGATAGAGGCCCGAGGCCGAGGTCGTGCTGTAGGTGAGGGAGAGCACGGGGTTCGTGCGGCGGAGGTCCTGGCTGAGCTGGATCGACGGATCCACACCGCTGGAATAGACCGAAGGCAGCTGCGCCGACTGGGCCGGGCGGAACGAGCCGGGCGTGAGCCCCGGCGTCACCCCGGGGAGGAAGCAGGCGAGCAGCACGGCGAGCGCACCGGAGAGCACGGCGCGCCCGGCATTCCGCCCGGCACGGATGTTCTCCCCCTGCCGGAGGCGGAGGCCGATGCCGAAGCGGCCCGCCGCGAAGAGCAGCAGCAGGTAGGTCGCGGCGAGAACGACGAACAGCACGATGTCGAACTCCTGCTGGCGCACCGTGTAGGGCACGACCAGGATCGACACGGGCACGAGACCGGCGAGAGCCGGCATCCGGAGCCCGAAGACGAGCGAGTCGGCGAGCACGGCGAGGAGCCCCACGGTGAGGGCCAGCAGCAGCACGATCGGCTGCACGGGGTCGGCGGGGACGCTCTGCAGGGCGATCGACTCCCCCGCGTCGGCGAGGCCGGAACGGATCGTGTCGAGCGTGCCGAGGGTCGGAAGGAAGCCGAACAGGGCGTCGCCCGGCGCGAACATGACGGTGACCGTGATCGCCCAGGCAACCAGGGCCGCGATCGGTGGGGCAGCGGCAGGGAGCGGGAGGAGGCGCACGAGGAGCGCCGCTCCGAGCACCAGGGCGACGACGAGGGCAGTGTTCCACCACCAGCCCGACCCCGACAGAAGCGGGGCGAGCCCGCCCACCGGGAGCATGATCAGCAGGAAGAGGATCGGCGAGACGGCAGCCTGGCCGGCGCGGCCCGGTTCGGTGCGGGTGAGGCGGTCGTGGTCGTCGGCTCTGCCGACCCCGTCACTGTGGACCGGGCCCCGCGGGGTCGTGCCGGCGGGTGTCGCCCTGGCTTCGTCGAATCCGGCCCAGGCCCGGGTGAATTCGTCGCTGGAACCCCGACGGCCGGTGAGTCTGCTGCCTCCGGGCCGCCGGGAGGAGGGGCGGATGCGCGTGCCGCTCACAGCACGAGCCTCTCGCCGTCGACCGTGCCCCACGCGGCGGAGGGGGCTTCGTCGGAGGTGATGACCTGGGTCGTCCAGCCGGCCGATTCGAGGGTCTGGCGCTCGGCGACGGCCCACGTCGACAACGCTGCGCCGGGCGGGGTGACGATGATCGCGACAGCGCCGGAGGAGAACCGGGCGGAGCTCGCGAGCGAGTGCAGCGAGGCGTCGTCGAGTCGACCGACCACGGCGAAGAGCGGGGGGAGGTCGCCCGCGGCGGACTCGGTGCGGCTCACGGCGAGCCGGTAGTCGACGCCTGTCGGAGCAGAATCTGTGTCAGCTTCCGGTTCGATGACCGTCGTGCGGGCCGCGTGCAGCAGCAGTTCTTCGGGTGACGACGGGTCGAACCGCGCCCCGACAGCGTCGATGTGCCGCACCTGGAATCCCTCGCCGAGGAGGTGCAGCGCGATCGAGGTGCTCATCGAGACCGCCCACTCGAACTCAGGCGAGAAGCGGTGATGGGCAGCCGCGTAACCGGTGGCTGCGCAGTCGAGGATGACCACCGCATGCTGGTCGTTCTGCTGGTCATCCTGACGCACCATCAACTCGCCGAACCGGGCCGTCGCCGACCAGTTGACGCGCCGCATCGAGTCGCCGGTCTGGTATTTGCGGGAGATCACATCCTGCTCGCCAGCGCCGCCTAGCTGGCGCGAGGCGGGCGCGGAACCCGCACCGGAGGCCAGTCTCACCGCCCCGCGCGGCAGCGGCACCGTCGACGGGGTCACGGTCAGCAGGTCGGGGCGGCCGATCCGCACGGTGCGGATGACCATGCCGAACGGGTCCGAGAGAAGCACGGTCAGCGGCCCCACCAGGTGCTCGCCGCGGTGACGGGCTTCGAGGCTGTAGCCGAAGGTGGTCGGTGCGCCGCCGCTGCCACCGCTGGCGCCGCCGGAGCCGGAGCCACTGCCGGAGCCTCCCGCCGAACGCCGGAGCCGAGGCAGAGGCGCCCGCGCGCTGGCGACCAGCGGTGCTGCCGCGTCGTCGAACCAGACCGCTTCGGGCGTGCCGAACAGGCCGCGGTTCTGCAGGAGCAGCCGCACCTCCACCGGGCTGCCGGCCGCGGCGAGCTCGGGCGTGAACCGTCGGTCGACGATGAGCGGGAACCGGTACAGCGAGACGCCCACGGCCGCGAGCACCGGCAGCGCGAGCACGAAGAGCGCGACGAAGCTGAGGTCACGGCGCTGCAGCACGTTCATGATGACGAGCAGCACGATGCCGGCGACCAGGAACCCCCAGCCGCGGAATGTCGGCCGCGGTACCTCGGTCCGCAGGAAGGCGAACAGGGCGGCCGGGCCGCTCGGCGCCGACACACGAGGTCCAGCCGACACGGAAGGTCCAGCCGACACGGAAAGTCCAGCCGATTCCGCTGGCACAGCAGGGGCTGCCGGCACGAGCTACGCCATCCTCGCCGCGACGAGGGGAACGGGGGTGTTCCGGACGATGCGGCGCAGCACCTCGTCGTGCGCCGCCACCCCGCCGACGCGGTTGTCGGAGAGCGAACGTCGGGTGAGCAGCAGTCGGTGCGCCAGCACCGGCACGACCAGCGCATCGATGTCGTCGGGCAACACGAACTCCCGGCCGTCGAGGGCCGCGGCGACCTTGGCAGCACGAACCAGGTGCAGGGTCGCGCGGGGGCTCACGCCGAGCCGGATGTCGGGATCCCGCCTCGTGGCCTGGGCGATGTTCACCGCATACTGTTCGACCGCCGGGGAGACGAAGACATTCCGGGCGGTCTCGATCATGCGCTGCAGCTGCTGGCGGGTGACGACGGCGGCGAGCTGGTCGAGCGGGCTCTGCTGCTCACGGTTGTGCAGCATCGCGAGCTCGGCACGGGCATCCGGGTACCCCATCGACACCCGCACCATGAACCGGTCGCGCTGCGCCTCGGGGAGTGCGTAGGTGCCCTCCATCTCGATCGGGTTCTGGGTGGCGACGACGCTGAAGGGCGGCTCGAGGAAGTAGGTCTGGCCGTCGATCGAGACCTGGCGCTCCTCCATGCACTCCAGGAGCGCCGACTGCGTCTTCGGCGAGGCGCGGTTGATCTCGTCGGCGATGACGATGTTCGCGAAGATGGCGCCGGGCTTGAACTCGAACTCCCGCTCGTGCTGGTTGTAGATGGAGACGCCGGTCACGTCGGACGGCAGCAGGTCGGGCGTGAACTGGATGCGGCTCACCGTGCAGCCGACCGAACGGGCCAGAGCCTTGGCCAGGGTCGTCTTGCCGACACCCGGAACGTCTTCGACGAGCAGGTGACCCTCGGAGAGCAGCACGATCAGCGCGAGGGCGGCGACCTCGTCCTTGCCGTTGATCACCATTCGCAGGTTCGCGAGGATCGCGGCCGACAGGCGGCCGAACTCCTCCATGTCGCCGTTCTGCTGCAGGTCGGCCTGGCTCGCTCCGGACGATTCGGCTGCTCTGCTGGTGGCCCGGTCTGTCATAGCTGCTCCCGCTTTTCGGCACTGGTGCGCCCGATTGTAGCCTGAGTAACTGTCAGCGCAACGCCCCTTGCCACAGCCCCCAGCCACCGCCTCCGCGCTGGACCAGTGCATCCAGAACGTGATGGAGTCTCACCGTGTCGTGCACTAGCGCGGCAAAGTGGACTCGGCAGCCCTCCGGACGGTGGACTAGCCGAGTTTCGCGCTTTAAATGGCGTTCTTCGCGCCCAGACGCGCCACGCCGGAGATCAGCCAGGCACGCCTCTCGAGCGCGCACACCGAGCCGGAACTAAATCGAAACGCTGAAAGTTGTCGTTCTGGTGCAGTCGGAGCGACAACTTGTGGTGTTTCGGATTCGTGATGCGGGTGGTGGAGTCAGCGGGGAGGGAGGCGGTGCAGGGTCACGTCGGTGAGGACCGCGGGGGCGGGGGCGGGGGCGACCGTGGCCGTGAGGTAGGTGCAGAAGGGCTGGCGGCGGCGGTCGGTGGGCGAGCCGGGGTTGAGGAGGCGGAGGCCGCCGGGCGTGACGGAGTCCCAGGGGATGTGGCTGTGGCCGAAGACGAGCACGTCGACGTCGGGGAAGGCGGCATCGGCGCGGGCCTCGCGGCCGGTGGCCGGTCCGGTCTCGTGGGTCATCGCGAAGCGGAGGCCTCCGACATCCCGTGTCGCGACTTCGGGCAGCACCGCTCTGAGCTCTGGCCCGTCGTTGTTGCCCCAGACCCCGACGAACCGGCCGCCGGCCGCGGCGACACGCGCGGTGAGCCGCTCGTACGTGCGGAGGTCGACCCAGTCGCCGGCGTGGAAGACGACATCCGCGGCATCCACCGCCTGCCAGACCTCAGGCGGCAGGTCGCGGGCGCGCTTGGGGAGGTGGGTGTCGGCCAGGAGAAGGAGACGGGTCACGTGCACACGATACGTCAGGGCCTCCGGGGCAGCACGGCTGCCGGAGCGTAAACTGGCCGCCCATGAGCCTCAGCGCGTTCGACCTCTTCTCCATCGGCATCGGCCCGTCGAGCTCGCACACGGTCGGCCCGATGCGCGCGGCGTACCTCTTCATCTCTCGGTTGCAGCAGGATGACCGGCTCACCTCAGTGCGATCGGTGCGCGTCGACCTCTTCGGTTCCCTCGGGGCGACCGGGCACGGCCACGGCACGATCAAGGCGGTGATGCTCGGGCTCTCGGGCGAGCAGCCGCACCTGGTCGATCCCCTGACGGCCGACGTCACGGTCGAGCGCCAGTCGGAAGGCGGGTCGCTGATGCTCGCGAGCGAACATCCGGTGCCCTTCGACTGGCGGAAGGACATCGTGATGCACCGCCGGGAGCGCCTCGCCTTCCACAGCAACGGGATGCGGTTCGCTGCCCTCGGGGATGACGGCGCTCTGATCGACCAGCGCGAGTACTTCTCCGTCGGCGGCGGCTTCGTGCTCGACGAGGACGAAGCGGGTCGCACGATCCTCGTCCACGATCCGACGCCCGTTCCGCACCCCTTCACCAGTGGCGCGCAGCTCGTCGACCTGTGCGAGCGCACGGGCCTCCGGGTGAGCGACATCGTGATGCAGAACGAGCTTGCCTGGCGGAGCGAGGCAGAGGTGCGGTCGGGCCTGCTGCACATCTGGGAGGTCATGCAGCAGACCATCGAGCGCGGCTGCGCGGCCACCGGAACGCTGCCGGGTGGGCTGCGGGTGCGTCGCCGGGCGGCGGCGCAGCTGGCCCAGCTGGAGCAGAACCCCGACCTGCAGGATCCTCTCCGCGCCATGGAGTGGGTGACCCTCTTCGCCCTCGCCGTGAACGAGGAGAACGCGGCCGGCGGGCGCGTCGTCACCGCTCCGACGAACGGGGCGGCCGGCATCATCCCCGCGGTGCTCTCGTATTTCGTGCGGTTCGTTCCGGGTGCGAGCGACGACGACGTAGTGCGGTTCCTGCTCGCGGCCACGGCGATCGGCATCCTCTTCAAGGAGAACGCCTCCATCTCCGGTGCGGAGGTGGGCTGCCAGGGGGAGGTCGGATCGGCCTGCTCGATGGCCGCAGCCGGGCTTGCCGAAGTGCTCGGCGGTTCGGCGAAGCAGGTGGAGATGGCGGCTGAGATCGGCATCGAGCACAACCTGGGCCTGACCTGCGACCCGGTCGGCGGGCTCGTGCAGATCCCCTGCATCGAGCGGAACGCGGTCGGGGCGGTGAAGGCGATCACCGCAGCCCGGATGGCTGTGCGGAGCGACGGCGAACACCACGTCTCTCTCGACGCCGCGATCAAGACGATGCGGGAGACCGGCGCGGACATGAAGGACAAGTACAAGGAGACGTCGCGCGGTGGCCTGGCGCTGAACGTCGTCGAGTGCTAGGGGCCGGCAGGGCGCTGAGGGCCGACGGGGTGCTGAGGACCGGCAGGGCGCTTGGAAGCGCACGAGCATAGGGCGGTTTCCGGGATCGCACAAGTCCCCCGCCACGCCGCATCCTGCCCCTCGCGCGACCCAGTATTTTTGAGCCATGACCGACAAGAAGCAACCGGAGCACGACGCCGATCATGACGCCGAAACCGAAGAGGACACGGCGTCGGGTGGAGCTCCCGCCGATCCCGATCCGCAGAGCCTCTAGGCGCGGCCGGCTTTGGGCCTTCTGCTCTACGGCAACCCGAGCATCGAGATCAGTTTCGATGACCGGGCTCTCCAGCATCTCCAGATCGTGATCACCGCGAAACTCCGCCGCCGCGAGAGTTTCGTGTTCTCGTGGAACGACTCCGCCGACGTGGGTAGCGGCCGGAGCTCCATCTGGCTCGACCCGTCGAGCACTCTCTACTATCGGTACTTCGGCAGCCGCATTCCCTCCATCAACCGCGAGTGGATCGAGGTGCTGATGGAGTCCGCCAACAGCGGGGCCGGACTTTTCTTCCTCCCCGAACCCGGAAGCCTTCCGCACAGTTCGTCGATGACCAAGTCGAGGAGTTGACCGGATGACCGCTTCGGCCCCCTGGCTGGCGACCCTCAGCCAGCCGCAGTACCTTCTCACGCTCTATTTCCTCGTCGTCGCAGGCTTGGCGCTGCTCGCCGGGTTCGCCCGGAGCGTGACGACCCGGTCGGAGGTCGGATCCCGTTTCCGGCCGGCCGTTGTGGCCAGACTGACCGTCACGGGCGTCGCGTTCGTGTCGTACCTGCTTCTGATCACCACCTTCCTGTCGAGCTACACGCTCACGGGCGACACCTACGTGCCGAACGGCAATGCGGTGATGATGTTCGCCCTGCGGTACACCGACTGGTCGGTCACCGTTCCCCTGCTGACGTTCGAGCTGCTCGCCGTCTGCAGTGTCGTCGGACCGGCGCTCCGCCGTACGCAGCTCATCGTGGGTGCCAGCTCGTTCGCCATGATCTTCAGTGGTTTCCTCGGCGCAATCGTGATCGATGAGGGCCAGAGCCAGGCCCAGCTCCTGATCTGGGGCGGTATCAGTGGCGTCTTCTGGATCATCACGAACGTGTTGCTCATCCGGTGCGTGCGCCGATCGCTTCCCTCGCTGACGACCCAGGCAGCCTCCTGGATGCGCTCGGCGACGATCCTGATGCTCTCCGGCTGGGTGGTCTACCCGCTGGTCTACCTGATCCAGGTGTTCGGCGACGGCGGCGGCTGGGCCACCACGATGCAGGTGTCCCTCTGCGTCGCCGACGTTCTCGTGAAGATCGGCTTCGGCACGCTCATCCACCGCGTGGCGAAGCTCCGCACGGCAGAAGACGTGCGCGCGGGAGACGACGTGCATCCGGAGTCCATCTGGATCTCGTCGGTCAAACAGTCCGATGCGGGCCAGCCGAACGAGGTGTACCTGGCGGAGGGCGCTTCCGTGCACCCGCGCCACGCGCGCCCACCGATGAGTTCGGCCGTTCCCTTCGAACGCAGCGAGATCGACGACGACGACCTGTGAGCGCCCACGGTTCCCGGAGGCTGTTACCGTGAACCATGCCTGAAGCGTCACCCTCCGACACACCCGTCGCCGCAGCCCATCCCGCTCTGACCGAGCAGCCGCGCATCGCTGTGATCGGTGGATCGGGTCTCTACAGTCTGTTCGACGGCAGCGACGACAGGGTCGTCGAGGTCACCGTTCCGACTCCGTTCGGCGAGACGTCGAGCCCCATCACGGTGGGCCGGATCGATGGCCGGAGCGTGGCATTCCTGACGCGTCACGGCGCCGACCATTCCGTCGCGCCGCACCGGATCAACTATCGCGCGAACATCTGGGCGCTGAAGTCGCTCGGCGTGCGGGCGATCGTGTCCTCAGCGGCCGTCGGCGGGGTCAGCCCCGACGTTCCGCCGGGCACTCTCGTGCTCACCGACCAGTTCATCGACCGCACCTGGGGCCGGCCCGACACGTTCTTCGACCGGGGCAGCGTGCAGCACCTCGCCGCGGCGGATCCGTTCTGCCCCTCCCTCCACGGCCTCGCTGCGGGCGCGCTCACGGCGGCGGGCGAGGTCTTCTCCTCCACAGGCACCGTCGTCGTGATCCAGGGCCCCCGGTTCTCGACCCGCGCCGAGTCGGTCTGGTTCCGGGCCGCAGGAGCCCACACGGTGAACATGACGCTGGTGCCCGAGGTGACCCTCGCCGCGGAACTGAACATCGGCACGGTGAACCTCTCGTTCGTGACGGACGCCGACGCGGGCCTGGCGCCGAGCGCCGACACGCCCTCCGACGAGACCGCTGACGGGACGGCTGACACGTCATCCGATTCGGTCAGTGCCGACCTGGTCTTCCGGCGGCTGCGGGATGCCCAGCCCCGCATCATCCGCGCGATCGAGGCCATCGTGGCGGCCATCCCGGTCGACTACGAGCCCCGCGAGTTGATCGCGCCCGCAGAGGTGGAACGCGTACTGGCGTACGCAGTGCCGGCAGCAGGCGCGGTTCCAGCAGACGGCGCGGTTCCGGCCGACGGAGCGGTTTTGGCAGACGGCGCGGTTCCGGCAGACGGCACAGCCGTCGTGACCGGCAGCAGCGATGTCGACGCCGGCCGGCTGCTCCTCGTGACGGGCGGTGCCGGGTTCATCGGCTCCGCCATCGTGCGGCAGGCGCGGGACCGGGGCTGGTCTGTGCGCGTGCTCGACTCCCTGCGGCCCGACGTGCACGCGGCAGTCCCCGCAGCGGCAGGCCCAGCAGCGGCAGTCCCCTCAGCAGCAGGCCCAGCAGCGGCAGGCCCAGCAGCGGCAGGCGGAGCCCCGGCCGCGGGGCCCTTCGACGACGACCCCGGGGTCGAATTCCTCCTCGGCGACGTCACCGACCCGCAGGCCGTCGCCGCCGCGCTGGCCGGTGTGACCGTGGTCTGCCACCAGGCCGCCAAGGTCGGGCTCGGGGTCGACTTCCTCGACGCGCCCGACTATGTCGCCAGCAATGAGCTCGGCACCGCAATCCTGCTGGCCGGGATGACACGGGCCGGCATCGGCCGGCTCGTGATGGCCTCGTCGATGGTGGTCTACGGCGAGGGGAGCTACCGCCGGGCATCCGGAACCGGCGACACCCTCCGCCCGCCCGCGCGCCAGCAGAGCGACCTCGAAGCGGGTCGCTTCGACCCCGTCGACCCCGCGACAGGTCTCGCGCTCGTTCCCGCTCTCATCTCGGAGGACGACCCGCTCGACCCCCGCAACGTCTACGCCTCCAGCAAACTCTCCCAGGAGTACCTCGCCACCTCCTGGGCCCGCTCGACCGGCGGCCGGGCCATCGCGCTCCGGTACCACAACGTGTACGGCCCGGGCATGCCGCAGAACACGCCGTACGCCGGCGTCGCTTCATTGTTCCGCTCGGCGATCGAGCGCGGCGAGGCGCCCCGGGTCTTCGAGGACGGCCGGCAACGGCGGGACTTCGTGCACGTGGCCGACGTCGCCTCCGCCAACCTCGCCGCCCTCGACAGCACGGCGACAGGCCCGGATTCCACCTTCCGCGCCTTCAACGTGGGGAGCGGGACTGTGCACACCATCGGCGATCTCGCCGAAGCGCTCAGCCGTTTCTCGGGCGGGCTCGCACCGGTCGTGACCGGAGAGTTCCGGCTCGGCGACGTGCGGCACATCACCGCGTCGAGCGAGCGTCTCCGTTCAGAGCTCGGCTGGACCCCCTCAGTGTCGTTCGACGACGGCGTGCGGGAGTTCGCGCACGCGCCGCTCCGAGCCGCCGTGACAGAGCGATGACCGACGCCGGCGCACCTGTCCCGCTCCCCGACGCAGCTGTCCCGCTCGTCGACGTCGTGCTCCCCTGCCTCGACGAGGCGGCCGCCCTCCCCTGGGTTCTCGGACGCCTGCCCGCCGGCTACCGGGCAATCGTCGTCGACAACGGCTCGACGGATGACTCGGCTGCCGTGGCGCGCGCCCTCGGCGCCCTCGTCGTGAGCGAACCGCGTCGCGGTTTCGGATCGGCCGCCCACGCGGGCCTGCTCGCGGCGACGGCCGACACTGTCGCGTTCTGCGATGCGGATGCGTCGATGGATCCGGCCGAGCTCCCCCGTATGGTCGCCCTCCTGGGAGCGGCTGCTGCACCCTCCGCCGCGGGCCAGCCGCAACAGCCCACCGGCGCCCGTCTCGTGCTGGGCCGCCGGCGCCCCACCGCCCGCGGATCCTGGCCCCTGCACGCCCGGCTCGCGAACCGCGCCCTCAGCCTCCTCATCCGCCTGCGCTCCGGAGTCGTGCTGCACGACCTCGGCCCGATGCGGGTCGCGCGCCGCGCGGACCTCCTCGCCCTCGGGCTCGAGGATCGGCGGAGCGGTTACCCGCTCGAGATGGTGTTGCGCACGAACGACCGGGGCTGGCGCATCGTCGAGACCGACACCGGCTACTCCCCCCGGGTCGGGCGCTCGAAGGTGACCGGCACGCTCCGCGGCACGGTCGGCGCGATCCGCGACATGTCCCGGTTGCTCCGGGCGGTACGGAACGGCGGCTGATCGACTGCGCTGCGCCTGCCCAGCGACTGCACGCTGAACCTGACCGCCGGCTGTACGAACCATCCATCCGGCCCGCTGCTCCGAACCCCCCTCTGCACACAGCAGAAGCACACAGCAAGAATCACAGCAGACGCACACAGCAGCAGTCACATTCATCGCAGAGCCACGCAGTCACAAGAGGGAGTCCCGGTGCTCACAGTCATCGTCATCGCAAAAGAGTGCGTACCCGGGAGGGTGAAGACCCGGCTGACTCCCGAGCTCACCTTCGAGCAGGCGGCGGCCGTGGCATCCGGAAGCCTCCGGGACACGCTCGACGTGATCCGTGAGCTGCCGGCTGACCGCCGCATCCTGGCGTTCGACGGCGACCCCGCCAACGCTCCCGCCGAGGCCGCAGGGTTCGAGATCATCCCGCAGGCGACGGGTTCTCTGGATGCCCGGCTGGCCGACATCTTCGACAAGTGCCAGGGTCCGACCCTCCTGGTCGGCATGGACACCCCGCAGCTCACTCGCGGCGACCTGGCCCCCGTGCTCGCCTGGCCACAAGGCGTCGATTCGGAACTCCCCGACGCCTGGCTCGGCCTCTCCACCGACGGCGGCTTCTGGGCCCTGGCGATGGCGAACCCCGACGGCAGCCTCATCAAGGGAGTGCCGATGTCCGAGGACGACACCGGCAGCATCCAACTCGCCCGCCTGCGCGAGGCCGGCCTCACGGTGGGCCTCCTCGGCAGCCTCACCGACGTCGACACGGCCGAAGACGCATCGCTGGTGGCCGGCCTCGCCCCGAACGGTCGGTTCGCGACGGCCTGGCAGCAGGCTGTCGGCGCAACCCGCACGCCCGGCGCAACCCGCACGCCCGGCGCAGCCCGCGAACTCGGCGCAGCCCGCGAACTCACGGGAGCCCGCGCATGACCCCCACCTTCGGTGCCGGCGGCGACGAGCCGTACGCCCGCGCCCTGCAGAACGACGGCCAACTGCTGCTCGTACCCGCCGGCGCGCCCGGGTCGCGGTCGCTGGTCATGGATGTCGGCCGCTGGAGTTCCGCAGCCGACGCCACCGACATGAGCCTCATCGAAGAGGGCACCGGCCCGCTGCTCGACATCGGCTGCGGACCGGGCCGGATGGTCAGGGCCGCTCTCACGGCGGGCTACAACGCGCTGGGGATCGACGTCTCGCGGGCTGCGGTCGGCGTCGCCCACGCCGCGGGAGTGCCGGTTCTCGAGGCGTCCGTCTTCGACCGTCTGCCCCTCGAAGGCGAGTGGATGACGCTCCTGCTCGTCGACGGCAACATCGGTATCGGCGGCGATCCGTCCGCCCTGCTCGAACGGTGCGCCGAGCTCCTCTCGCCGACCGGCTGCGTGCTCGTCGAGGTGCAGCACGACGCCGCTGTCGACCGCACCTACGACTGCACGGTCGTCGGCGACGACGGCCGCGCGAGCGCGTCGTTCCCCTGGGCAGAGATCGGCAGTGCGGCGCTCGCCCGCCGGGCGGCCCCGTTCGGACTCGGCCCGGTGCAGAGCTGGACCCGCGACGGCCGCTCGTTCTGTCGCCTCGAACACCGGGTCTGAGGCTGTCCCGCAAAACTGGGCGTTCCCGAGGAATTGGCGGCGAAAACCCTGCAGTGACACGCAGAAGCGGTCGGATGCGGCAACATAGGGTGACGATCGATCGCTGACTGAAGGGCCCCCGGCCGCGAATGAGACTGACCCGAACGCCTCCGGCACCCCGCACTGCTCTGACAACGCCCCGCACTGGTCTGCCAGCACCCCGCAGTCCGCTGGCGGCGGCCCTGTGAGCGCCGAAGACCGCCAGGTGCGCCACGGCCGGCTGCACGCCCGCCGCCCCGCCGGCGTGATCCTCCGCACAGCGCTCGCCATCGTCGCCGTGCTCGCGGTCAGCTCCACCTCCGTCGCCGCCATCGCCGTCGCGCAGACACTCGGGCGGGCGCAGCCCGGCATCCAGTTGCAGACGGCAAACGGTGACAACGCCCCGTCTGTGGCGATCGGTGCGGCCGAGGGCAGCGTGAACCTGCTGCTCGTCGGCACTGACACGCGCACAGACCAGGGCGCGGGCTTCGAGGACGCTGCCAACCAGGACGCGAGCTCCGGCGCCGGCAACAACGACGTCACGATCCTTCTGCACATCTCCGCCGATCACAAGAGTGCCGCGGTGATCAGCTTCCCGCGCGACCTGATGGGCCCGGTGCCGGACTGCCCGTCGCCCACCGGTGACGGCACCGTCTCCGCCTCCGACTTCGAGATCTTCAACTCCACCCTGTCCCGCGGAGGCATCTCCTGCACCGTTCTGACGGTCGAAGCCCTCACCGGGCTGACGATCCCCTACGCCGCCGAGATCAGCTTCTCCGGCGTCTCGGCGATGTCGACCGCGGTCGGCGGTGTCACCGTCTGTCTCGCCTCACCCGTCGTCGACTCGTTCACGGGCCTCGACCTCGAAGCCGGCAACCAGAACCTGGTCGGCGACGAAGCACTCGCCTTCGTGCGCACCCGCCACGGCGTGGCCGACGGCAGCGACCTCGGCCGCATCAGCAACCAGCAGGTGTTCCTGTCGGCCCTCATGCGGAAGGTCACGAGCGCTGGGGTTCTCGCCAACCCGGTGACCCTGTACCAGCTCGCGAACGCCGCCCTGGCGAACATGAAACTCTCGACGAGCCTGAATGCGAACTCGATGGTCTCGATCGCCCTCGCGCTGAAAGACGTCGACCTCAGCAAGCTCGTGTTCGTGCAGTACCCGGTCGTGGCCGACCCCGACGACTCGAACCGCGTGGTCGCCGACGAGACCGCTGCCGGCGTACTGAACACCGCACTCGTGAACAACCAGCCGATCTCGCTGACCGGCGGCACGGGCGAGGCGGCTACTACCGACCCCAACGCCGCGCCGACGGATACCGCGATACCGTCCGACACCGCAACCCCGACCGACGGATCGACGGCTGCTCCGACGACACCCGCCACAGACGTGGCTCTGCCGTCGAACGTGACCGGCCAGACGGCAGCCGACCAGACCTGCACGGTGGGCAACTAGCGTTTGCGCACTCGCAGGTAGACCGCGCAGATCGCCGCCGTCAGCGCGGCAATGCCGAGCCACAGGAACCCGAGCCGCGCGGCGTAGTCGAAGGGCAGCACCGTGTCGTTGGCGATCGGCAGCGTCTTCGCGTAGATCTCCGGGATCACGAGCAGCATCAGCAGGCACCCCGTGACGATTCCGCCCTGGATGATCGCGAGCACCACCTTCGAGACACGCCTCCCGGCGCGGCGCGCCACGACGCCGATGAGGAACACGATCGGCGACAGGATGGCATCGTGCAGGATGATCGCCCCGAGCATCCACGCGGCGACGCTGAGGATCGCCGGGAGGTCCTGCTTCGAGACCAGCACCACTGCCCCGAGGGCCAGCCCGAGCACCCCGACCACGATCAGGATCGTGCGGGTGAGGCGCATCGTGCGTGCACTCATGCCGCCCCCCTCCACGCGACTCTCATCCACGCGACGTTCGCTCATCACATCACCTCCAGTCTGCTCAGCCACTTCGTCTGCAGCACCCCGGGCCGACCGGGCGCGATCATCCGCGCCGGGTACCCGTGGTCGATGTCGAGCGTCTCCCCGTTCAGGGCCAGGGCGACGAGGGTCGAGTCATCCGCCACGTATTCGGAGCCCATCTGCGTCACCCGGTAGCCGCCCTCCTTCTCGAGGCTGGTGATGCGGAGCGCCGCACCCTCCCCCGCCTCGACCTGCCTGACGAGGTCGTTCAGGCGCACGCCCGTCCACGTCGCCAGCTGGCTCCAGCCCTCGACGCAGGCGATCGGCAGGTCGACGGTGGTCTGCGGCATCGCCAGGAGCGCCGCACGGGTGAACGACGCGCTGCGGGATCCGTTGCTGATCGTGAGCGCCCAGTCCGGCGCCATCGCCGTCTCGGTGACCTGCGCGGCGGCGGCGGTGCGGTTGATCGGCACCGACTGCGGCCCGATCCCCTTCACCCGCGGCGCGAACAGGTTGAACGGTCGCAGGAGCGCGAACGACTGCCCGGCCGTGAGCACGACGACGGCCGCCACGCCCACACCCACCGTCACGAGGAAGCCCCGCCGGCTGGTGGATGCCCCTGTGCGGGGCTGCTCGATAGGGTCCGCCGGCGCCGCGTCGATCCAGCGGAACAGCCGACCGGTCAGCCCCGACGCCTGGCGCACACCCGGAACCTTCTGCAGAGGCTCGGGCAGTACGTCCACCAGCGGCGCGTTGATCTCCGCGCGCTCCTCCTCATCGAAGGCGAGCTCGGGGCCGTAGCCGTCGCGCTTCCGCCAGTACTTCGCAATGATCGGCAGTTTCACCCCGATGTGGATCGCCAGGGACCCGATGATCACGAACGACAGCGCGAAATGCACCTCACGGAACCCGAACGGCCACGGGTAGAACTGGTAGGTGTTCAGCAGGCCGATCGTGATCTCGACCAGCGACGCTCCGACGAACACAGCGATGGATGCGCGGGCGAGCAGGCTCCCGATTCCGGTGATCGGCGGGGTCTCGAACAGGTTCGGGAAGACCGTGTAGAGCTTTGCAAGGATGAGCGGGAAACAGGCTATGCCGGCTGTGATGTGGATGCCCTGCGTGAACTGGTACAGGTTGCCCGGGAACGTCGGGAAGTGCATCCACGGCAACGGCTCCTGCAGGAAGTGACTGTAGAGCCCGGTGCCGAAGCAGACCAGGAAGGCGATGCCGAGCAGTCGACCGATCACCACAGCGAGCCGGGGATTCCGGGTGGGCGCGGCGACGGCGTGCTGGAGGGTCAGTAGCAGGCGTCGCATGATCCTTCTTCGGAGCGGGACACCGAAGTGGTGGCTCTGGGCCCATGATAGGCCTTGTGCGTATTCTGCTGACGGCTGTCATTCTCGCTGCGATGGCCGCCCTCACCGCCTTCTCGGTCACCGCCGTCGGGTTCTTCGATCCGTCGGATGCCGGTGGCATCCTCTGGTGCACTATCGGACTCTGGGCGCTCTACGGTCTCGCGCTCTGGTCGCTCCAGAAGGTGCCGGCGCGCGCCGTCGTCGTGCTCGTCGTCGCCGGATCGGCCGTGCTCGGAGGGAGCGCCCTCGCGGGCCCACCCAACACGAGTACCGACTCGGCCCGCTACGCGTGGGACGGCATCGTGCAGATCGGCGGCACGTCCCCCTACTCCTACACCCCTGCCGACGACGCGTTGGCCGAGTTCCGCACCGACTGGCTGTTCCCTTCCCCGGTGACCGACGCCGACGGGCGCCCGCAGTGCGAGGGCCCGCGCGTGGGGCGCACCCTCAGCGTGCCCTCCTTCGACGTCATCTGCACGACCATCAACCGCCCGCAGGTCAACACGATCTATCCACCGGCTGCAGAGTTGTACTTCGCCGGGGTGCGCCTGACCGTGCCCGCAAGCGTTGAGTACGCCCCCTTCCAGATCGCGGGTGCGCTCCTGCTCATCGGTGTCACCGTCGCCCTGGTGCTCGCGATGCGCCGACGGGGCATCGATCCGCGCTGGGCCGCGCTCTGGGGGTGGAGCCCGTTCGTCGCTACGGAGGCGGTGACGAACTCGCATGTGGATGCCCTGGCCGCGCTTCTGCTCCTGGTCGCCACGCTCCTCCTCTCCCGCGCCGGTCCCGGCCGGGCCTTCCGCGAGGTCAGGCGGAGCGTGCTCGGCGGCATCAGCCTCGGAGCCGCCATCGCCGTGAAGCTCGTCCCGGTCATCGGTGTGCCGGCGATCCTCCGGCGGCATCCGTTCAGCGTGACGATCTCGGCCCTGCTGACGTTCGCGGCACTCTACGTGCCGTACATCCTGTCGACCGGCATCGCGGTCGTCGGCTACCTGCCCGGCTACCTCAGCGAAGAGGGGTACGACGACGGCAGCCGGTTCGCACTGCTGTCGATCGTCGCCCCGGGCCTCGGAGCGCTCGTGCTGGCGGCGATCCTGTTGCTCGTCACGGCGCTGCTGGTGTTCCGCTTCACCGATCCCGATGCCCCCTGGTTCGGCCAGGTGGTGATGATCGGCGTCACCATGCTCGTCGTCACACCGAGCTACTCCTGGTACGCCCTGCTCCTGGTTCCGTTCATCGCTCTGTCGCGCCGCTGGGAGTGGATGCTCGTTCCCCTCGCCCTGACGGTGCAACTACTGGTGCCCACGCTGGCGGTGGCACGGGTGTCGTTCGCGATCGCCATCGCGGGCATCCTCGTCGTACTGGTACTGAGACGGCGCGGGAACGGCCAGCTGAACGGTCGGTCGACAGCCTCGAACCTGAGCGCCACCTGAGAGCGAAAAACCCATACCCATCCGATTGGCGGGGGGTGGCGAACTCATAGCGTCAGGCAATCACCGACACAAACGGGTTTCGACTCCGTCAGTTCTCGCACCGACAGAAGCATGGTTCAACGCCACGATTCTGCCTCTGCCTCAACTCCTTTGGCGTACCCGGAACCCACCCACAGAAAAGGATTTCCATCATGCGCAACTTCAAGAAGGTCTCGATCGCCATCGCCGCATCGGGTCTGCTCGCTTTCTCGCTCGCCGCCTGCTCCACGTCCTCCACGACTTCGTCCTCGCCCTCCGCTTCGGCGTCGGCTTCGACCAACGGAACGCCGATCGCGACGATCCCCACGCTCTCCGGTAAGGACACGGCCGTCACGGTCGACGCCGGCTTCCTCGCCGCGCTGACCAGCCTCGGCCTCACCCCCGGCGTGCTCGGCACCGCGACGCTCTCCACCGCCGGCGTGCTCGACTTCCCGATCACGGGTGGCAACGTCAAGTACTACGACCCGAACGAGTCCTACCGTCCCTACGTCCAGGGCTCCATCGAGCACGAAGGATCGGGCCTCAGCCTGACCGGTGGCGGCATCGAGGTCGACCTGACCAACTTCACGATCGACCCCGGCACCTCGAAGCTCTACGGTGACGTTGCCGCCAACGGTGCAGAGGTCGCCAAGCAGGCCTTCCTCTTCGACCTCGACGGCTCGACCCTGAAGCCCCTCCAGACCTCGGGTGACACCGCGATCCTCGAGGGCACGACCGTGCACGTGTCGGCTGACGCTGCTGCGCTGCTGAACAAGACCTACGGCACCACCGCCGTCAAGGAAGGTCTGCTGGTCGGCGTTGCCAAGATCACGGTCAACACCAAGTAACACCCGCTACACCGCTTAACACAGCATCCGAAAGGCCCCGGCGCACTCCGCCGGGGCCTTTCTCTGTTGTTTGGTGGCGAGTCCTCCCGAAGCAGTTTCTGATGCACTTCTCGTCCACAGGGTCGGTTCGTTGCGTTGCTGTAAACATTCGGCCGAATTGACCGGATGCGAAGTCTGCGTGTGTTAAGACTGGATACACAGCAAACAGCAATCCGAAAGAGGTAAGTCCATGTCCTCCGCATTCCATCGAAAGCGCGTGCTCGCGGTCTCCGCAGCACTCGCCGTCTCGGCCCTCGCCCTCACCGGCTGCTCCGGCTCCAACTCAGGCGGTTCCGCCAGCGGCGGCGCGGCCTCCGGTTCGATCACGATCGGCACGACCGACAAGGTCACGACGATCGACCCCGCCGGCTCCTACGACAACGGCTCGTTCGCGGTCGAGAACCAGATCTACCCCTTCCTGGTGAACTCCCCGCTCGGCAGCCCCGATGTGAAGCCCGACATCGCCGTCTCGGCCGACTTCACCTCCCCCACGGAGTACACCGTGAAGCTGAAGTCCGGGCTGAAGTTCGCCAACGGCAACGACCTGACCTCCTCCGATGTGAAGTTCAGCTTCGACCGCGTCGTGGCCATCGCCGACGAGAACGGTCCGTCGTCACTCCTCGGCAACCTCGACAGCGTCGCAGCCCCCGACCCCACCACCGTGGTCTTCACGCTGAAGAACGCAAACGACCAGACCTTCGCGCAGGTGCTCTCGAGCCCCGCAGGTCCCATCGTCGACGAGCAGGTCTTCTCGGCCACCGCACTCACCCCCGACAACGACATCGTCAAGGGTCACCCGTTCGCCGGGCAGTACGACATCTCGAGCTACGACTTCAACAACACCATCCAGTACAAGGCGAACCCGAACTACCAGGGCCTGCTCGGTGCGGCGAAGACCGGCACGGTCAACGTCAAGTACTACGCCGAGGCCGCGAACCTCAAGCTCGACATCCAGCAGAACAACATCGACGTGGCCTACCGCAGCCTCTCCGCCACCGACATCGCAGACCTGTCGACGAACAGCAAGGTGAAGGTCGTCGACGGCCCCGGCGGCGAGATCCGCTACATCGTCTTCAACTTCAACACGATGCCGTTCGGAGCCACGACACCCGAGGCCGACCCCGCCAAGTCGCTCGCCGTGCGCCAGGCCGTCGCCGACCTGATCGACCGTGACGCCATCGCTTCGCAGGTCTACAAGGACACCTACACGCCGCTCTACTCCTTCGTTCCCGCAGGGCTCACCGGCGCCACCACCGTCATGAAGGACCTCTACGGAGACGGCTCCGGGAAGCCGAGCGCCGACAAGGCGAAGTCGACCCTCGCGGCCGCCGGCGTCACCGGTCCGGTCACTCTGAACCTGCAGTATGTCTCCGAGCACTACGGTCCGTCGTCAGGCGACGAGTACGCCCTGATCAAGGACCAGCTCGAGTCGAGCGGCCTGTTCACCGTGAACCTGCAGACCACCGACTACGTGCAGTACTCGAAGGACCGCACGGCAGACGTCTACCCGGAGTACCAGCTCGGCTGGTTCCCCGACTACTCCGACGCCGACAACTACCTGACGCCGTTCTTCTCGGCTGACAGCTTCCTCGCGAACCACTACGACAACGCCACCGCGCAGGACGAGATCACCAAGCAGCTCAGCGAGACCGACGCCGCGGCCCGCCAGAAGCTGATCGAGGACATCCAGTCCAAGGTCGCGGCCGACCTGCCGACGGTCCCGTACCTGCAGGGCTCGCAGGTCGCCGTCGTCGGCTCGAACGTGAACGGCACGGCCGACACGCTCGACGCCTCGTTCAAGTTCCGCTACGGAGCGCTCTCGAAGAGCTAGGTACACTGCACCACACGGGGGGCGATCCGGAATCGACGGATCGCCCCCCGCTTCTTTCGCACGCACACGACGATTGGCACCCATGACAGCGACCGTTCCAGCTGTTGGCGCACCCGCCCCCAGCCCGGCCTCCAGGCCCACTGCCCGGCGACGCATTCCCGGCGGGGGGCTCGGCCGCTACATCGTCGTGCGGTTCCTGCTGATCATCCCGACCATCTTCATCCTCGTCACCCTCGTGTTCTTCCTCATGCGGGCCACGGGCGACCCGATCACGGCAGCGCTCGGCGGGCGACTCAGCGGCGCACAACTGCAGGAGCGCATCCACGCCGCCGGCTACGACCGGCCGATCCTGGTGCAGTACTTCGAGTACCTCGGCCACATCGTCACCGGTGACTTCGGCACGAGCATCAGCGACAACCGCCCGATCACCACCATCCTCGTCACCTACGGCGTCGCCACCCTCGAGCTCGCGTTCTACGCGCTCATCGTCGCGTTCATCGTCGGCATCCCGCTCGGGATGCTCGCCGCCTACTTCCGCGACAAGGGCCAGGATGCGGCGCTCCGCGTCTTCGCCATCCTCTGTTACGCGACCCCGGTGTTCTTCGCGGGCATCCTGCTGAAACTCGTCTTCTCCGTGTGGCTCAACGTGCTGCCGGTGGCGGGGCGGGCATCCACCTCGTCGGAGCTCGAGATGCAGTTCCTCCCGAACAAGACGGGCATCTACCTGATCGACGCCTTCCAGACCGGCGACCCGGCCGTCATCGGCGATGTGCTCACGCACGCCATCCTGCCGGCGATCGCCCTGGGCCTCCTGACAGCCGGCGTCTTCCTGCGGCTCGTGCGCACGAACGTGATCGGCACGCTCTCGACGGACTACGTCGACGCCGCACGCTCCCGCGGCGTCAGCGAATACCGTCTCGTACGCAAGCACGCCTACAAGCCCGCCCTGATCCCCATCATCACCGTCATCGGCCTGCAGATCGCCCTGCTGCTCGGTGGGGCCGTTCTGACCGAGTCGACCTTCGAGTGGAAGGGCCTCGGCTTCCAGCTGGCCCAGTACCTCGCGGCGCGCGACTTCGTGGCCGTGCAGGGCATCGTCGCCCTGCTGGCCGTGATCGTCGCCGTCACGAACTTCATCGTGGACATCATCGCCGCGCTCATCGACCCGCGAGTGAGGTACTGACCGTGACCCGCACCCTCCCCGTCCAGCGCCCGCTCCGCGCCAAGCGTTCGCTGTTCTCCCGCCTGCCCGTCGTGCACCAGCTCCGCCAGAGTGTGGGCCTCCAGCGCGGCATGCTCGTCGCCGGGCTCATCATCACCGGCGTCTTCATCATCTGCGCGGTGTTCGCGCAGTTCATCGCTCCGTACGGTTTCGCCCAGTTGCGCGACGCCGACGGCCAGTTCGGCGCCCAGCTCCCACCGAGCCCCGGGCATATCTGGGGAACGACCGTCGGCGGGTACGACGTGTTCTCGCGGGTCATCTGGGGCGCCCAGACGGCTCTCGAGGTCATGGTCGTCGCGATCGTGCTGTCGATCTTCCTCGGCGTCTTCCTCGGGCTCGTCTCCGGATACTTCGGAGGCTGGCTCGACCGCATCCTCGTGGTGCTGGCCGACGCCATCTACGCCTTCCCCTCGCTGCTGCTCGCCATCGTGATGTCGATCGTCATTTCCGGTGGCCAGTCGAACCTGTACGGCGGCATCCTCGCGGCTGCGATCTCGATCACCGTGGTCTACATCCCGCAGTACTTCCGTGTCATCCGGTCGGAGACCGTCCGCATCAAGGGCGAAGCGTTCGTCGAGTCGGCGAAGGTCATCGGGGCCTCGAATGCCCGCATCATGGTGCGGCACGTGCTGCGGAACTCCACGCGGACCCTCCCCCTGATCTTCACCCTGAACGCCTCGGAGGCGGTGCTGACGCTCGCCGGCCTCGGATTCCTCGGCTTCGGCATCGAACCGACGGCAGCCGCCGAGTGGGGTTTCGACCTGAACAAGTCGCTCTCCGACGTGACGAGCGGCATCTGGTGGACCGCGGTCTTCCCCGGTCTTGCCATCGTGCTCTCGGTTCTCGGCGTCACCCTCGTCGGTGAGAGCCTCAACGACCTGGCCGACCCGCGCCTCCGGGGCCGCCGGGCTGTCGCAGCAGCGGCAGGAGACGTCGCAGCGACATCCGTGGTTCCGGGTGGCACGCTCGACGCGGGCCCCGGAGGTCTCGCCGGGCTCGAGGGCGGCGGCGACTTCGACGACAGCGGAATCACCGTCCACACCGACAGGAACCCGTCATGACCGAACTGCCCCCCGCCGCTCGTCCCTCCGCCACCCACGCTCAGGGCGACGCGGCCCGCACCATCGTCTCGATCGAGAACCTCGAGGTCTCGTTCGCCACCGACGCGGGAGCGATCAAGGCCGTCGACCGGGTGAGCCTCTCCGTGGCCGCGGGCGAAGTGCTGGCCATCGTCGGCGAGAGCGGCTCGGGCAAGACCGTCACCGCCAAGTCCATCCTCGGGCTGCTGCCGGAGACGGCCACCGCACGCGGAGCGATCCTGCTCTCCAGCCGGGCCACCGCCGACGGTTCCGGCACCGGCGCGCACGTCAACAACGTTGTGCGCCTGTCGAAGAAGAAGCTCCGCGACGTCCGCGGTTCCGATGTGTCGATGGTCTTCCAGGAGCCGTCGACCGCGCTGAACCCGGTCTACACCGTCGGCTGGCAGATCGCGGAAGGGCTTCGGGCGCACGGCACGTACACTCGTGCCGAGGCGAAGGCCAAGGCGATCGACATCCTCGGCCGGGTCGGTATCCCCGACCCCGAGACGCGGGTGAACTACTACCCGCACCAGTTCTCGGGCGGGCAGAAACAGCGCGTCGTCATCGCTCAGGCCCTGGTGCTCGATCCCGGGCTGATCGTGGCCGACGAACCGACGACCGCCCTCGACGTCACGGTGCAGGCCGAGATCCTCGACCTGCTCCGTCGCTGCCGCGACGAGTTCGGCACCGCGATCGTGCTGATCACCCACAACATGGGTGTCGTCGCCGATCTCGCCGACCGGGTCGCCGTGATGTACCAGGGCCGAGTCGTCGAGGAGGCTGACGCCGTCACCCTGTTCTCCGACCCGCAGAACGACTACACGAAGAAGCTGCTGGCCTCCGTCCCGCACATCGGCCAGGGTGCCCTGCAGACCGCCGAACGAGCATCCGGTCGTGCGGAGAATTGGCAGCAGAACGCTCCGGTCGTCGTCGCGTCGGGCCTCCGCATCGAGTACCCGGGGCGCTTCGGGCGGGGCGGTTTCGTCGCGGTCGACGGCGTCGACTTCGAGATCCGCGCGGGCGAGGTGCTCGGCCTGGTCGGCGAGAGCGGATCTGGCAAGACCACGATCGGCCGGGCCATCGGCGGTCTCACCCGGGTCACGGGCGGTTCGCTGACGGTGCTCGACCACGAGATGAACGGCATTCGCGAGAGGGTCTTCAAGAAGGTGCGGAGCGACATCGGGTTCGTGTTCCAGGATCCCGCCTCGAGCTTCAACCCCCTGCTCACCATCGCCGACTGCGTGGCGGAACCGCTGGTCATCCATGGCCGGGCAGAGAACCCGCGCGAGGCCAGGCCACGGGTCGACGAGCTCCTCGAAGCCGTGCAACTGCCGAAGAGCTACGGCGACCGCTACCCCCACGAACTCTCGGGTGGGCAGCGGCAGCGCGCCAGCCTCGCCCGGGCGATCGCGCTCGAACCGAAGCTGCTGATCGCCGACGAGCCGACCTCGGCGCTCGACGTCTCGGTGCAGGCCAGGGTGCTGGAACTGTTCGCGGAGCTCCAGCGGGAGTTCGGCTTCGCCGCACTCTTCATCAGTCACGACCTCGCCGTCGTCGATCTGCTGGCCGACCGCATCGCCGTGCTCTACAAGGGCAAGCTCGTCGAGGAGGGAACGGGTTCCGAGGTGCTCGGGGCACCGAAGCATCCCTACACCCAGCGGCTGCTGGCCTCCCTGCCGGTACCGGATCCGATCGAGCAGGCGAAACGCCGGGAGGCCCTGCGGGAGCTCCGTGCCGAGGAGGCGCGCACGGCGGGTAGCGCGTGAGGGGTGCAAAGCGTGACCCTCTGCGGCCCGTATCGGATCGGGCGCGCCCCGTAAACTGTCCCTCGTGAGCCAACTCGTGACCCTCAGCGCTGCCGGAACCGACTTCACGGCGTACGTCGCGACGCCGAAGGGTGCCCCGGAGGAGTACCGGGGCGCCATCATCGTCATCCACGAGGTGTGGGGACTGGTAGACGAGATCCGGAACGTCGCGGACCGGTACGCGGCGGAAGGCTACCTCGCCATCGCTCCGGACCTGATGGGCGAACTGGGGGTCTCCGCCGACGAAGCCGACGACCTGCAGGTGCGTCTGGTCAGCACCGATCACGACGAGCTCGCAGCGGCCCAGGTGCGCCTCCGTGAGCTGATGGCGCCGATCACCGCGCCGGCGTTCGCGACCCGCGCCATCCACCGACTGATCGCGACCATCGACCACCTGCATCGCCAGACGGCCGTGGCCGGCCGCATCGCCGTCACGGGCTTCAGCTTCGGCGGCAGCTACGCCTTCAGCCTCGCCGTCGCCGACCCTCGGGTGCGGGCATCCCTTCCGTTCTACGCGTACGCGAACCTCCCCGGGGAACTGCTCGCCGAGATCGCCTGCCCGATCCTCTACTTCGTCGGGGAGGACGACCCCGCCCTCTTCGCGGCGCTGCCCGCGTTGACGGAGCAGATGAAAGCGGCTCACGTCGATTTCACCGCGATCGCCTACCGGAACGCCGGCCACGCCTTCTTCAACGAGAGCAACACCCACGCGTACCGCAAGGATGCGGCAAAGGACGCATGGAAGAAGAGTCTCGCTTTTCTCGCCGAGAACCTCCACACGGCCCGCTGACGAGCGATGAGCTGTAACGATGGGGCTGAGACAGTGGGGCTGAGACAGTGGGGCTGAGACGGTGGCAGAACGGATGAGCGCACTCGACCTCGTGCGGCGACTGTTCGGCTGGTCGCTCAAACCGCCGGCCCAGAGCGTGCAGCCGCCGGAGGATGTGGCCGTCGACACGTCGATCCTCACCATGCTCCGCACCCTCGGGATCGCCATGCTGGCCTCCAGCCAGGCGACCAACGATGTGGAGTCGACGCTCTACGAGATCGCGGAGACCTACCATCTGACGGGCATCCGCATCGCCGTGCTGCCGACGCTGGTGGTGCTGCAACTCGACAGCATCCCGTCTGTCGCCGTCGACACCGGCACCATCAGCACAGCCCGCATCGCGGCCGGCCTCGTCGACGACGTGCGCGGAGCGAACGGCCGGGGAGCCGTGCGCGGCGCGATCGTGCACGGCTCGGCCTCCTCCGGGATGGCCGGGGCCGGTGCGGCGGGCGAGCCGGTGCGTGCCGGGCGCACCGACCTCGACACGGTGTCGTCCCTCTCCGTTCGGCTCGACCAGGCCGGCGCGATCGACGAACTCGTCAACGAAGCGCGGCTCGGGCTGCTGAATCCCGACGATGCGGCGACGAGGTTCGCGGTCATCCGTTCGTCCCGCGCGCGGTTCCCCGCCTGGATGGTCGTCATCGGCCACACCGTGCTCTGCCTCGGATTCGGACTCACCCTGAACCCGACGCTCTCGGCCGTTCCCGCCTACCTGCTGCTCGGCGCAATCGTCGGGTTGATGCTGCTGCTCGGCCGCAGACTGCCGACTCTCGCCAGCGCCATGCCGGTGTTCGCGGCCTTCATCGTGACGATCGTGACCGTCCTGTTCCTCGCGGGGCCGGCCGGCGGCGATCCGTTGCGGCTGATCACGCCCGCGCTGGTGAGCTTCCTGCCCGGGCTCACGCTGACGGTGGCGTCGATCGAGCTGACCAGCAACCAGATCATCGCCGGAGCCAGCCGCATCGTCTACGGGGTCGCACAACTGCTGCTGCTGACGTTCGGCGTGATCGCCGGTTTCACCGTGACGGCCAGCGCGGGGATGATTGGCGTCGGCGTGCAACTCGGCTGGTGGACGTCGGTTCTCGGCGTCACCCTCGTCGCCGCGGGCTACGTACTGTTCCTGTCGGCACCGAAACGGTCGTTCCTCTGGATCCTGCTGGCCCTCTTCGTGGCGTACGGTGCCCAGTCGCTCGGCGCCCTCGCCATCGGACCGCAGCTCGGCGGCTTCGTCGGCGCGCTCGTGATCGTGCCGGTCAGCCGACTCTTTGCGCGGTTCCGCACCGCTCCGCCAGCGACCGTCATGACTCTGGCGTCATTCTGGTTGCTGGTTCCGGGGGCGCTCGGGTTCATCGGCCTCAGCGAGACGGCCACCCAGAGCGCCGGCAGCGCGACCACCGTCGTGAACACGGCGCTGTCACTCTTCTCGATCGCGCTCGGCATCCTCGTCGGCACGGGGCTCACCCGCGACTTCGACCGGGCCAGGCGGGCCCGGAGGGCTGCCCGTCAGGGATCCTGAGCGCAGGGGCTGTTTCTCTGAGGCAGGCGCTGACTCTCTGTCACCGGAGCGGCAGGAGGAACCCGTCATCGACAAGGCTTCGGATGCGCGGCAGCACATCGGCGACCAGCAGGGCTTCATCGACCTCGAGCAGGTGCGCGATCGCCCCGCAGAGCTGCCCGAGCGTGAGATCACCGTCGCACGCACCGACCAGCGCGGCGAGGGTGGTGTCGAGCGGGACCGAGCGAGCGAATCCGCTGCCCTGGCGGAGGGTCATCACGGTCGGGTTCTCCTGCCCGGGCCAGTAGTGCCGTTCCTCGGTGACGTCGGGCGCGTACGTCACCACCGACGTGAGCAGGCTCGCATCCGAGAGTGAGGCCTGCCAGTCGTGACCCTCGAGCGCGGTCTGGAAGTACTCCCCGAGCCCCGCCGGGTTGTCGCCGCGCCCGCCGTGCAGGGTCTCGTAGCGCGCAAGGGGTTCCGCGCCGGTCTGCCCGGTGTGCGGCGCGCGGAGCAGCACGTAACCGAAACCGACGCGCGTGACACCCCGTGCGTCGAAGTCATCAAGCCAAGCGGCATACAGTTCGTCGAACTGTGGCGTTCCGGGCCGGGTGCCGCCGTCACGGATCCACGTCTCGGCATACAGCGCGGCATCCTGCAACTCACGTTCGATGACCCAGGCGTCGAGCCCCGTCGGCGCAACCCAGCTGCGCACATGGTCGAGACCCGAGACGGTCGGCCCTGCACCGGAGTGGTACTCCCAGTTGCCGAGGAGCTGCGCGACACCGCCGGGCGTGAGGTGGTCACCGGCCTCCTGGATGACCGTCTGCACGAGCGCGTCACCGACGAGCCCGCCGTCCCGGTACTCGTACAGCGGCACGCCGTCCCGCCGCGGAGTGATGACGAACGGCGGGTTGGAGACGATCTGGTCGAAACGTTCATCCAGAACCGGCTCGAAGAGACTGCCCAGCCGGAACTCGATGTTGTCGACAGCGTTCAGTTCGGCATTCAGCTCCGCCAGCCACAGGGCACGTTCGGAGATGTCGGTGGCAACCACCCGGCGCGCGTGCCGCGACGCGTGCAGGGCCTGGATGCCGCACCCGGTGCCGAGGTCGAGCGCCGATTCGATGGGCTTGCTGATCATGAGGCCGCTGAGGGTGGTGGATGCTCCCCCGATGCCGAGCACGTGGTCTTCGCCCAGCGGGTGGCCGAGGGCCAGTTCGCCGAGATCGGAGAGGATCCACCAGCTGCCGGCGCCGAAGGTGTCGACGAAACTGTAGGGGCGCAGGTCGAGCCTGGCCCGCAGAAGGTCGCCGGACTCCGTCGGCCCGACGAGTCCGAGCGTTTCGGCCCCCTGGCTTCCCAGTTGCGGCAGGGCACGGTCTACCTCGGCACGTTCGAGGGGCTCGTTGAGCACGAACAGGGCGGCCAGAGCTTCGGCGCGGGTGAGCGGTTCGCCGTCTTCACGTCGTTTCCGGAGCGCGCGGAGGGCTGGCAGCCGGTGCCCGCGGAACAGGGCCGCTGCAGCCTCCTCGCCCCACAGCCGGCTGACCGTTTCGACGCTGAACGACGAGGTGATGAGATCGCGGCGGAGGTCGGCGGTGAGAGTGGAGCCCATGCCCCCATTCAAGCGCACCGGCCGCCGCGCGGTTGACGCGCAGGGCTGCGCGGGGCTGTGCGGGGCTGCGCTCGAGCGCCGCGCTGTGCTGCCGCGCTGTGCCTGCAGCGCTGTGCCTGCAGCGTCGTGCCTGCCGCGCCCTGCGGGCTTGCCCCCCCCCCCCCCCCCCCCCCCCGGGTTGTGTGGTTCTGGATGCGCGTGGCTGGATCGGTGGTGCGGCCGGCAGGCGGCGCACGATCCGTGGATGGTTGGCTGGGGTGGCTGGGATCAGGGCCTTCGTGTACCGACGTCGTTCTACCCGGTGTCGCTTTGGCGGTGTTCGAGCCACCATTCGGTCGGTGGCCGGCCGCTCGATCGAAGGTCGTCGGATCGAGGGAGGCCGGGTCGAGGGTCGCCGGGCCGAGGGTGGCCGTTTCGGGGCTCGCCGGTTTGAGGATGGCCGTTTCGGAGCTCGCCGGGGCGAGGGTCGCCAGGCTGAGGCTGGCCGGGTCGGGGGTCGCCGGTTTGAGGGTGGCCGGGTCGGGGGTCGCTGTGGGGAGGGTCGCTTGCTGGAGGGTTGCTTGGTTGTCGGGTGGGTGGTGGGGTCGGGGGTGGGCGGTGCCGGGCAGGGTTGTGCGGACCGGGTGGGTGGTGGCCGGTTCTCTGTCTGGCCCGGTTTTGTTGGCACGGGCGGGGGGTTTGGGTCCAGTCGAGCCATTCGGGTGGGATCAGGTGCGGGGTGCCGTTTCGGATGGTGAGTTTCCAGTGCGTTTTGTGCACGTTCGAATGGTGGAAGTGGCAGAGCAGCGCCCCGTTGTCGATGTCGGTCAGGCCGCCGGGGTGGGTGTCGGAGAGCCACCCGTCGACATGGTGCGACTCGCACCACGACGGGGGTGCGTCGCAGCCCGGCCACACACACCCGCCATCCCGCGCCGCCAACGCACGGTTCTGGGCGGGGGTGAACAGGCGGCGCGTCTTCCCGTGCTGGAGCACCTGCCCGTGTTCCCCGAACAGGGTCGTGATCACATCCCCGTGACACAACAGCGCCTCGACCGTCGAGTACGGCACGGGGGCGGTGAGGCCGTCGATCCAGCCGATCCCGCGGCCGGTGACGACGTCGTCGAGGGTGGCGTGCAGGTTCACGGTTGGTGCGGCACCGTTCAGGCGCGGCATCTCCGGCCGTCCCGCGGCGACTTGCAACAGGTTCACGAGCGCATCAGCGCGTTTCTGACCCACCGTGCGGGTATCCGCAGTCAGACCGTCGACCGGCGCGCCAGGGTCAGTTGCCGCGTCGCCCGCACCGCTCGTGTGGTCTGTGGCTGAAGTGGAGGCGGCGGCAGCGGGGTCAGAGGAGGAGGCGGTGACCCCGGCATCGTTAGCTGCAACGTTGGGTGCCGTGTGGTCAGCCGATTCGGCCGGATCGGGGGCGAACGCGACGATACGCGGGGACGTGCACGGCTCCAACGCGGACGCGACGATCGCCGCCATCGACGGCGACAACAGACCCCGGATCGACGTCATCCCCGAACGGTGCGCCTTCAACTCCAGGTACCGCTTCTCGTGCAAGTCAGCCTCGCGAGGTTCTGCGCCGTCGGGGTCGAGGTGCTCACGGCACCTAATCGCCAGATCATCCACCTGATTCGCGGAATACCCGAAACTACCCGACGTCTGCTGCGCCAACGCCACGAGACTACCCTCCGCCTCCGAGACCTCCTCCGTGAACCCGATCTTCGCCGCGGCCTCCGAGAGACGCCGCGTAATTGCGGTTGCCGCATCCACCCCGAGATCGCCACGGGCAAGAGCCTCCGCAACCTGCGGGAACCTCGGCAGGTTCGGCAACCCCACCAATGACATGCTCGTGTGCACCTGGGAGGCGAGCTTCATCCTGGCCTTGATCGTCTCGTCACGAGCACCGGTGATCGCCGCCAGGAACTTCGGAACCGACCGGACATTGTGCGACCGGGCAAGACCCTCCGCCCCGAACTCCGCAGCAGACCTCGCCGCCACCTCCCCAGCCACCCGCACCCGCAGGCCATCGATGATCCGGCCCAACGACTCCACCTGCACAGTCGCCGCCACCAAGGCGTCGTCGGCAAGCCCGCAGGGCGCGGCAGCCCCACCGGCACCGGCCAACACGGCGTCAAAGCCGTGCCGGGCATCCAGAACCCACGACACCACCGACGCAAAGTCGGGTGCGGGAGCAGCTGGCTGGTTCATATCTACAGTCAAACACCAACCACTGACATTGCCTCAACAATGCCTACGAGCGACCCAAGTATCGGGATTACAGCGATTCGAGCTCTTCGAAGTCGTACCCGCCGGAGCCCTGCGGCTGGGCGTACACCACATTCCGCGTGACTGTGAGTGCCATCGTACGAGCGTCCAGTCGCGCGACGGCATTGCGCTCGGGATCGTCCGGAGACGCAGTCTCCCCACGTGCGGTCGACGGATCGGGCCGACTCAAGATCTCGCTCGACGGGCCGACGACGAGTTGTACGAGCTCGAGTTCATCCAACGCTGAGTAGGTCGGGATCTCGATGGAAGCCGATGTGTGATTGGCCCCGAGGGCAGCGACATAACGCAGCAGTGCGTCTGCGACTCCATCAGAGGTGACGAAGGACTCCCCGGCGTAAGAGATCTTCTTCATGGTTCAAGACTCCGCGCTGGAGCGTGCAGGCACAACCTGTTGCAGACCGTGGGCCAAGCGGTTATAAGAAGTTCCGGTGTCGGAGGCCGCGCGTAGAGTGTGCCCATGATTCATTCGATCGTTCCCCCGTACCTGCTCGAGAAGATCGCCCAGACCGACGACGATCGCATGGTGCGGGCCGCCGCATCGGCCCGTCGCGCGCTGCTGGCGCGGGATTCGGTTCTGGATGCACGAACCGCCGCCAGCGCAGATTCCGCCAGCGGGGCGGGCTCCGACACCCCCCGCGGCCAGGGCGTGCGCGGCTCGTCGGCGACGCTCGACGAGCGTCGACAGGGTTCTTCGGCGGCAGGCGCTGGCGGTCAGGAAGCCGCGGCGCCGTCGCCGTCGCGCACAATCTTCGACGCTCACAATACGGAACAGCTCCCGGGCAACCAGGTTCGCGCGGAAGGGTCGGCTCCCTCGTCCGACCTGACCGTCAACGAGGCCTACGACGGTCTGGGCGCGACCTTCGCCCTCTACGAGGAGGCCTTCGGGCGCGACTCGATCGATGGCCGCGGCCTTCCGCTGCTCGCGACCGTGCACTACGGCAACGACTACGACAACGCCTACTGGGACGGGCAGCGGATGGTCTTCGGGGACGGCGACGGCGAGATCTTCGGCCGGTTCACCGCTTCGGTCTCGGTGATCGGGCACGAGTTGTCGCACGGCGTCACCCAGTTCACGGCCGGGCTGGAGTACCAGGGCCAGTCCGGGGCGCTGAACGAATCCTTCTCCGACGTGATGGGCGCACTGGTGGAGCAGCACCAGAAGAAGCAGACCGCGGGCGAGGCGACCTGGCTCATCGGGGAAGGACTGTTCACGGCGGCTGTCAAGGGCCGGGCTCTCCGTTCGATGGTGAGCCCCGGATCCGCGTACGACGACGACATGCTCGGCAAGGATCCTCAACCCGCCGACATGGCGCACTACGTGGAGACGACAGACGACAACGGGGGTGTGCACCTGAACTCGGGCATCCCGAACAGAGCGTTCGCTCTCGCAGCGATCGAGATCGGCGGCTTCGCCTGGGAGACGGCAGGCCAGGTCTGGTACGACACCATCACCGGTCGGCTGGCGGTGGATGCTGACTTCGCCGCATTCGCCCTCGCCACGGTGGCTGCATCGACAACACGGTTCGGTTCCGACTCGTCCGAGACGAAAGCCATTCGCGCCGGTTGGGTGAAAGTGGGAGTCTTGGAGGATGGAGCAGCCGGCTGACACGTCCGGCCCGCGGGGCCAGTCCCCGCAGGTCGCGGTCACCGTTGTGCGCACCGGAGGTTTCGCCGGACTGAAGCGAACCTGGGAGGCGACCGCCGACGATCCGTCGACTGTCGACGTCTGGCTGGGCTATGTCGATGCGCTTCCCTGGGGGAAGCCCCCGCAGCAGGATCCGCACAGCGCCGACCGGTTCGTCTACCGGATCGTGATCGCCGTGCGCTCCGAAGTGCGGCACGATCAGACCCTGCCCGAGAGCGCCCTCACGGGTGGGTGGCGCGATCTCGTCGAGAGGGTGCAGCATGAGGCCGGTGGCGATCAGGATGCCGCACCGACGTCACCCGGAGGCTGAGCGGCGGCGCGCGGCGGCGCGGCGCTGGCGCGCGGTGCGGGGGTGCGCGGTGCAGGTTGCGGGCGCGCGGTGCGCGCGACTCTGCGGTGCGCTCCGGCACCGGCAACGGCACCGTTTGTCGCGTCACGGCGCGGTGAAACCGGCGGGCGGCGCACCCCCTCCGAAGTCCTGCGGGCCTCCGCCCGTCTGGGTCGTCGATCCACCGAGGCCGGAGAGACCGGTCGTCGTCGTCGAGGTGTCGGCGCTCGTCACGTCGGTGTCGAGATCCGCCAGAATCACCTCGTCGCCGTCGGTCAGACCGGAGAGGACCTGGGTGCGCTCGGTTCCCATCGTGCCGACCGTGATGACTGTGCTGACGGATGAACCGTTGCGCAGCACATCCGCGGTGTAGGTGCTCCCCGAGCGGTGCACGGCAGACGTCGGAACCGTGAGCACGGAGTCACCGCTCGAGACCTGAATCTCGATCTGCGCGGATGCCCCGTTCAGCACGGGAACAGACCCGTCGAACGAGAGAGTGACCGCGTAGGACGGTGTCGACGACGTCGACACGTTCAGCACGCCGATCCGGCTGACGGTTCCCGTGAGAGTCTTGCCGGTGCTGGCCAGAGTGGCGACAGCGACCTGGCCGACCGCGACTTTGGCGATGTTCGCCAGCGAGACCGTCGAGTCGACGACGTAGCCGTCGGTGCCGATCACGGTGACGACGGAGGTGGTCGAATCTGCGTCCACGGCAGTTCCCGAGGCGAGCGAGACGGCCGCGACCGTTCCACTGATCGACGAGGTGAGGGTCGCGAAGGTGAGGTTCTTCTGCGCGGCAGTGAGCGCCGCGTTCTGCACGTCGAGCGCCGCCCGGTCGGCGACGATGTCCGCCGCGGAGGCCACACTGGTGGTGGATCCCGTTCCGGTTCCGCTCGCACTCGCAGCGGTGCCGGCCGCGGCTGTGGAGGTGTCTGGCGTCGCGGTGGCGGTCGCCGCGGCTGTGGCTGAATCCGTCGACGCGCCGGAGGCGATTGCGCCGGAGCCTGTATCGGAGGTTCCTGAGCCGCTGCCGGAGGTGCCGGAGCCTGTGCCGGAGGTGCCGGAGCCCGCTGTGCCGCCGGCGCTGCCCGAGGTCGAACCCGCTGCCGTGATCGCGGACTGAAGCGCTGCGACGGCCGAGTCCAGGGCGTCGACCAGAGCCAGGACGTCGGACTGGGCCGTCTGGCTCGTCGCCTGCTGTGCCTGCACAGTCGAAATGGCGGCCTGGCATGCGGCGAGAAGGTCCTGCGCGTTCTGCAGCGCGTCGGGATTGGTGTCGCTGCCAGAGCTGCCAGAGCTGCCGGAATCAGCGGTACCGGATGACGCTCCACCGCCCGCCGCGCCGGCGGTGGTGTCGAGTGCTGAAGTTGACGCCGTGGGAGCGGGGGTCGGCGTAGCCGTCGGTGTCGCGGTTGCGGTCGGCGTGGGCGTCGCAGTCGGCGTCGCCGTTGGGGTCGGGGTGGGCGTCGCAGTCGGTGTGGGCGTAGCCGTTGGCGTCGCAGTCGGTGAGGGCGTTGCCGTCGGGGTGGGGGTCGGGGTGGGCGTCGAGCCGTCGAGCGTGGCCTCGAGGAACGGCTTGCAGGTCGCCGTCGACGCATCGATGGTGGTCTGCGTGGTCGTGAGGGCGGTCTGCGCCTCGGCGTACTCGGCGAGAAGCTTCTGTTGGGCATCCTTCACCGCAGCGGCAGCCGCGACGACGGTGGGATCCGTGGATATGGAAGTGTTCGTCGAGGTGGGCCCGGTGGATGCGGCGCCCGTCGAACCCGTTGACGTGCCGGCGGCAGCACCGGCCCCCGTGGCTGCCGCGGCACTGCCCGTCGCAGTGCTCCCCGCCACAGTGCTTCCGGCTGCAGTGCTCCCCGTCGCGGCACTTCCATTCGACGCGCTTCCGGTTCCCGACCCCATGGACGCGGTCGAAGTGCTCGCGGCCGACGTGCTCGCGGTCGACGAGTCGGCCGTCTGAGAGGCGAGGTCGTCGTCGAGGGTCTGCTCCGCCTTGGACACGGCCGTCTGCGCGTTGTCGATCGCCGTCTGGAGGTCGGTCGTGTCGATCGTGGCGAGCTGCTGCCCTGCCGTGACAGTGTCACCGACGGCGACGGACACCGCGTTCACGGTCCCCGCGACGGAGAACGCTTCATCTCGGCGGGTGGCCGAGGCGACAGTGCCGGAAACGGCCAGCGTCTCACTCACCGACGCCAGCGATGCCGCGACGGTGCGGTAGTTCGTGCCGGCGGGCTGGGCGAGAGCGTAGACGACGCCCCCGCCCGAGGCGCAGAGCACCGCGGTGACGGCGACTCCGGCGATGATGCGGTTGCGACGACGTTTCGCCGCGCGCTGTCGGGGCGTCACGGGAGGCGGCGCTGCGCCGGCGCCCGCCTCGTCTTCGCCGAAGTCGAACGGCGACCCCTGGCTCATGAACCGCTCGCCGTGGTCGAACCGGACGTCGTCGAACCGGACGTCGTCGAACCGGACGTCGTCGAAGCCGCGTTCCCGCCACCCATACCGCCGCCACGGCCGACACGCGAGGTGCACGCACCATCGACTGCCGCCGAGACGGTGAGCGAGGTCGCGTCGAATCCGCCGGACGTGTTGGAGGTGCCCTCAGCCGCAACGCAGCTGCCGACAGCCAGCGCCGTGCTGTCCGCGGCGACGGTCTTCGTGTAGGTGGTCGCAGCGTCGACGGTGACCGTGACGGGGGTTGCTGCCGCACCGGCCGGATCGGTCGCGGCCCCGGTGGCCGTGCCGCCCATGGCCGCAGACGGCAGAGTGGACGTCACCGTGAGGGTCGAACCCGACACCGCTGTCACCTGGCCGATAGTGAACCCGCCGCCGAAGCCGCCGGTCCCCGTGCCCCCGGTGCCGGTTCCGTCGCTCGGCGCGCCTGTCGGCATGGTTCCGGATGCTCCGCCGCCGCCCGACGCACCGCCGGGTGCTCCGGTGGGAGCAACACCCCCCGGCGCAGCACCGCCGGTGCCGCCCGAGCCACCTCCGAATCCGCCCGCACCACCGCCGAAGCCTGCCGTGCACGTTCCGTCGACCGCCTCGCTGATCGCGATCGTTCCGGCCGTGATCGGTGCTGAGGTATCGGTCGCGGCCGACGTCGAGGTGCCCGTCGAAGTGCCCGTCGAGGCGCCCGACGCTGCCGTGGCGCTCGTCACGCTCACACAGCTGCCCACCGCGATGTCGGTGAGGGCCGCCGCGACAGTCGACGTGACGGTCGTGCTCGCGGTGTAACTGACGGCGGTCTGCGTCGAAGTGTCCTGCACCTGCAGAGTCGAACCCGATGCAGCCGCGATCAGCCCGGAGACACCGCCGCCGCCGAACGAGCCCGAGCCTCCGGCGGCACCGCCCTGGCCGGAGCCTTCCGCCGAGGAAGCGGCAGACGTGTCGGAGGAGGCGGTGCTCGACGAGCACGCGCTCAGGGCGAGCAGGCCGCCGAGGGCGAGAATGGCGCCCACGGGCATCCGGTACGTGCGAAGTGTGGTGATGTTCATGACGGACTTTCTGTAGAGCGTGAGGAGAGCAGAGGGTGAACGTGGGGAGCTGAGACGAGGGCCGCTGCGCTATTCGCTCCGCAGGGCGTCGATGGGCGCGAGCCGGGCCGCCCGCGTCGCCGGGTAGACCCCGAAGACGAGACCGATGGCGACGGCGACTCCGATGGAGAGCACCACGGCCGGCACCGAGACGACGATCGAACTGCCGAGTGCCGCCGGCAGGGTCAGGGCGGCGATGATGCCGAGCACCGCTCCGAGCAGACCTCCGGAGAGCCCGAGGATGGCGGCCTCGATGAGGAACTGCCGCCGGATAGCCCAGGGGGGTGCTCCAAGGGCCTTCCGGAGCCCGATCTCGCGGGTGCGCTCGGAGACGGAGACGAGCATGATGTTCATCACCCCGATGCCGCCGACCAGGAGCGAGAGCGCCGCCACCCCGGTGAGCAGGACGGTGAGCGTCTGGTAGATCGCCGTAGCGGTGCCGACCAGCGCATCCTGGCTCGCGATGGTGAAGTCGGCGTCGGCGACATCCGAGATGGAATGCAGGTTCGCCAGCAGGGTCTGGGTCTCTTGGTAGGCACCCGAGAGCTGCCCGGCGGAGGCCGCCTGCACATAGATCGTCGACACGCTGTTGCTGGCGGTTCCCCCGATCAGCCTGGTCGCAGCCGTCGAGAACGGGACGATCGCGATGTCGTCGAGGTTGTCCGATGAGCTCGACCCGGCCGAGGCCAGCACACCGACCACCGTGAAGGTCCGGTCGGAGATCGTGACGGTGCGGTTCACCACGTTCTGCGTGCCGAAGAGTTCGTCGGCCGTCTCCGAGCCGAGCACGATCACCGACCACGAAGCCGTGTTCTCCTCGTCGGTGATGAACGCCCCGTACGCGATGGTGCGGGAACGCACGTCCAGCCACGACGGGGTCGTTCCGGTGACCGTGGTCGTCCAGTTCGTGTCACCGTTCACCAGCGAGAGCGAGGTCGACTTCTCGGCGGCGACACCGGAGATGTCGGGCGAGTTCACCGTCGAGGCCAGGTCCGTGGCATCCGAGATCGTGAGCGTCGAGCTGGTGCCGAACCCGCCACGCACCCCGGTGGTGTCGGTGGTGCTGCCCGGCGTGACGATGAGCAGGTTGCTGCCGAGCGAACTGATCTGCGAACTCACGTCTTTCTGGGTGCCGAGGCCGAGGCCCACGGTCAGGATGACCGCGGCGATGCCGATCAGGATGCCGAGCACCGTGAGCAGCGAGCGAAGCGCATGCGAGTGCACCGCAGACCAGCTGGTGCGGAACGTCTCCATCCAGCTCATGCGGCGTTCACCTCGTCTTTCACGATCTGGCCGTCGCGCACCCAGACGATGCGGCGAGCGCGTTCGGCCACCTCGATCTCGTGCGTGATGAGAACGATCGTGCGGCCGAGGTCGTGCAGCTCGTCGAACAGGCCGAGCACATCGCGTGTGGAGACCGAGTCGAGGTTGCCCGTCGGTTCGTCGGCCAGGATCATGGTCGGTTCGCCGACCAGTGCCCGTGCCACGGCGACACGCTGCTGCTGCCCTCCCGAGAGCTCACCCGGCCGGTTCGCGAATCTGTCGCCGAGGCCGACTCGCTCGAGGGCCCGCTGGGCGCGCTCCTTGCGCTCCTCCCGGGGCACCCTGCCGTAGATCATCGGAAGTTCGACGTTCTTCCACGCTGGCAGCGACGGAAGCAGATTGAACTGCTGGAAGACGAAGCCGATGCGCTGGTTGCGCACCTCAGCGAGGTCGATCTCGTCGAGATCGTCGACGTCGTCGCCGCCCAGCCGGTAGCTGCCGCTGGTGAGCGTGTCGAGGCACCCGAGGATGTTCATGATGGTCGACTTGCCCGAACCCGAGGGCCCCATGATCGCGACATACTCCCCTTCGAAGATCTCGAGGTCGATCCCCCGCAGCGCCTCGAACTCGATCGTTCCCGATCGGTACACCTTGCGGGCCGACGCGAGGGCGATGACCGGCCGGGCACTCCCCGCAGCAGGCACGCCGACACGGCTCTGGATGACCGGCTCAACCATTGGTCGCACCGTTCCTCGTCGTGCTGCGCGTCGTGCCGGTGGTGGTGCCGCCGGTGCCCGTGCCGCCGCCCGGGAACGTTCCCGTGCCGCCACCGAAACCTGCGCCGCCGCCCGGGAACTCGCCGGTCTGGCCACCCGTACCCGTTCCGCCGGTGCCGCCGCCCGTGCCCGTGCCGCCCGGTGTGAAGACCGTGATCACGACGCTGTCGCCTTCGGCGAGCCCGCTGGTGATCTCGGTGAGCGTGCCCACCGTCTCGCCCACGACGACCGTCGTCTGCACATCGGCGCCCTCAGCATCGAGGGTCGTCACCGTGCTGGTGCCGTTCGCCGTTGTGACGGCCTCACTCGGCACGGTCAGCACATTCGTGCGGCGTTCGTACACGATGGCCGCGGTGACAGAGACACCGTCGTAGAGGCCGGTGGGCGAGCCCGTGACCGAGACGACCACCGGATAGGTGACCGCGCCCGAGGTCGTCGACGGCAGAAGCCCGACCGAGGCGACCGTGCCGAAGAAGGCCGTTCCGTCGGTGAGCGAGAGCTCGACCTGGTCGTCTTTCGCCACGTTGGCGATGTCGGACTCCGAGACCGCCACGCTCACCTGCCACGAGTCGGTGCTCACGATCGTGAAGCCCGAGGAGCTGGTGGTCGAGGTGGTTCCGGATGTCGTTCCCGATGTTCCGGTCCCGCCGGTGGTGCCAGTGGTGCCGCTGGTGCCGGCCGCACTCGTGCCGGAGCCCGAGGAAGACGACGACGACGCGGACGACCCCGCAGAGACCTTGTCGCCCACTGCCGCCCCGACGCTCGTCACGAGACCGGCGACGGGCGCTGTGAGCGTTGCGTCGCTGACGTCGGTCTCGGCATCCGTGACGGCGGAAGCAGCCAGGTCGACAGAGGACTGGTCGGCGGCGATCTGCGCCGCATCGGCGTCGCTGCCGTCACTGGCCGACGTGGCATCGGCGAGCTTGGCCTGGGCGGTGGCCAGCGTGGCCTTCGCCTGCAGCAGTGCCGCGTCGACGGTCATCGTGTCGACGGTCGCGAGCACCTGCCCGGCAGTGACCGTCTGTCCGGCGGCGACATTCACTGCCGTGACAGTGCCCGACACCGTGAAGGCGGCCGACTCCTGCACGGTCGGTGCGAGGGTGCCGGTGGTCGAGACGCTCTTCTCCAGCGTCTCGAGGCTCGCCTGCACCGTGCGGGTGACCGGGGCCTGGGCCGCCTGCGAGGAGGAAGCCGGCATGGCGAAGCCGAACCAATAGACCGACCCGGCAGCGACCACCAGGATCAGGGCTCCCGTGATGATGAGGGTGCGCCGTCGCATCTGCGAGACGTAATTCTTCAGCTTCATACTCTCCGTAGCCACCTTGACCGTGCGCGGGCTGCGCCACACAGCGAGAGTAGGAACCCGGGCTATCGCGATCATTGGACGAAGCTATCGATTTGCCCTCAGGCAGAGTCCGGGCATCCGGAGATTGTGGAGAAGTCCCTCGAAACTGGGCCTGGGGACGAGAAGACGGGAACGAATCCGGCCCCCGGGACGTTGTACCGAACATGTCGACTCCGCTCTCCATCCTTGACCTCGCCCCGATCGCTCCCGGGGAGACCGTGCGCGACAGCATCGCGAACAGCGTGGCCCTCGCGCAGACCGCCGAGCGGGCCGGATACCGCCGCGTCTGGTACGCCGAGCACCACAACATGCCCACCATCGCGTCGAGTGCCACGAGCATCCTGATCGGCCACGTCGCGGCCCAGACCTCGACCATCCGGCTGGGTTCGGGCGGCATCATGCTGCCGAACCATGCCCCTCTCACGATCGCCGAACAGTTCGGCACGCTCGCCAGCCTCTACCCGGACCGCATCGACCTGGGTCTCGGCCGCGCCCCCGGCAGCGACCAGGAGACGATGCGTGCGATGCGGCGCGACAACGCTTCGTCCGATCGGTTCCCGGAAGACGTGCTCGAGTTGCAGGCGTTCCTCGCCGGCGAGTCCCGCATCCCGGGCGTGCAGGCCGTTCCCGGCGCCGGCACCAACGTGCCCCTCTACATCCTCGGGTCGTCCCTGTTCGGCGCGCAGCTCGCCGCCCTGTTCGGCCTGCCCTACGCGTTCGCCTCGCACTTCTCCCCCGACGCCCTGCACGAAGCCGTGGCGATCTACCGCCGCGACTTCAAGCCTTCCGCGCAGCTCGACGAGCCGTACGTGCTCGCCGGCGTCAACGTGATCGCCGCGGACGATGAGACGGATGCCCGCCAGCAGCTCGCGATCACGAGGCGTGCCCGCGTGCGCGGCATGCTCTCCCGCGGCCCCGCAGGAACCGAGTACTCCGACGAGCAGGTCGACGCGTTCCTCACCACGCCCAGCGGACGCGGCATCGCGAACATGATGCGCTACTCGGTCGCCAGTACTCCTGATGAGGTGCGGAGCTACCTCGACGACTTCGCCGCATCTGCTCACGCTGACGAGCTGATCGTGGCGCACCAGTCCCAGAACATCGCCGACCGCCTGCACTCCGTCGAACTGACGGCCGGCGCAATGCAGCTCGCCTCGGTCTGATCCACTCGCCCTCGAAGTGATGAATTTTCATTGATCACGAGCATGTTGCCATTGTCATCATTATGATGACAGAATGGAGATAGCGAACAGCGCCCGCAAACACGGCATCGACGACGACATGACTGAGACGACAGTACGAACAGCTGGCGAAGCATGGCTCGACCAGCTCGATCCTGCGAGCACTCCGTTGAAAGACGGCCGGCACCTCCGAACCATCGGGAACGCACTCTCTGCGCTGGACGACGCGGAAGCCGCCGTCCGGCTGGCTGTCACCCAGGCGCGAGCCGCCGGCGACTCCTGGGAAGCGATCGGACTGGTTCTCGGAACATCACGGCAGGCCGCCCACCGGAAGTATGGGCGGGCCTGAGCTGCTGACAACGAGGCAGGCGCCGCGGTGTAGCGTGGGCGCGTGACCGACGACGCGCATCCGGCGACCGCACCACGCGTCGCGGCCACGCTGCTCCTTGTCCGCGACGATCCGTACGAAGTGCTGATGGTGCGCCGGAGCGAGCGCGCTTCGTTCGCCTCCGCCCTCGTCTTCCCGGGCGGGGTGGTGGAGCCGGGCGACAGCAGCGACGGGTGGGCGCCGTTCCTCGACGCGGCCGCCCGACGTCTCGAGCCGGAGGAGCGGGCGCGCCGGATCGCGGCAATCCGTGAGACGTGGGAGGAGACCGGCCTCCTGCTGGCTCGCACGGCGACGGGCGAGTTCGTCTCCCCCGGGACCGCACTCCGGGGCGCACCCGTTCTCGAGGCGCTCGAGGCGACCGCAGGCCGGCTCGCACTGGCCGACGTGCATCCGTTCGGCCACTGGGTCACCCCGGCCCATAACCCGAAACGCTGGGACACCCACTTCTACGTCGCCCGGGCACCCACCGACCAGACCGCGCACGCAGATGGTTCCGAGACGGTGGCGACGCGGTGGGTGGATCCCGCCCACGCCCAGGCCACCGCGGTCACCGCCCGGGAGCACATCATCTTCCCGACGCTGATGAACCTCGCGCGCCTCGCGGAGACGACAACGGTTCTGGATGCTCTGGACGAAGCCGATCGCCGGCCGCACTTCGAGGTGAACCCCGAACACCGCACCACGCCTGAGGGTGTGCACCTGATCACGATCCCGGTCGAGGCGGGCTACGCGCTCACCGAATACGCGGTCGACAACGACTGACGGGATCGCCGGGCGGCCCCGCTCTGGACGGTCTCGGCGGCGGGGCGCAGAATGGGGCCATGCCCGAGCTACCCGAAGTCCACGCACTCGTCGCTGACCTGGGTGCGAAACTCACGGGCCGTACGGTCGCCCGGTTCGACGTGCTGTCCTTCGCCGCGCTGAAGACGTTCGCGCCGCCGGTCTCCGCGCTCGAGGGCGAGATGGTGCACGGCGTGGCACGGCACGGAAAGTTCCTCGACCTCGGGATTGGTGAGGTGCACCTCGTGATGCACCTTGCGCGGGCGGGTTGGATCCGCTGGCGCGAGGGGCCACCGCCGCCCGCGAGCGGCAGGCCCGGGAAGAGCGCCCTGGCCGCCCGACTCGTGATGGAGCCCGATTCCTCGGGCCTCGACATCACTGAGGCGGGAACGAAGAAGAGCCTCGCGATCTACCTGGTGAACGACGTGAACGAGGTGCCCGGCATTGCGCGCCTCGGGCCAGATCCGCTCGACCCCGCCTTCACCGAAGACGTCTTCGCGGGCATCCTGGGCACGGCAGGGCGAGCCCAGATCAAGGGAGTGCTCCGCAACCAGTCGAACATCGCGGGTATCGGGAATGCGTATTCCGACGAGATCCTGCACACGGCACGGATGTCGCCGTTCAAGCCTGCGGCGATGGGCCCCGACGAGGTTGGCGAGCTCTACCGGGCGCTCCAGGTGACGCTCCGCGGCGCGCTGGAGCGGGCCGACGGGCTCGCCGCCTCGGAGTTGAAGAAGGAGAAGAAGCTCGGCATGCAGGTGCACGGCCGCACCGGCGAAGCGTGCCCGGTCTGCGGCGACACGGTGCGCCAGGTGATCTTCGCCGACTCGACCCTGCAGTACTGCCCGACCTGCCAGACGGGAGGCAAGGTCCTGGCCGACCGGGTGCTCTCCCGGCTGCTGAGGTAGCGGGTGCGGCGCCGCGCCGCCTCGACGCCAGCGCGCCGCAGCGCCTCAGCGCCGCGAGAGTTTCCGCGCCACCGCGCTAGCGATCAGCTGCACCACCTGCACGATCACGATCAGGATCACGATCGTGGTGAACAGGTACGCGTTGTCGTAGCGCTGGTAGCCGTACCGGATGGCGATGTCGCCGATGCCGCCGGCCCCGATCGTGCCCGCGATGGCCGAGTAGTTCAGCAGTGAGATGACCGAGGTCGAGAGCGCGAGCACGATGCTCGGTCGCGCCTCGGCGAGCAGCACCTTCCAGATGATGGTTCCGCGCCGCGCACCCATCGAGCGGGCCGCCTCGACGAGCCCGGTGTCGACCTCGCGGAGGGCGATCTCCACCAACCGCGCGAAGAACGGGATGGCCGCGATCGTCAGCGGCACCGCCGCAGCGGTCGGTCCGATGAAGGTGCCGATGATGAGCCGCGTGAACGGGATCAGCACCACCATCAGGATGATGAACGGCAGAGACCGCCCGATGTTGACGATGAAACCGAGAACGGCATGGATGACCACGCCGAGCCGCCTCGAGCCGAGGGGCGCCTCGTAGACGCCTCCCTCGTCGGTCGACACCAGCAGCACCCCGACCAGAAGCCCGAAGACGATCGTGAACGCCAGCGCGATTCCGATCATCTGGAAGGTCTCGCCGAGCGCCTTGGTCAGGATCGGCACCATTGTGGCCCAGTTGAAGTTCACAGCTGCCCCTCCAGAACCTCGACGTAGAGCCCGCTGTCCTTCAGGCGGGCGATCGGGACAGCGTTCGTCGCCACACTCCCGGGCAGTTCGAGCCGCATCCGCCCGACCCGGTGGTCGCTCACGATCTCGACGGCGGCGCCGAGGATGTTCACGTCGATGCCGAACTCCCGCGACATCCGCCCGACGATCGGTTCGTCGGCCAGATGACCGGCGTACATGATCTCGATGACCGTGTTGCCGGGCTCCCCGCGGCTCTCCCCGAGCGGGAAGAGGGCGTGCGCGATCTTCGACTTCGGCGTGTTCAGCAGGTCGATGACGTTGCCCGATTCGACGATGCGTCCGCCCTCGATCAGCGCGGCCGAGGTGCAGATGCGCTTCACGACCTCCATCTCGTGCGTGATCAGCATGATCGTGACGCCGAGCTTGCGGTTCAGTTCCTTCAGCAGCTGCAGGATCGAGTCCGTCGTCTCCGGGTCGAGCGACGACGTGGCCTCATCGCTGAGCAGCACTTTCGGGTTCCCGGCGAGCGCCCGGGCGATGCCGACTCGCTGCTTCTGCCCGCCCGAGAGCTGCGAGGGGTACGCGGATGCCCGGTCGGAGAGCCCGACGAGGTCGAGAACCTCAGCGGACCGTGCCCGGCGCGCAGCCTTGGCGACGCCCGTGATCTCGAGGCCGAACTCCACGTTCTCGGCGACCGTGCGCGAGGACAGCAGGTTGAAGTGCTGGAACACCATCCCGATGCCGTGCCGGGCCACCCGGAGCTCGGCCTCGCCGAGCGTCGTCAGGTCCTGGCCCGCGACGGTGATGGTTCCGCTGGTCGGCCGTTCGAGCAGATTGACGCAGCGCAGCAGGGTCGACTTGCCGGCACCGCTCTGCCCCACGACCCCGAAGATCTCACCGTCGGCGACCGTCAGGTCGATGCCTTTGAGAGCTTCGACCGTCTCGCCCTTGGCATTCCGGGGCGGATACGACTTGTGCAGGTCGGTGATCGTGATCACGGGGTTCTTCTCCAGACTTCAGGTGCGGCCGCCCCGGAGGACGGCCGCACCGTGTGGTCGTTCGGTTCTCAGGAAGCGGGTCCGCTCGCCGGGATGACCAGGCCCTTGTACTGGGCGGTGATCCAGTCCTGGGTCTCCTTCGAGGTCAGCAGCTCGTAGAGCTTCTGCACGGCGGGGTCGTTCTCGTGGCCCTCCTTCGCGGCGAGGAGGTTGGTGTAGAGCGTACCGTCCACATCCTCCTTGAGGATCTGCTGGTCACCGGTGAGGCCGGCGGGCAGGGCGAAGCTGAGGTTGGCGATGCCCGCGACGTTCTCGTCGAGCGCGCGGGGCAGGGTCGCAGCATCCAGTTCCTGGAAGACGAGGTTCTTCGGGTTCGTGGCGATGTCGCCGACGACTCCGGTCGCACCCTCGTTCAGCGTGATGAGGCCGGCCTTGGCAAGCAGGTTCAGCGAACGGAGCTCGTTGGTCGGGTCGTTCGGGATGCTGATGGTGTCGCCGTCCTTGATGTCGTCGACGCTCTTCACCTGCTTCGAGTACAGCGCGAGGGCGGGGAAGTAGACCTTGCCGACCGGGGCGATGTGCGTGCCGTTGTTCGTGTTGAAGTTGTTCAGGAACGGCAGGTGCTGGTAGAGGTTCGCGTCGAGCGACCCGTCTTCGAGCGCCGTGTTCGGCGTGGTGTAGTCGGTGAACGAGGTGACCTGGATGTCGAGGCCGGCGGCCGCGGCCTGCGACTGCTCGACGTAGTTCAGGATGTCGTCGCCCGGGAAGGTCGCGCCGACCTTGATGGTGGTGACGCCGCCATCCGTAGCGCCGACGGCTGCGTCTGAGGAGGTGGAGGACGACGAGCATCCGGTGGCACCGACGATGACGGTCGACAGGATCGCTGCGGCGATCAGGTACTTCTTGGAACGCATGAAAGGTTCTCCTCGGTGATGGGCACGCGGGTGGTGGGCAGGAATGGGGGGGGGGTGAGTGTGCGCGATCGCACGGTGACGCAGCTGCTGTGCACGTCTTCAGCCAGCCTAGAAGCCGCCGGGGAGCACGCCAAAAGCAGGCCCGTCATGCTACGCAATGTGACGGAGACCGGTGAGGGCCCGGCGCTGCACCCGGGAGAATTGGCGGCATGACGCGTGAACTCTTTGCGAACCCGCTCACGGATTCCGCGCGCTCGCCCTGGTTCGATGTGGCCGAGCGGGTCGGGGACGAACTCCGCCCCAGCATCGTCGAACGGGAGGCGGAAGGCGCCCCGCCCCGGGATGCGCTCGACCTTCTCCGCTCGTACGACCTGCTGAACCTGGTGATCCCCGCCGAGCTGGGTGGGGCGGGCCAGAGCTGGTCGACCGCGGCGGAGGTGACGCGCATCCTCGCCCGCACCGACGCCGGGCTCGCGCACGCGCTCGGGTACCACTACACGTGGGTGCGGTTCGTGGTGCTCTACGACTCGGCCAACGGTCGGGAGATCATCCGCCGCACTGCCCGCGAGCAGCTCTTCTGGGCCAGCATCGGCAGCGCGTTCGGCGGTTCGGGGAGCATCCGGGCCGAAGCCGGCGGCGGGTACATCGTCGACGCGGATCGCGGCTTCGCCACCGGCTCGCCCCTCGCCGACCTGTTCTTCACCCAGACCGTCTCGACCGATGACGGCCGCTTCTACCTGACCGCCGTCGACACCTCCCTGCCCGGCGTGAGCGTCGCCGACGACTGGGATGCCTTCGGCCAGCGGCTCTCGGTGTCGAACGCGATCGTGCTCGACTCGGTGCACATCGCCGCGAGCGACCTGATCGCGATCTTTCCCGCCCCGGGTTCCGGCGAGCCGCCCGCACCCCTGCAGTCGCTGATGATCCCGTCGTTCCAGCTGCTCTTCGGCTACCTGAACGTCGGGATCGCCGAAGGTGCACTGCTCGAAGCGCGCGACTATGTGCGGGAGCACGGCCGGCCGTGGCTGCACTCCGGGGTCGAGCGGGCGGTGGACGATCCGCACATCCGCGCCCTGTTCGGGGAGCACGCCGCGAAGGTCGCCGGCTCTGCCGCCCAGGTGCGCTCCGCGGCCGAGGTGCTTGAGGCGCTGGCCGGGGGCGACATCCCGATCACTCCCGAGACGCGCGGCCAGGCCGCCGAACTGATCGCTGCGGCGAAGGTGGTCTCGCAGCGAGTCGGGCTCGATGCCACGTCGGCGATCTTCGAGGCGACGGGGGCCCGGTCATCCGCCCGCCGTCACGGCCTCGACCGGTTCTGGCGGAACCTCCGCACGGTGAGCCTCCACGACCCTCTCGCCCACAAGCTCACCGAACTCGGCGACTATGTTCTTAAGGGCGTACTTCCTGTGCCGTCGGTCTACCGCTAGAAAGCCATCATGCCCCAGCCCCTCCACTTCTCGGCGTTCGTGATGAACACGAACTCGCACATCCAGCACGGACTCTGGCGTCACCCGACGGCCCAGCAGGCCGACTTCAATGACGTGAACCTGTGGATCGGGCTCGCGAAGACCCTCGAGGCCGGCGGGTTCGACACCATGTTCTTCGCCGACGTGGTGGGCCTCTACGGCCCGGTCAACGGCTCGTACGAGGTCAACGCGCGGGAAGGTCTGCAGATCCCGTCGAACGACCCTTCCGTGCTGCTCTCGGCGCTCGCCGTCAGCACGGAGCACCTCGGGCTGGCGTTCACGAGTTCGATCGTGCAGTCGCACCCCTTCGACTTCGCCCGTAAGGTCTCGACCCTCGATCACATTTCGAACGGTCGGATCGGGTGGAACGTCGTCACCAGCTCGCTCGAGAACGCCGCGCGCAACTTCGGAATGGACCGGCTCATCGAGCACGACGAGCGCTACCGCTGGGCCCAGGAGTACATGGATGTCGTCTACAAGCTCTGGGAGGGCTCCTGGGACGACGGTGCACTGCTGAAGGACAAGGCGAGGGGCATCTACGCCGACTACACGAAGATCCACAAGATCAACCATGTCGGCGAGCGCTACCAGGTGGAGGGACCGCACCTGCCGTCTCCCTCAGCGCAGCGCACGCCGGTGATCTTCCAGGCCGGGTCATCGCCCGCGGGCCGGGCTTTCGCCGCCCGCAATGCGGAGGCACAGTTCATCCTCTCCCCCACACCCGAGATCGCTGCCGGCGACATCTCGGCGACCCGTGCGCTCGCCGTCGAGTACGGCCGCCAGGCGTCGGACATCAAGTTCTTCCAGGGCCTCACCTTCGTGATCGGCAGCACCGAGGAGGAGGCGAAGCGCAACGAGGCGGAGATCGACGAATACATCTCGACCGACGGCTTCCTGGCCCACATCAATCTCGGTCTCGACCAGGCCACCGGGGTTCCGCTCGATCCCGACATGCCCCTGAAGGACATCAAGCACGAGGGCGGGTTCTCGCACACGAAGTGGCTCCGCGAGGCATCCCCCGACCGCGAGCCGACCGTGCGCGACCTCGCGAAGATCACCGCGAAGGTGCGCGGCCGGTTCGTGGGCACGCCCGAGCAGATCGCCGACCGGCTCGAAGAGTTCCAGCGGGCGGGCGTCGACGGTATCAACGTAATGAACTGGACGCTGCCGAACTCGTACCAACTCTTCATCGACGAGGTCATGCCGACGCTCCGCCGCCGGGGTCTTGCGAAGGAGGAGCCGGTCGTCGGCACCCTGAGGCAGAAGCTGTTCGGCCACGACCAGTTGCTGCCGACGCACTACGGGCGGCAGTTCCGCGGAGCATTCGGCGAGCATGGCTGAGAGTTCGGCCGATGCCGCCCGTTTCGCGGAGGTCTTCGCGGCCATCGCCGCCGGGGCCGTGCAGCGCGAACTCGACCGTGAGCTCGCCCACGACGCCGTCGGGGCGCTGAAGCGGTCCGGGTTCACGGCCCTCCGCGTTCCGGTCGAACACGGCGGCTCCGGATGCTCGCTGCCCGAGTTCTTCGCCCTGCTGGTCGACCTCGCCACCGCCGACTCCAACGTCGCGCACCTGCTGCGCGGGCACTTCGCGTTCGTCGAGATCCTGCTGCTGAAACCGGAGTCGGAGTACCGCAGCGGCTGGCTCCGCGCCATCGCGAACGGGGCCATCGTCGGCAACGCGGCCAGCGAGACAACGGGTAACTCGCTAGCCGACATCCAGACCACGCTCCAGGCGACGGATGACCGGCTGCTGCTGAACGGAACGAAGTACTACTCCACCGGCACCCTGTACAGCTCGCACGTCTACGTCGCCGCGGCGCGGGGCACCGAACGCGTGACCTGCGTGGTGCCGACGGACGCGCCCGGCGTGACGATGCTCGACGACTGGGACGGCTTCGGCCAGCGCCTCACCGCCAGCGGCACGACGGTCTTCGAGAACGTCGAGGTGGATCCGCTGACCGTCGCGAACTACTCGGCGGGCGGCGCGTCGCACCTCGGGGCATTCTTCCAGCTCGTGCTGGTGTCTGTGGCGGCGGGGATCTCGGCCGCCGTGCTGGCCGACGCGGTGGCGTTCGTGCAGCCGCGGAAGCGCACCTACATCTCGGCGAACGCTGCAGCCCCGCGCGACGATCCGCAGGTGCGGGCGGTGATCGGCGAGCTGTCGGCGCTCGCCTTCACGGGCCGTGCGCTGGTGGGCGCCGCGGCCGACGCCCTGGCCCGCGCGACGGAGCCCCGGGCATCCGGTGCCGCGCCCGCCGACCGCACTGCGCTGCTCGATGCCGCCGAGATCGCCACCTACCAGGCGCAGGTGCGCGTGCTCGACGACGCGCTGCGGGCCGCGACCCTGCTGTTCGAGGTCGGTGGCGCGTCTGCGACGGCGCGCCCGGCCGCGCTCGACCGCCACTGGCGGAACGCCCGCACGGTCGCGTCGCACAATCCCGCCATCTACAAGTACGCGCAGCTCGGCGACTGGGAGCTCAACGGGGTCGGCCCGACCGCGATGTGGGAGCGCCTCTGGGCCGTCGGCCCCACCACCCCCGCCGCCTCGGCCTGACCGCGCCCGCCTCGCGTCGCCCCACCGAAGGGACGCATAACGCTCCAGCTTTTCGGCGTTGGAGCGTTTTGCGTCCCTCCAATCGCTGCGCAGACAGCTAGCGGGAGGCCGCGAGCATCCCGACCACCTGGTCGTAGGTGCCGTTCACCGCGGCGAAACGCAGCGGCTTGACGTTCTCGACGAGGATCTCGTGCGCCTCGGGCTGCGACTCGAGCAACCCCATCACCTCGGTGAGGAACGCGTCGAGCGGCATCGCGTGCGGGTTCGTCGCCGACGCAGAGCCCTGCAGTTCGGTCTGCACAGCCGGCGGCACCAGCTCGATGACCTGCACCGACGTGTCGGCGAGCTGCAGCCGGAGGATCTCCGTGAACGAGTGGATCGCCGCCTTGGTGGCGTTGTACGTCGGGGTGTGCGCGAGCGGCGTGAAGGCGAGTCCCGACGAGACCGTCATGATCGCGGCGTCCTGCTGCCCGGCCAGGAACGATCCGAACGCTGCGATGAGGCGGAGCGGCCCGAGCAGGTTGGTGGTCACCGTCGCCTCAGCCGCCGCCAGGAAGTCGGCGCTGTGCAGGTTCTCGGGGCGCATGATGCCCGCCATGGCGATCAGCACGTTGGTGGCCGGCCAGCGGCGCTGTACCTCGGCCGAGACATCCACGATCGACTGGGCGTCGGCCGTGTCGATGTAGACGCCCTCGATGCCGGGGTTGTCGCGGGTGATCTGATCGAGCAATTCGCGCCGCCGACCGCCGACGATGACGGTGTTGCCCGCTGCCGCGAACCGCTGGGCGAGCCCGAGGCCGATGCCTGACGTGCCGCCCGGAAGAAAGATGGTGTTCCCTGAAATGTTCATGTCCCCAGACTGCGGCCTGTCGAACAGCAGCAAAAGAGGAGCGTTCAGCCACGGATCGGCAGTCCCTGCCTGAACCGCCCGCACACGAGGCATGATGGAGCCATGGACAGACCCGGGCTCGCAGACTTCCTGCGCCGCCGCCGTGAGGCGCTGGCGCCGAGCGATGTCGGGCTGCCGCCCGGGGCGCGCCGCCGCACGAGCGGTCTCCGCCGGGAGGAGGTCGCGAGCCTCTCGGGCATGTCGAGCGACTACTACGCCCGCATGGAGCAGCAGCGGGGGCCGCAGCCCTCCGAGCAGATGCTGGCCGCGATCGCCCGGGGCCTGAGGTTGACTCTGGATGAACGGGACCACCTCTTCCGCCTCGCCGGCCACACCGCACCCCGCCGCAGCCGGCGTACCGAGCACGTCAGCCCAGCCCTCCTCCGTGTGCTCGACCGGCTGGACGACAGCCCGGCGATGGTGCTCTCCGACCTCGGCGACACCCTCGCCGAGAACCGCCTCGCCGTCGCGCTCCTCGGCGACCACAGCGCATTCACGGGACTCGATCGGAGCGCCTTCTACCGCTGGTTCACCGACCCGGCCGAGCGGGCGCGCTACCCCGAGCGGGACCACGCCCGGCAGAGCTCCATCCAGGCGGCCGGGCTCCGCGCGGCGATCTCCGTCGGCGGCGGCGAGTCACGCGCCACCGAGATCGTAACGCGGCTCCGAGCAGAGAGCCCGGAGTTCCGCGAGGTGTGGGAGCGGCACGAGGTGCGCACCCGGTTCGACGACCACAAGACGCTCATCCACCCGGAACTCGGCGAGATCGAGGTGGACTGCCAGGCCCTCTTCACCGAGAACCAGGCCCAGACGCTCCTCGTGCTGACCGCGTCGCCCGGAACGGAAGGGTACGAGAAGCTCCAGCTGCTCTCGGTGCTCGGCACGCAGCAGTTCAGCGCCTGAACCGGGCCGCGCGGGCGGGTACGCTCAGGCGGGTGGATGCCCGGAGCAGAGGTTCTCGGCGATCCAGCCAGGCGTGCCCGACACCGGCAACTCGCCGGCCAGCACGAGCCCCGCGAACGTGATGGCCTGCTCGCCGAGGCGGCCGTCGGCCGAGTCGAGAGGATCGCGCCGCACGTGCACCGACACCCACCGGGTCACCGCTGCCCCCAGGCGCGTCGCCGAGACGGCTGTGCCGGCGAAATGCCTGGCCTGCCCGTTCGTGCCGTCGTCGAACGGTGCGGCGAAACGCCGGCCCGGCAGGCGGTTGCGGCCCGCGAGCGCAGCGTCGATCATCCAGAGCGGGCCGCGGCGGATGCCCGCAGCCTCCGATCCGAGACGGAGGAGGAAGTCGCGGGGAGCCGGATCGTCAGCCCCGATGCGGCCCGCGAGCGCGGCGAGTTCGGCGCAGGCATCCATGCTCGAAACTGTACAAGACCGGGCCGGTAACCACCCGAGGCATCCGACTCCGGAGGCCATCGGGGCGCGGAGCGCGGAATGCGGAGTGCGCCGGCGCGCGCTACCCGTCCAGCCGGTTGAGGGCGCGGCGGCGCACCCGGTCGAGGGTGCCGTTCGCCCAGAGCACGTCGCCGTCGCCGCGGTCGGCCGCCACCGCCATCATCGTCCAGCCGGCATAGATCGCCGGCGCGTCGGCCCCGCCGGCAGCGACCGGTTGCGGCGCGAGCAGGTACGCGCCCCGCGCGGTCAACGTGCTGACGAGGCTGCGGGTCTCGCGAACGAACTCGGGACCGGCCCCGGCGAAGGGCGGATCGAAGTAGACCAGGTCCTCCTCCCTGACCTCGGCGACGATGCTGAAGAAGTGCTGCTCGGTGACGGTGACGTCACGGTTCTGCAGCAGCCGTCCCACCCCGCGGAGGTTCGCCTCGTCGAACGCGACCGCGTCCCGTCCCGCGCTGCCGCGGAGGTAGACGAAACGGGCTGCCCGCTCGACCGGCGAGAGTGAGCTGAGAGGCCCGAGGCTCCCGCTGTTCCCTCCGCCGGCTTCCGGATCCGCCTGCGCCTCGACGGCCGCCCGATGGGCCCGGTCATGCCGATCGCGGTGCTGTGCGATCATCCGCACCAGCCGGTCGCTGTCGGTTTGCAGCACCTGCCACGTCAGAACGAGCTCCGAATCGTCGCTCGACAGGCGGAAGGAGGTGTCGGGATTCTGCTCCATCAGCCCGATCGCGACGGCTCCGCCACCGAGGAAGGGTTCGTGGTAGGCGCCGAAGTACTCCGGCACGATGTCGAGGGCGAAGTCCGCGAGCCGGCGCGTGCCACCCGGGTAGAGGTAGGGCGGAGCGAGGGGCCGGGGACGTCGGGACACACTCCATTCTCGCCGAGGTCACCGCCCGACCGGCCCGACCGGCCCGCCAGCAGGTGCACCCGCCGCTCCTGAACACTCTCGTGCACGATTCCCAGCGCCCGCAGGGTGCGCGCACAGCGTCCCTACCCGGGGCGGGACGTACGGTGGAGCAATGCACGAACACGAGGCCGCCGCGACCGTGCCGCGACTGCATCTGGCGGCCCGCTCGCTCTTCCGCGGAACGCCGGTGTGGGCGTTCCGGGCCGGCATGTTCCTCATCCAGCGCTCCGAGACGAAACGCATGAACGAGCACCCGATCGCGGGGGTCGTGCACACCGACGACATCGACTACGTCGGTGACGGGCATCCGGCGCATCGGCTCGACGTGATCGCCCCGACACCTGTCCTCGCGCCCCGCGCGCTCCTCCCCGTCTACATCTACCTGCACGGCGGCGGCTGGACCTCCGGCGACAAGGCCACCGTCACGAAGTACTGCGCGCACCAGGCCGCCACCGGCATGGTCGTGGTGAACGTCAACTACCGCCGAGCAGGACGCTTCCAGATGGATCACCAGCTCGCCGACGCCGACGCAGCCGTGCGCTGGGTGCACGAGAACATCCGCGCCCACGGCGGCGACCCCGCCCGGGTGGTGCTGGGCGGCGACTCCGCGGGCGGCCACATCGCAGCGCTGTTCACCGCGACATCCGGCAGCCCGGAACTGCGCGCACACTTCGGGATGACTGCCGAAAAGGCCACGCCGACGGTGCAGGGGCTCGTGCTGCACTGCAGCGCCGTCGACTTCTCGATGTTCTTCGCCCGGGCGCCCATCCTCGGCCGCGGGTTCGTGCGGCTGCTGCACCCGCGGGGAACCGCCGCCGCACCCGCCCGGCGCGGGACCCTCCGGAGGGCGGCGGCCTACCTCTCCCCCATCGAGTGGATCGGGCCCGGGCATCCTGCCGTCTTCGTGACGACCTCCGCCAGCGACTACTTCTACGAGTCGAACCTGCGTTTCGTCGAGCGCCTCCGCGCGGCCCTCGTGCCGGTCGAGACCATCATCTACCCCAGTGCGAACGCCAACACGCGCCACACCTGGCAGCAGAACTACCGGTACCCCGAGTCGCAGACGGTCTGGCAACGCGTCACCACATTCGTCAACAGCGTGACGAGCCAACCCGCCTGAACACGGCCCCGTCCCGGGCGCGGCAGAAAGGGAACCATTCCCGCCCTGCCGGACACTAGAGGGTATGGGGACAGGAACAACAGACGAAGCGGCGACGTGGATCCGCGCCGCCGCCGGCAACGCAACAGCCTTCGGGGTGATGTTCGACACGCACCGCGACCGCGTGTTCGGCCAGGCCCTCCGGGTGCTCCGTTCGCCGCACGACGCCGAAGACGCCACCGCACTGGTCTTCCTCGAAGCGTGGCGGAGGCGGGACGCGGTGCGCGTCGTCGACGGCTCGATCGTCGGCTGGTTGCTCGTGACGACGAACTTCGTGTGCCGGAACCTCGTGCGCTCGGCCCGCCGGTACCGCGCGGTGATCGACATCCTGCCGCCGCCCACGGCCGAGGCCGACCCGTCGGATGACGTGGATGCCCGGCTCGACGGCCGCGAGCGCCGCGCCCGCGTGCAGAGCGCTTTCGCCGCGCTCAGCCCGAACGACCAGAACGTGATCACGCTCTGCGTGATCGAAGAACTCACCACAGAGCAGGCCGCCGAAGCCCTCGGGGTGCCCGCCGGCACCGTGAAGTCGCGGTTGTCCCGCGCGAAGAGACGGCTCGCGAACACGTCAGGAGGTGCACGATGAACCCGCAACCCGAATTCGATCCCGCCCGGAGCGACGCCATCCGGCGGATGCTCGTGGAGACGGTCGCGGCAGAGCAGCGTTCCGGCGCGGCATCCGTGCCCTCTTCGACTCCCGGCCACAGCCGTCGCCGGGCCGGCATCATCGTGGTCGTCGCGGTGCTCACCGCCCTCGTCGGGTCAGGCACAGCCGCGCTCGCCCTGAACGGCAGCGCGTGGTTCGGGGCGGCCCCGCCCGCACCGGCCACCACCACGGCGGCGCCCACCTCGCCGGCTCCGACCGTTCTGCCGACCACCGCACCGCCGACACCGACGGTCGCTCCGAATCCGGTGGCCCCGGTCATCCGGGTGCCGTCGACCTGTGAAGCACTGCTGTCGCTGACCGACGCGGAGGCGATCCTGGGACTGCCGGTCGTACCGGTGGCTGTCGAGTCGTTCGACAACCCCGTTTTCTACACCGACAGACGGCTGGGAGCGCTCGACTGTTCGTTCAGCGGCGAAGGCGCGTCGTTCGACAATTCGCAGCCCTCCTTCTCCCTCAAGATCGTGCCCGGTGTCACGGCTGAACAGTACGACAGCGTCGTACAGGGCGAAGGGTGGACCGGCTCGACGCCCGAGGACGGAATCGCACCGGGGGCGGCGTCGCAGTGCGTGACCCGTAACGGGTATTTCTGCGCCTTCATCGCGCTCGTCGGCGACTACGGCGTGGTGTTCGACGAACGCGTTCCGGCGACCAGCGACCTCACGGCCGACCAGCGGGAGCAGATCCGCCAGTCGTTCACGTCGCTCGTCGCCACGGTCGGAGCCTTCCCCGCCCCGGCACCGCTCTGGCAGCCGGAGGGAGCCACCCTCACCGGGGCGACGACCTGCGAGGAACTGGCGAGCGACGACGAACTGCTCTCCCGGTTCGGTGCCGACGAGGTGAACATCTTCAAGTCCGACGGCGGCGAGTACGATTTCTCCGGCTTCCACGCCGGCCCGAACGTCGGCGCATTCTGGTGCAGCTGGGACTTCGACCGGAGCACAAGCGGAGTGAGCGCCTCCGTGCTCCCCGGCGGGGCCTCGTACTTCGCCGAGTTCCGGGATGCCGATCCCTCCCTGTCGTGGACCGCGGTGACCGGCTACCCGGGCGAGGCCTACGTCGCCGACAGCGAGGGAACCACCCGCCTCAGCATCCTCATCGACGGCGGCTGGGTGGAGCTGAAGGTGCCGACGGCGACCTCCGACGACACGCTGCGGGGCTTCGCGGCGACTGTGCTCGCGAATGTGGGCGGGTGACTCCCGGCCCGGGGGCCCGTGCCGTGCTACTTTGGTGCGGCATCCGGAGCGCCAGTGTCGTCGACGCGGGCACCGCCGCCGGGGCACGGAGTTTCGGGGGTACGAAGATGAAACGACTGGTGGCGGCCGTGGCGGCCGTTCTGATGGTGGCCGGGCTCACGACGGCCCTGGCGCCAGCAGCCTCAGCGGCGCCCGCGCCCGCCCGCGCGGCCTACGTGACGGCGCTCTACCAGGACTACCTCGGCCGGCTCCCGAGCAACAGCGACGTGACCTTCTGGTCGGCGAAACTCGCCGCCGGCAGCCCCCGGAGCTCTGTCGCGGCGGGCTTCGCCGACAGCGATGAGTACCGGCTGATCCGCATCGACAACGCCTACCGCACGATTCTCGGGCGCGAACCCGAGGCGGGCGGGCGGGCCAGCTGGCTCGACGGAATGCACCGCGGAATACTCGGCACCGACGACGTCGATCGGGCGTTCTACCAGTCCGACGAGTTCTACATCAACAGCGGGAACAGCGACTGGACGGTGATCGCAGCGCTCTACCAGCACATCCTCGGTCGAACGCCGTCGTTCGAGGAGAGCAGCACGTGGTTGACCCGCTCGTCCCATCTCTCCTTCCCGCCCGGCCCCGGCACCTTTCCGACCTACGGGCTCGACCGGCCTTTGCTCGTCACGTCGATCTACGGCTCGACGGAGGCTGCCCGCGACCGCGTCAGCGTCATGTACTCCACCTACTTCCACCGCGCCCCCGACGCGAGCGGAGTGGTCGCCTGGGGCGACTTCAACCTGGCGAACGGAGATGCCGCCACCCGCTCGGGCCTCACCAGCAGCGACGAGTACTACGCCCTGGCGGGCCTTCGCTACCCCTGAGCCGACGCCAGCCGGATGCTCCGGAGGAACACCAGCGCGACGAGCGCTACCAGCGTGGAGACGCCAGACAGCGCGAACACCGTGGGCAGCCCCGCGCTGTAGGCCAGCTGTTCGCTCGCCCCCGACGCGCGGAGGCCCGACACCGAGTGCGCGAGCACGGCCCCGAGCAGCACCAGCCCCACCGTGCCGCCGAGGGTGAAGAAGAACATCACCGTCGCGCTCACCGACCCCACACGGTTCGCGCCCGCCACCGTCTGTCCGGCCAGCACGAGGTTCTGGGTGGTCGACCCGAGCCCCGCGCTCAGCAGCACCGTGCCGACCAGGGCCAGCGGTAGGGGTGCGAGGGGTGCCAGTGCGAGGGCGATGTTCCCCGCGAGGCAGAGGGATGCCCCGCCGACCAGTACTGCTTTGACGAGGCCGGTGCGGCTGATCATCCGGCCCGCCAGAATCGAGGCGCCGACCGTGCCGATGGCCATGGGCGCCAGCAGGAGGCCGGCCGTCGCGGGTGGGATGCCGAGGCCGAGTTGCAGGTACTGGGTCACGAAGACCGAGCCGCCGAACAGCGTGAAGCCGATGGTGAACGCGGCGGTCACGCAGAGCGCGCCGGTGCGCTGGGCGAGCAGCCGGAGCGGGATCACCGGCGACGTGACCCGCAGCTCCACGATCACGAGAGCGATGATGGCGACCACCCCGTAGCCGCCGACCAGCGCACTGACTGGCGTGAACGACCAGTCGTCGTCGCTCAGGGTGGTGACCGCGATGAGCACCGCGGTGACCCCGGTGGCGATCAGGAACGCACCCGCGATGTCGGTGCGACCGGATGCCCGGGCCGGCCGTTCGGCGAGCCGCAGGGTCAGTGCCAGCACCACGATCGAGGCCACCGCAAGCGGGACCGCGACGAAGAAGCACCACCGCCAGCCGAGGGTGGACTGCACGATGAACCCGCCCACGACCGGACCGAGGATCGTGGCGGTGGTCTGCACGCTGACGAGCCAGCTGTTCACGCGTCCGCGTTCCCGGGGGCTCACCAGCATCGCCACGACCACCGCCGCAGAGGCCCCGAGGCCGCCGAGCCCGATGCCCTGGACGGCCCGCGCCGTGAGCAGCTGCGTCGTGTCGGCCGACAGCCCTGCCCCGATCGACCCCAGAACGAAGAGGGCGATGGCGATCTGTACGATGCGTTTGGGGGCGAACAGGTCGGCCAGCCGACCCCAGATCGGCGTGCTGGCCGTGTTGCCGAGGATCGTGGCGGCGACCAGCCAGGTCGCGTGGCTCGCCGGCCCCGACAGCGTGTGCATGATCGTCGGGATGGAGGTCGCGACGATCGTCGCCGAGAGGCCGGAGACGAACTGCGCGACGAGGAGCCCGCTGAGCGGCAGCAGCACCGGCCCGAGCGACGGCGGGCCCGGGGGCACCGCCGTCGCCCGGGTGTCAGCCGGCGACAGCGACAATGGCTTCGAGGAATTCCTTCGGTGCGCGCGAGGCGAACTGTCCGGTGACGGGCATGAACACATCGGTGGTGCCGGGCAGGTGGAAGAACTCCAGCGGGTCGTTCGGCGTCATCTGTTCGGCCGAGGGCTGGATGACCGTGATGGCCACGCCCGCCGCCACGAGCTTCTCGTTCAGTTCGAAAGTGGTCGGCCCGAAGCGGAAGACCGCCGGGTAGATCGAGTTGTACCGTTCGAGGTTGACGACGGTCTCCGCGACGCAGAGCGAGAGATCCCGGGGGCTGTCGGTGCCGTAGAGCCCGACGTTCTTCTTCCACAGGTAGTCGAAGATCGACCCGTCTTCGGTGACCGGCAGGTCGGGTGCCCAGTTCACGGCCCAGTACTCGCTCTTCTCGGCATCCGGTGGGTTCAGCGCGTAGAGCACGGCCTTCGGGACGCGATCCTTGCCGGCCAGGGTCACGACCGAGGTGGCGAGCGAGCTGCCGGTCTTCATGCCGACCGCTGTGAACCCGCCGATGCCGAGAGCGTCGATCGCCTGCAGGAAGATGCGGGCGTACTCCGGGATCGTCGCCCCCTCGGGTGCGGAGTCGGAGAGCCCGAAGCCGGGGGTGTCGAAGGCGAAAGCGGTGAGGTACTCCCCGAGAGCGGCCATGATCGGCTCGTAGACGAGCGACGACCGGGGCGATTCGTGGAAGAGCACGGCGACGGGTCCGCCGTCAGCGACGGCCGGCCCGCTCGTTCGGTAGTGCAGCTGGCCCCAGTCGGTGTCGACGTATCCGCGCATGTGAGTGTTGCCTTTCAGAAGGGATGTGGATGTTCTAGAACTCGAGCAGGTTGTCGCGCAGCTGGTCGAAGGAGTAGCCGCGTCGGGTGAGCCCTCGGCGCTGCAGTTCGGGCACGAGACCGTCGGTGATCTCGGCGATGAAACGGCGGGTGACACCGTTCGTGCCGATCAGGAAGCCGTCGCCGCCGACCTCCGCCATGATGTCCTCCATCAGGCCGGCGACGTGGTCGGGTGTTCCTGCCAGCGCGGGTCCCGCGGCGCCGCTGCGCGCGATGGTCGCCTCCCGGAGGGTCAGCGTGGCGTTCCGGGCGGAGAACTCGGCGAACTGCTGGGTGCCGTTGGTCGAGAGTCCGAGCTCGCCGAGGGGCACGTCGAGCGGGACGTTCGCGAAGTCGATGTCCGTGCTCTTCGCCATCGCGGCGAGCGCCACCTCGAGGTTCGCGGCCACCCCGGCCCGTGCGGCCGCGATCCGATCGTCGGCCTCCGACTGGCTGGAGCCGATCGTCGGCCAGATGCCGAACAGCACCTTGACGTCGTCGGGGTTCCGGCCGAACGAGACGGCCGCCTCCCGCACCTTGTCGCGGTACTCCTTCATCTTCGCGGGCGTGGCCTGGATCGCGATCACCGTGTCGGCGTACTTCGCGGCGAACGCGATGCCGCGGGGGGACCCCCCGGCCTGCGAGATGATCGGCCGCCCCTGCGGCAGCGGACCCGAGTTGAGCGGCCCGCGGGTGGAGTACGTCGCGCTCTCGAAGTCCGCACGATGCACCTTGGTGTGGTCGGCCCAGACGCCGGTGTGCACGTCGGCGACGACCGCATCCGGTTCCCAGGTGTCCCAGAGAGCGAGTGAGGCGTTGATGAAGTCCTCCGCCGTGTCGTAGCGGGAGTCGTGCTCGCCCATGCCGGGGTAGCCGTAGTTCTGCAGGGCACGGTCGCTGGTGCCGGTGACGAGGTTGACGCCCATCCGGCCCTTCGACAGCTGGTCGAGCGACCCGACCAGCCGCGCCAGCATGTACGGGTGGTAGGCGAACGAGCCGGCGGTCGGGATGATGCCGAGCTTGGAGGTGGCCTGCGCGAGCAGCGTGGCCACGATCATCGGGTCCTGGCGTGGCGCCTGGAAGGCGTGCTTGAGGTACACCTCCATCGAGTCGCCGTAGCGGTCGCCGACGAAGGTGTTGTCCTCGATCAGCACGTAGTCGAAGCAGGCTCGCTCCATCGCCCGGGCGAGGTCGACGAAGATCTCGGCCGACTGCCACTGCGTACCGATCGCGCCGGAGAAGGGCTGCCCCCAGGCCGGCACGCTGGTGCCGTTCAGGAACCAGCCGAGGTGGAAGGGTTTCACGGTCATCCGGGAGTCCTTAGAACGAGGCCAGGTTGGCTTTGAAGGTCGACTTGTCGTAGTCGCTGCGGATGAGCCCGCGACGCCGGAGCGCAGGAGCGAGGCCCGAGGCGATCTCGTCGATGTAGCGACGGGAGTGGGTGCGCACGGGTTCCCCGCGGATCAGGAACCCGTCGCCGCCGACGAACTCCATCACCTCGTCCATCTGCTCCGCCACGGAGTCGGGGGTGCCGACGAGGCGCACTCCCCCGGGGCGGGCGCTCAGCGCCTCGCGGATGGTGCGGCCGCCGGCGGCCTTCCGGAACCCGGCGAGGCCCGACTGGTGCCCGTTCGTCTGCACGTCGTCGGGCAGCGGTTTGTCGAGGTCGAACTGCTTGAAGTCGATCTCCATGGTGATCGACATGATGCCGAGCAGCGTCTCGATCTGCGCCTGGCTCATCTCGTACGTGCGGTCGAAGAGCTCCTCGGCGTCGGCCTGGGTCTCTCCGAGCACGGGCTGGATGATGAACATCACCTTCACCTCGTCGGGGTTCCGGCCGTGGGCCGCCGCTCGGGCGCGGATGTCGTCGCGGTACTCCTTCATCGCCTCGGCCGACCCCGTGGAGGCGAGCAGCACGTTGGCGTGTTTGGCCGCGAAGTCGCGGCCCTTGGGCGAACCACCGGCCTGGCAGATCACCGGATGCCCCTGCGGGCCCGCAGGGAGGTTCAACGGGCCGCGCACCTTGAAGTATTTGCCCACGTGGTTGATCTCGTGCACCTTCGTGTGGTCGGCGTAGTAGCCGGTCTCGCGGTCGGCGACGATCGCGCCCGGCTCCCACGAGTCCCAGAGGTTCTTCACGACGGTGACGAACTCCTCCGCCATGTCGTACCGCTCGTCGTGCTGCAGCAACTGGTCGAGGCCGTAGTTCTGTCCGGCGAGGTCTTCACTGGAGGTGACGACGTTCCAGCCGATGCGGCCCCGGGTGAGGTGGTCCATCGTGGCCATCACGCGGGCCACGATGAACGGCGGGTAGAACGAGGTCGACATGGTCGCGATGAACCCCATGTGGTCGGTGGCCGCTGCGAGCAGGGGCAGCAGGGGAACCGGATCCGCCTTCGGCGCGTGCAGGGCGTGCTTCAGGTCGTTCTCGGTGGTACCGCCGTAGGAGTTCGACACGAGAGTCGAGTCCTCGAACATCATGAAGTCGAACCCGGCGCGCTCGAGCTGCTTCGCCATGTCGATGTAGTAGTCGCCGTTGAACCAGGTCAGGGCTGTGTCGGAGGCCCAGGGGCTCTTCCACGCGGGGGCCTTGAACGGGGTGAACCACGCGAGGTGGAAGGGATCTGCGGACATTAGTGGTTCTCCTTCTGAGGTTCTGAGGCGCCGAGCGCCACAAGGGCTGCTTCGCCTCCGGGCTGGGCGCCGATCCACTCCGGGGTGGCGCCCGGCACGACATGCCGGTACTGGTTGGTGACGGTGGTGTAGAGCGAGCCGCCGAGACGGCCGACGGGCCGGTACTTCAGCACGTCGACCCGCCCCGACTCGTCGAGGATGTCGTCGTCGGCGTGGATGCCGAGCACCTGCCCGATGATGACGCGGGTGTCGTACACCTCGATCTCGCTGAGGAAGACGCATTCGAGCGCCACCTTCGCCACGGCGAGCCGGGGCGGGGCGACCCGGGTCGAGGGGATCGTCGCAAGGCCCAGCAGGGCGATCTCGTCGACTTCTGCGGGGAGGATGGCGGCGCTGGCCGTCTCGACCTCGGCGAGGCCCTCACTCACCATGTTGACGACGAACTCTCCGGTCTCCTTGATGTTGTCGTAGCTGTCCTTCTGGCCGACGAACGAGATCATCAGGGTCGGCGGGTCCATCGAGACGAGGTTGAAGTAGCTGTACGGTGCGAGGTTGCCGCGCCCCGCCGCATTCTGGGTCTGCACCCAGGCGATGGGGCGCGGCACGACGGAGTTCTTGATCATCCAGATGAAATCGAAGTTCGATCCGGTGTCGTCTGCTAAGTACAAGTCGAGTTCCTTCACTTGGAGGCGTGCCTCACTGGGGGCGGACGCCCGTTCAGGGCGCCCGCCGTGATCACTTATTTCCAGGAAGCGGTGCGGAAGTCGACCTGGCCGTCGGCCCGCGGCGTCCAGTCCAGCTGCGACGACAACCCGTAGGTGCCCACCGAGTAGTCGACGTTCGCGATGTAGTTCTTCTCGGCGTTGATGGCCCAGATCTTCGCGATGACGGCGTTGCGGGCATCCGGATCGACCGTGGTGCCTGCTTCGACGATCAGCGCGTTCAGGTCGGGGTCGGAGAAGAGCGCGTACCCGGTGGGGCCGTAGAGATAGTTCAGCGTCGTGGCCGCATCCATCATCGACGGGGAGAACTGGTAGAGGTAGAGACCCTGGAGCTGCTTCGAGGTCCAGAGCAGGGTGAAGCTCGCGATGTCCCCACCGGTGAGCGTGACGTTCACGCCGATGTCGGCGAGCTGGGCGGCGATCGACTGCGCCATCTCGTTCGTCATCGGAACGTTGCCGTCGGTCTGGTAGTTGAACACGATCGGGCTGCCGTCGTAACCGGATGACGCGACCAGCGCCTTGGCCTTGTCGACATCGAACGGCAGCGGAGCGAGGCTGTCGTCGTACCCGTTCACGTCGGGAGTGACGGAGGCCGCAGTCGCGACCGTGCCGTTGCCGCCGAGCAGGGTGTCGATGAGCGTGGCGCGGTCGATGCCCATGCTGATGGCCTCGCGGAGGTCGGCGTTCGCGAGCGGGCCGGTGAGGGTGTTCATGCCGAGGTAGACGAGCTGGTTGCTCTGCGCACTGACCTCGGAGTAGCCGGAGCCGGCGTTCTTCACGGTGTCGACCTGCGACGGCGCGATGGCGGTGAGGTCGATCGAACCGGAGAGCAGGCCGTTGACCCGCGCTTCGGAATCGGCGACCGGCACGATGGTGACGTCGGTGATGGTCCCCTGGGCGCCCCAGGCATCGGGGTTCTTCTTCAGCACGGTCGACACACCGGGTGTCCAGCTGACGAAGGTGTAGGGGCCGGAGCCAATCGGGGCCTTGGCGAACCCTTCGGCGCCGAGTGCGGTGTAGACGGCCTTCGGCACGATCGAGATGTAGTAGACGATCCGGGTGAAGTTGGCGTCAGCCGACTTGAGGGTGAATGTGACGTTGTCCGCGCCGGTCGACGTCATGCTCTCGATGTTGTTCGTGTAGATGTGGTTCAGCGACGTCGAGGTGTCGATCACGGTCTGGAAGCTGAAGATGACGTCGTCGGCGGTCACGGGCGTGCCGTCGGAGAACTTCGCCGCGCTGTTGAGGGTGAAGCTCCAGGTCTTGGCGTCGGCGCTGGCCTCCCACGAGGTGGCGAGCCGGGGCTGCAGTCCACCCGATCCGTCGACCTCGGTGAGCTGGTCGAAGACCGCGTGGAAGATGTTCAGGCTGAGCAGCCCGTTGTCGATGACCGGATCCGGGGTCTTGAGATCTGCCGGCTGGGCGACGGTGATGGAGTCTGCGTGCTCGGGAAAGCTCGTCGCAGAGTCTGACGAGGAGCCCGCGCTGCAGGCGGTCAGGGCGATGATGACACCGGCCGTCACCGCGATGGCGGCGAAGCGTTTTGTTCGAGTGAACATAGGGAGGTGGATCCTTTCTGGGGTTGACGAAGACAGCGCAGAGCGGGTTCGCTCGAAGAGGGCCGCTCGGCGACCCGGCTGCGCTGGAGAGAGGAGGTGCTGCCGCTAGGCGGCGGCCACCCCCGAGCGCTGTCGGCGACGGGGGTCGGGAACGGGTGCGGACGCGAGCAGCCTCTGGGTGTAGGCGTGCTGCGGCGAATCGAAGACCCGGGCGGTCGGCCCGGTCTCGACGAAGGTGCCCTGGTACATCACGGCGACGTGGTTGGCCAGGGTGCGGACGACCGAGAGGTCGTGCGACACGAAGAGGTAGGCGAGGCCGAGTTCGGCCTGCAGGTCTTTGAGCAGGGCGATGACCTGGGCCTGGATGGAGACGTCGAGGGCCGAGGTCGGTTCGTCGAGCACGAGCACCTGCGGCTTGAGGGCGAGGGCCCGGGCGATGCCGATGCGCTGGCGCTGGCCGCCCGAGAACTCCGCGGGACGGCGACCCGCCATCTCCTTCGTCAGGCCGACCTGGTCGAGCACCTCCTCGACCCGGGCGGCGGTGTACTTGCCGTTGATCCGCAGGGGCTCCGCGACGATGTCGTGCACGCTCAGCCGCGGATCGAGGGAGGAGTAGGGGTCCTGGAAGACGGCCTGGATCGCGGGGCGGAGGGGACGGCGCTGGCGATCGGACATCGCCGACACGTCCTTGCCCTCGAAGTTCACGCTGCCCGCGGTGAGCTTCTGCATGCCGAGGATGGCCCGCACCAGCGTCGACTTGCCGCAGCCCGACTCGCCGACGAGGCCCATGGTGGTTCCCGCGCTGAGGTCGAACGAAACACCGTCGACCGCCTTGAACGGCTCGACCTTCCGTCCCCACGCCCCCCGCATCGGGTAGTGGACCTTCACGTCCTTCACCCGCACGACGGCGTTCGCCGCCGCGTGGGCCTCCGTCTCGTCGGCCTGGTCCGCCGTCACGATCGAGTGCACGGCGGTCGCCGTCCCGACATGGTCGCCGGTCACCGGCAGGATGCTCGACAGCAGCCGGATCGTGTACGGGTCCCGGGGGCGTTCGAAGATGTCGATGACACTGCCCGACTCGACGATCCTCCCCTTGAACATGACCAGCACGCGGTCGGCGTTCTCGGCCACGAGGCCGAGGTCGTGCGTGACCAGCACCAGCGAGGAGCCGATGCGTTCGCGCACCTCCTGCAGAACATCCATCACCTGCGCCTGCACCGTGACATCGAGCGCCGTGGTCGGTTCGTCCGCGATGAGCATGCGGGGTTCGTGGGCGATCGCCATCGCGATCATCACGCGCTGCCGCTGGCCACCGGAGAGTTCGTGGGGGAAGGCCCGCAGCCGCCGTTCCGGCTCCGGGAGGTGCACGAGCTTCAGCAGGCGGAGGGACTTCTCCCTCACCTGCTCGCGGCTCAGCCCCTTCTCGTGCAGCGTGATCATCTCGGCGAGCTGCGTGCTGATGCGCTGCACCGGGTTCAGAGACGTCATCGGATCCTGGAAGATCATCGAGAGGTCACCGCCGCGCACCTTCCGGAGCGCCTCGGGAGCGATGGTGAGCAGGTTCTGGCCGCCGAGCAGGATCTCACCCGACGTCACCCGCACGCCCCGCGGCAGCAGGCCGAGGGTCGAGAGCATCGTCATCGACTTGCCCGAACCGGACTCGCCGACAAGGGCCACGACCTCGCCCGGGTACACGTCGAAGCTGATGCCGTCGACGAGTGTCGTCGGGTCGTCTTTCGGGCCCGCCTGGATGACGAGGTCCTTGACGACCAGAACGGGGCTGTTGCTGGGGACGGGTCTCATGAGCCACTCCGATCGGGCTGCCGGTCGCCGGTGAAGCGCTGGCTGATGAACTGCAGGCCGGCAACGAGCATGAAGAGCATGATGCCGGGGAAGATCGTGATCATCGGATCGTCACGGAGGTACGCCTGGCCGTCTTTGATCATGCCGCCCCAGCTCGGGGTCGGCGCCTGGATGCCGAGGCCGAGGAACGAGAGGGCGGCCTCAAGAAGCACGATGATGCCGATGTCGAACGGCACGAGAACAGCGAGGGCCGGGATCACGTTCGGCACAAGATGCTTCCGGAGGATCCAGGCCTCGGACGCCCCGTGGGTCTTCGGCGCCCAGATGAACTCCCGCTCACGGAGGGACCAGGCGGTCGCCCGCGAGACCCGGGCGTAGCCCACCCAGTTCGCGACACCGATGACGACGATCAAGGTGATCTCCGACGGGCCGAGGGCGGAGACGACCGCGATCAGCAGCAGCATGATCGGAATGGCGAGTTGGATGTCGGCCAGGGCCGAGATCACGTTGTCGAGCTTGCCGCCGAAATACCCGGCGAGCAGCCCCAGTGTCACTCCGATGATGAGATTGAGCACGACCGCCGGCACCGCGATGCTGAGCGACACCCTCCCGGCCAGCGCGAGCCGGGAGAGCATGTCACGCCCGAGGGCGTCGGTTCCGAGCAGGTGGGCGGGGTCGGTGAACGGATCGAGGAAGCGCAGCTTCAGATCCTGCGACGTCGGATCGAAGATCGGCAGGAGGGGCACGATCACGATCACGAGCAGCACGATCGCGACCATGCCGACAGCGACGTAGAACGATGGTGTCGACTTCTGCCAGGCGGCCCCGCGGCGTTTCGTTCGGGGCGTGGTGCCGGGCCGGAGGCCCCGCGGGAAGGGATTGCCGACCCGCCCGGCCAGGCTCGTTGCGTCTTCGGTCTGGGTCATCAGCGGAGCCTCACTCTCGGGTCGAGCACACCGTACAGAAGGTCGACACCGAAGTTCACGACGACGAAGAAGAGGGCGATGACGAGGATGGCCGCCTGCACCACCGCGTAGTCGCGCTGGCTGATCGACGCGATCAGGAGCTGTCCGATGCCGGGCCAGTTGAAGACCAGCTCGACGACGACCGTGCCCCCCAGCAGTGCGCCGAGGTTGAGCCCCGCGACCGTGATCACGGGCAGCAGTGCGTTCGGCAGCATGTGCTTCAGGATGACGACGCTCCGCCGCTGTCCCTTCGCGTAGGCCGTCCGCACGTAGTCCTGCCGGTGCTGCTCCCCGAACCCGGTGTCGAGCAGCCGGATGTAGAGCGCCAGTTCGAGGGTCGCGATCGTGATCGCCGGCAGGATGATCGACTGCGGCGTGTTGTTGCCGAGGGCCGGCAGCAGGCCGAGCTCGACGGCGAACACGATCACCAGGATGATCCCGAGCCAGAAGGAGGGGACGGCCTGACGGGCGCTGGCGAGCCACAGCACGGCGCTCCGGAGCCGGGATGAGGCGAGCAGCTGCATCGCCAGCACGACGACGAACGCGAGCACGATCCCGAGCACGAAGGAGCTCAGCGCGAGCTCGAGCGTCGCCGGCAACCGCATCATCACCAGGTCGAGGGCCGGCAGGTTCTGCCGGAGCGACATCCCGAGATCACCCTGCGCCAGCGCGGCCAGAAAGCTGAAGTACTGCACCGGCAGGGGCGCGGTGAAGCCGAGCGTGGCGCTGAGCTTCTCGATGTCGGCCGGTGACGCTTCGGGGCCGAGGAGGAGCGCCGCCGGATTGCCGCTGAGGCGCACGAGGAAGAATGCGACCGTCACGACGCCGAAGACCGTCACAAGGCCCTGGATGAGCCGGCGACCGATGAATCGAGCCACGTCTGTCCCTTCGTCGTTTGGGGGGGATGGGAGCGGGCGTCCTGCTGGTGCCCATGAACCATTAGAGCGAAGTCACATTTCGGTCCCGCATCCGCGCGGTTATCTTTAGATTGCGCGGCGTTCACAAATGGACAAAAGCGCTTCTGATCGGCACCTCTACGAGGACGACCGCGCTATTCGCCGGTTGGCATCAGGCTGCGGCGCTGTCCTCGGCGGGCTTCATGGCGATCACGCGCTTGTCTTCCGCCCAGAGAGCGACCCGGTCGCCGCGGTAGTGCCCGTACGCGATCATCAGCGCGGTGCCGTCGGCATCACGGATGAGGGTCTCGCGGGTCAGGATCGCCGCCCCCTCCTTGATCTCCAGCAGTTTCGCCGTGCGCTCGTCGGAGTTCACGGCCTCGACCGTCGCCTCGTACTGGGTCGTCGGCCGCCGACGGAGCTGGTCGAGGTACTCGGCGGTGTCGCTGATCTCGCCGCTCGCAAGCTGCTCCACGATCGCGTAGTACCCCACGATCACCCCGACGGGCATGCCGTCGATGCTCACGATGTCCTCGCGCATCATCACCCGGTCGGTGTCGATCCCGAGCCGTGAGCGAACGTGCTCGTGGGCGATGACCACGGACTGTTCGACGAGCTTCGACTCCATCCGGATGGAACTCGGATGCTCGAGGGTCTCCGACGCGACCTGCCATCCCTGGGTCGGCAGCAGCGACAACAGCGGAAGCTCGAAGATCGAGCCCACCACGTTCGTGCCGATGCGCTGGCGCCGGCGGATCAGCCCCTCGTTGCCGAGCATCGCCAGGGCGCTCCGGATGCTGTTGCGGCTCATCATCATCGAGAGAACGAGCTCGTTCTCCTCGACCTGGTCGGTGTCGCCGAGGAGTCCACGCCGGATGCTCGCCCGAAGCAGCGTGTGGGCCCGCCGCGGTGAGCTCTGCAGCAGTTCGCGGATGCGCGACTCGCTGCCGGCGCGGGCGCGCCCGATGGCCTCGATCAGTTCGGAGTCGTCTCTCCTGTCTCGGGGCATGTCTCGGGGCATGTGATGGGCTCCAGCCGAACTCGGGTTGCTCACACCCTAGGCGACGCATTTTGCGGGCGAGGTCACCCTCTGTGAACAGCCTGTTACCGCTGTCTGGGTGAGGGCCCGGCGAACTTCCCCGGATTGAGGAGGCCCTGCGGATCGGTGCGCCGGGCGATCGACCGCAATTCGTCGACCCGCTGGTCGATGAACCACTCGTGGTTGTTGTGGGTCGCGATTCCGAGCGCGGTGAGCACCTCGAGCGCAGACGTGATGCTGGTCTCGTCGTCATAGTCGGCATTGATGGCCCCGAACGTGAACGAGTGGCCGACCTCGACGTGCAGCCGTCCGCCGGGCAGCGCGGCCTGGATCTCGTGCGGGCGGTCGACGAGTTCCTCGCCGAAGATCTCAAGGTGGAAGATCCGGCCGGGAGCCGACCGGATGAGCCACCAGCTCGGATGGTTGTACGACAGCAGGCTGAGCTCGAGGGCGCTCCGGAACCCGTCGCGCACCGCCTCGACACGGCCTCCGCCCGAGCGGATGATCGCTTCGACCTCCGCGACGGTGCTCCGTTCGGCGACCACACGGAGGCTCGCCCGGCCGGTCGGCAGCGCTTCGTCGGCCGGGAGCGCTGCGACGATCCCGGCATCGTCGACGGAGACGAGCCGGGGCGCCGGCCGCACGGCTCCCGCCGCGCGGAGGGCACGGGTGGCCTCACCGAGGTCGGCGAAGCTCGCGTACACCGCCGTCCAGTCGGCCACCGGTTCGAGCCGCACGGTGGCCCGCACGATGATGCCGGTGACGCCGAAGCTGTGCAGATAGTCGTTGCACGCCCCGCCCTCGACGTGCACGAGCGGTGCACCCTCTGTCGCAAGCAGCACGTCGAGCGAGACCACGAAGCCCTGGCGGGTGTTTCCGTGCTGGATCGTTCCGGTGCCGGCGGAACCTCCGGCGAGGAACCCGCCGAGAGTGCTCTGCACGGTCGACGGGAAGATCCACAGCTGCTGATCGTGGTCGCGGGCGCGGAGCTCGAGATCGATCATCCTGGCGCCCGCCTCCGCCACGATCATCCCCTCCCCCACGTCGAGGACGGTGCGGAGCCTCGTCAGGTCGAGCACGATCCCGCCGAACGCCGGAATCGCCTGGCCGTAGTTGCCGGTCCCCTTACCCCGCGCGGTGAGCGGAACCCCGTGCGCGACGGCCAGCGCAACCGCAGCCTGCGCTTCACCGATTGTGGCGGGGAGCACCACGACATCGGCGAGCCCGAGGGGCAGCCGGGACGCGAGGAGGGGCGACATCGCCGCCTCGTCGACCGAGGCCCGCTGGCGGGCGGCCAGGCTGGTGCGGATTCCCTTCTCACCGACGATCGCACGGAGGTCGGCCAGGAGAACGTCGAGGGGCATGACTGTCTTTCCGATCAATAATGTAAGTATTGATTACACTAACGCCCAGATTGTCAGTCAGATTTCCCCTGTGTGACGAGCAGGTTTCCGCTCAGCCGTCGTAGTGGATCATCAGCGCCACCGTCTGGGCCGTGCCGACCGAACGGTAGCGGTGCAGAAAGTTGCCGGGGCACAGCACGGAGTTGCGTTCCTGGAGCATCATCGACGTGACGGGAGAGTTCTCCTGCTGGCGCATCTGGAACTCGACCTGCCCGCGCACCACGTAGATCAGCTCGGGGCGGGGATGCTGGAAGAACGCCCCGTGCTCGGTGGGCAGGTCGATGAACTCGGTCACATCGATCGCCGAACCGGCATGCATCAGGAGACGCGCGGACGGTTCTGCACCCCGCCGCTGCGGGCTCTCGGCGGCCAGCTGGGCACTCGGTGCGCCATGGCTGTCATCGTCGCCCGGCAGAGAGCTCGCTGCCAGGAGCTCCTCCTGCGTCGTGTCGAGGGCGTTCGCGATCGCGAACAGGGAGCGCATGCTCGCGCGCGTCTTGCCCCGCTCGAGCTGGCTGAGGAACGAGTGCGAGAGGCCGGTCGCCTCCGCCACCTGCACGAGTCGGAGTCCCCGGTCTTTCCGCCGGTCGTGGATGATGCGGCCGAGCCGCAGTTCATGATCGTTGACGATGCTCATCGAGACCCACCTTCCCTGTTCCGCCGGTCAGCAGCCCCGTGCAACTTTGCAGTGTCATCAACAATTATCCTTGAAGCGTGGACTCCGAATTTACCAGCACTGCCGGCCAGACCGTGAGCACCTGGCTCGACTCCCTCGCCGCGCCGATCCCGAACCCGGGTGGCGGGGCCGCGTCCGCGGTGCTCCTCGGCATCGCGGCCGGCCTCGCTTCGATGGTCGCGGGATACGGCGCCACCGCCGAACCGGGAACGCCGGCGGAGGCCGCCGACCGCGTGGCCGGGATCGCCGCCGAAGCCCACGCCCTCCAGCGACGTGCGCCGGCGCTGGCGGACGCCGACGCCGCCGCGTCGAAGGGTTTCGCCACAGCATTCCGGATCGAGGAGGGCGCCGAGCGCTCGTCCGCCATCGTGCAGGCGAGTCTCTCGGCTGCCGCCTCCGCCTTCGACCTCGGCCGCACCGCGGTGGGCTTCGCCCCGCTGCTGGCCAACCTCTCCCGGCTCGGCACCCCGGCGCTCCGCACCGATGTGGCGGTCGCCGCACTCACCCTCAGCACGGTCATCCGGGCCAGCATCGTGAACCTCGGCGTCGATCTGACCTCGGCCCTCGCGCACACCGTCGACGCCGCCCTGCTGAGGCGGGAGAATGCTGGCCTCTTCGCCGGAGTGGCAGAGCTCCGCCGTGCCCTGCCGGGCCTCGAACAGACGGCCGCACTGATCGAGCACGACGTCACACGCTTCTGACATCGCGCACCATCACGGGCGCCAGCGGCATGCCGCTCACTCCGGCGGCGCGGGCGATCCGTTCGTGCAGCTCACTCCGCACCTCGCCCGAGTCATGGGTCGTCGAGACGCCGTCGCGGCTGACGAGCCGGCCGCCGATGTAGACCTCGTGGAGGTTGCGGAGCCCGCAGGCGAGCACGTAGGTGGCGAGAACGTTCCAGACCGGTCCGGTGTCGGGTCGCTGCGGGTCGACGATCACGAAGTCCGCGAACTTGCCGACCTCCAGGCTGCCGATGCGCTCCGCCACCCCGAGCGCCTCCGCCGAGCCGAGCGTGTGCAGCCGCAGCATCTCGCGCGCGGTGATCACCGAGGCGTCCGACCGGCTGGCGCGGAGCAGGTACATGCCCATCCGCATGTTCTGGAACGGATCGGAACTGTCGGTGCAGGACTGGTCGTCGAGGCCGACCCCCACGGGCATCCCGAGCCCGGTGAAGCGCGGGATGTCGGCGATCCCCGAGCCCAACCGCCCGTTCGAGGTGGGCTGCCAGACCATGCCGCAGCCCGTCTCGGCAGCCCGGGTGACCATGTGGTCGGTCGGATGCACGAAGTGACCGAAGAGGAACCCGGGTCCGAGCGCTCCCGCGTCGTCGTACCAGTCGAACTTCGCCCGCTGCTGCTCGATGTGCTCGGCCGTCTCGACGAAGTGCGCCTGGTTGCCGATCCCGTGCTCGTGCATCAGCTGCGCTTCGAGCTCGGCGGTGCGCGGCGTGCTCGACCACTGCACCGAGCCGAAGACGGAGGCGCCGAGGTCCTGGCCGGCGGGGGTGCGTTCTGCCACGTAGTCGAGCGTGTCGGCGAACACCTCGAGCGCCTGGCCCTCCGGCTGCACGTCGCCGTCGATCCGGATGCTGTTCAGGATGCGGATCCCGGAATCGGCGGCAGCGTCGACCTGCCGTTCGAGGAACCCCACCGGGCGGAGGTCGACGCTCTCGATCGCATCGGCGAGCGGGTCGTACCGCCAGATCGCCCGCGAGTGCGTGAAGTTGTAGGCCGAGGTGATGCCATTGCCGATGAAGTCGAGGCAGCCGTGCAGCGTGTACCAGTAGAGGTCCTCGTCGGCGGAACCCGCCACGACAGTGCCGTTCGCCCGCACCCACGGGTAGAGCGACTGGTCCGACGCCATCCCGCGGAGCCCCGAGGTGTACAGATGGCTGTGCGCGGAGACGAAGCCCGGGGCGACGAACAGTCCGGCGGCGTCGACGATCTCACCCGCGGGCTCGGGGCAGTCTCCCTCGCCGAGGCCCGTGATGCGGCCGTCATCGCCCACGGTCATCCACCCGGTGAACCAGTCGACACCGTCGGCGACCGGGATGATCGTGGCATTCACGACCGTGAGAACGGTGCGGGCAGCGGCGCTCACAGCGACGCCCCTCCGCCGAGCTCGGCGCCGATGCGCGCAAGCGCCCGAGCGAACTGCAGTTCCTGCCCCACCTGCGCCCCCCCAGCGGCGGCGATGCCGACCACACCGTCGAGCTCCAGCAGCTCTTCGGCGAGGGCGACGGATGCCCGGATGCCCGCTTCGAACGGATCGCGGGCGTCGAGGATGCCCTCGATGAACCCGGCCGGCAGGATCGCCGCGGCGAACGAGGCGAGGAGTTCGGCCCCGATGCGGTCGATGACGACGGGCACGCCCGCGACGAACGGGATGTCGACCCCACCGGCACGCACTTCGTCGATGTACCGAGCGAGATCGGACGTCTCCCCGGCGTACTGCGGCAGACAGAACTCGGCCCCGGCGTGCGCCTTCTCGATGAGACGCGCTGCGCGACGGTCGACGGGCGGCGAGGCAGGCGACTCCGCGACGGAGACGAGCAGCCCGGCAGCTCTCGCCCGCGGCACCAGCTGGATTCCCTCGAGGTCGAACACCGGTTTCGCGTCGGCCCGGTCACCGAGGTCGGTGTGGTCGCCTGTCACGCAGTGCACCCCGGCGACCCCGGCGTCGGCGAGCGCCAGCAGCTCGCCCTCGAGGGCTACACGGTTGCGGTCACGGCAGTTGACCCCGAGCCACGCGCGGAGACCGTTCCGCCGGATCAGCTCCGCACGGTACGACGGGGGGAACTGCACCCGCGCGCGCCCGGAGTCACCCGAGAGCACCACGTCGACGGAGTCCCGCATGATGTCGGCACAGGCCGCGATCGAGGCGCTGTCCATCGGCACAGCGGGCAGTCCCGTCATCACGAGCGGTCGGGACCGGATGATCGCCAGCACCTCCTCGCCGGCGGGCGTGCGGCGCCCCGGCGACAGCGACGGCAACAGCGCCGGACCCGGTGCGGCGCCCAGCGAACCGTTCAGCAGCGGGTCGGGTCTCGCCGACGCGGCCTCGGCCGCATCCGGCCACGCGACGGTCGGGCGGTCGAGGAAGACGCACGGCGTCGGCGCGATCTCGCACGACCCGTCGGCGGAGACGCCGCCACAGGGGCCGTAGTGCATGAGCTTCGGGCAGCCGGGAGCGGCGGCCGGGCTCGCCAGGAGGAGGTTCATGCGACGGCCGGGCGCGCGGCCTCGGCGAGCTCGGGGGCGGCGGCCGTGGCCGCACTGCTCGCCGTCTGTTTCGGCCGCATCACCAGCTCGAACACGTCGCTCCGGAGTTCCGCGAACGCGGGCAGCCGCTTCGTGGCGACCTGCTCGCGGGGCGACGGCAGTGTCACGGCGATGTCGGCCATCACCCGGCCCGGATTGGCCCCGAGCACCAGCACGCGGTCGCCGAGGTAGACGGACTCGTCGATGTCGTGTGTCACGAGCGCGACGGTCACGTCGTACTCGTCGCGGATGCGCAGCACCAGGTCTTCGAGGTCGGCACGGGTCTGGGCGTCGACCGCGGCGAACGGTTCGTCCATCAGCAGCACCCGCGGCTCGGCCACCACGGCACGGGCGATCGCCACCCGCTGCTGCATACCTCCCGACAGCTGCCACGGGTACTGCTTCCCGGAGCCCTCAAGACCCACGGAATGCAGCGCGCGGGCGATCCGTTCAGCCACCACGGCCTTCGGCAGCCGGTCGGCGATCGTCGCCATCGCGAGGTTCTTCTCCACAGTCATCCACGGGAACAGCGACCGGCTGTACTCCTGGAACACGACGGCGAGCCCGTCGGCGGGACCGGTCACGAGGTTCTCCCCCAGCCGGATCGTGCCGCTCGACGTCGGCAGCAGGCCCGCCATCATCATCAGCAGGGTCGACTTGCCGCACCCCGAGGGGCCGACGATCGTGACGAACTCCTTCTCCCGGATGGTGAAGGAGGTCTCGGTGAGGGCGAGCTTGCTGCCCTTCGCGGAGTCGTACCGCTTGGTCACTCCGCTGATCACCATGTCCATGGTCGGTTCTCCCTGCTGTTGTGCGGTTCGGGCTGTTGTGCGGTTTGGGCTGTTGTTCGGTCGTTCGGTGCTAGAGGCTGGCGAGCCCGGCGCGCCGCTGCCAGCGCAGCAGCCGCTTCTCGACGACGTCGAAAACGAGGTTGATGACGATGCCGAGCAGGGCGATCAGGATGAACGCCGACCACATCTGCCTGTACTTGAAGGTCTGCTGGTAGAGCGCCACATCGTGGCCGAGGCCCGACGTGGTGGCGTAAAGTTCTGCCACGATCATCAGGATGAGCGCGAAGCCCACGCTGATCCGGAGCCCGGCGAGGATGTGCGGACTCGCTGCCGGCACGATGATGCGGGTCCAGAGCGCGCCGCGCGGGATGCGGAGACTCCGGGCGGTGCGGAGCCAGTCCGGGTCGACACCCGACACCCCGTCTGCCGTGTTGATCGCGATCAGCCACATGCTGCCGAAGCAGATCAGGAAGATGTTGACTGCCTCGGAGACGCCGAAGAACTGGATCGCGATCGGCAGCAGCGCAGCGTTCGGCACCGACATCCAGAACCGGATGATCGGGTTGTACATCATGCGGACAAGCGGGCTCCGGCCGAGGGCGAACCCGATCACGACGCCGAGCACCACCGCCAGGCCCCAGCCACGGGCGAGGCGCGAGAGGCTGATCGGCACGGCCGACCAGAACTTCTCGCTGAGGAAGAGGTGCGCGTCGGGGCCGCCGAACCAGTCCGTGCCGAACTGGCCGACGACGACGGTGAACGGCGGGAAGAACACCGTGGGCGAGGTGCGCGCCACCAGCTCCCACACGGCGAGCAGCAGCACGAGCATCCAGAGCCGCAGCAGCGACCGCGGGAGCCGCCGGAAGAACGCCACCACCCGGGCACCAGCGCGCCCCGGGGCCACCAGGGCCGCCGCCGCGCTCTGGCCAGAGGTGATCGGCTGGGTGGAGGTGACACTGATTTCAGACAAGACGGATCCGATCGATCGTCGCCCGCTCGGCAGCGGCCAGAATCGAGTAGAGGAGCACGCCGACGATGCCGACGGCGGTGATGCAGGCGTAGGCCATGTCGATGCGGAGCGCCTGCTGGTACTGGATGATCGTGATGCCGATCCCCGACTTGGCGCCCAGCAGCTCGGTGCTGATCACCACGACCAGCGAGATGCCGGCAGCCAGGCGGATGCCCGTGACGATCGACGGCGTCGCCGACGGCAGGGTGAGGTGGAGGTACTGCTGCCACCAGTTCCAGCGCATGCTCCGCGCCGCGTCGATGCGCATCGGCTCGCGACCGGCGACGCCGTAGATCGTGTTGATCAGCACCAGGGCGAAGATGGCGTAGACGGCGACCGCGATCTTCATCGACGAACCCAGCCCGAATAGCAGGATCGCGATCGGGATGAGCGCCGACGACGGGATCGACCGCAGCGCATTCACGACGATCATCGCCGGCGCACTCAGGAAGTGCACCGTGCCGATGATCATCCCGAGCACGATCGCCGAGACGCTCGCGATCACCATCGCCACGAACCAGGCACCGAGTGTGTCGGCGAGGCTGGCGGAGAAGTTCGGGTCGGCGAGCAGGGCGGGCAGGCTCCCCGCGACGGCGAACGGCGACGGGAGCGACTTCGCGGAGACGAGCCCGAGCTCGACGATCACCGCCCAGACGGCCAGCACCGAGAGGGTACCGAGCACGCCGAGCGTGATCGCGGTCATCCGTCGTCTCATGATGCTCAGCTCGCGCGGGCGTAGCCCGGCACGACGGAGTCGACGTCGATGGATGCCACAGCCTCCGACGCGGTGAGCACGTCGAGCAGCGAGGTGAAGTCGGTCATGTTGAGCTGGCCCTCGTACTTCGGCTCTGCGGCATCCTTCAGGGCGTCGACCGTCGACTTGCAGGCATCGGCGCGCACCTGGTCGCGGGCGGCATCGTTGGCCGTGTCGTTCGCGGAGGCGGCGACCTCGGTCATCGCTTCGGCGAACGACTGCAGGGCCGCCGCGTTCTTCGACTCGAAGTCGCTGCTCGCCACATAGAACGCCGTGGGGATCTCGCCGATGCCGTCATAGAACGGGTTGCCGAGACTCCGCACGGTGCCGTCGGTGTGGGCGGAGACAGCCTGCGAAGCGGCGACCTCTGCGGCGGGAACACTGCCACCGACGACGCTCGTCACCTGGTCGGCGAACGGGATGGCCACGAACTCAGCGGTCGAATCGGTGCCGGCGGCATCGGCGATCCAGTTCTCGGTCACGATCTGGGCGAGGCCGCCGAGTGCGTTCAGGGCGATCGTCTGGCCCTGGAGGTCTTCGGCCTTCTGGAAGGTGGAGCCGGTCGCCACGACGACCTCGTTCGATTCAGGTGTCGAGAGACCGGTGCCCGAGACGATCTTCAGCGGAACACCCTCACCGATGGCCTGCAGGCTGGTGAGCGGGTTGGCGTACGCCACGTCGATGTCGCCGGACTGGATCGCCGCGATGCCGGCGGCACCGCTCTGCACGGTGGTCAGCTGCACGTCGATGCCGTGATCGGCGAAGATGCCCTGGGAGATGCCCCAGGAGATCGACTCGTCGCAGAGACCCAGCGTGCTGATGCGGAGGGTGGTGCTGGTTGCGGCTGACGCCGAACCGCTGGCCGCGGGGGTGGTGCTGGCCGAGGAGCAGGCCGTGAGGGCGAGCGCCGAGGTGGCGAGGAGGGCGGAGGCTACGAATACGGGACTGGCGCGGCGGAACATGGGTACTCCATTCGTCAGGGCAGGGGGGTGGTCTGCGGCAGGGATTGTTAGCAGTCAGTTACATAACTGTTATTCCTACTTACATTTTGAGAATAGGCCGCTTGTGTTTCCGGCTCGTCACAGACGGCGTGCCTGTGTAACGAGCGGGTGAACTCTCGGGCTTCGATCGGGGCCGCCGACTCAGGCGATGCCGGAGCGCTCGGCCAGACGGCTCCGCAGCAGCACCGCCGCCTCCGCCATCGCGCCCGCGTACTCGAGTTCACCGCCGCGGGTACCACCGCCGGAGAGGCAGACGCCCGAGATCCCATCGACGGCGAGGAACTCGAGGCTGAGCTCGACCGCCGCCCGGATGCCCTCCGCTCGGGGATCGAGCGAGCCCATGATCCGCTCGATGTACCCGGCCGGGAGCACATGGGAGCTGAGTCCGGTCATGATGGCCGCGCTTCCCTCATCCACGATGAACGGCACACAGGGGATGAAGTGCCCGCCCGCGCCCTCCGCCCGAGCGGCACGGATGAACTCCCGCACCGTCTCGGCGCCGGAACAGATGTTGATGAAACAGACCTGGGCCCCCGCGAGCACCTTCTGGGCGTACCGGGCTGGGCGGGTACCGCGCGGAGGGGCATCCGGGGACTCCGCCACAGACACGAGGAGCCCGCGGGCCCGGGCGAGCGCGGCGAGCTGGGTGGAGTCGAGGTCAAAGACCGGCATCGCCTCGGGCCGCCGGCCCAGGAGGGTGTGGTCACCGGTGATGCAGTGCACCCCCGAGACGCCGGCGTCGGCGAGCGCCGCCAGCTCGCCTTCGAGCGCGACGCGGTTGCGATCGCGGCAGTTCACACTGGTCCAGACGTCGAGACCGAAGCTCTTCAGCAGCTGCACCCGGTAGGCGGGTGCGAACTGCACCGAGACGCTCGGTGGCTCACCGATGAGCACCGCATCCACTGCGTGGCGGAGCACCGCTGCTCCGTCGGCCATCGCGGCTCGTTCGGCAGCCCGGATCGGGAAGTCGCTCATGATGACGGGCCGATCCTCCAGCAGAGCGACCATGAGCCGGCCCTCCTCGATGAGGGGGGCCGGCTCGGGGCGGAGGGGCGGGGCATCCCTGCGGTGCACCCCGTCGAACAGTCGCGCGGGAGCCTGCAGGAAGACGCACGGATCCGGGGAGACCTCGCAGGAGCCGTCGTCGTGCACGCCCCCGCACGGGCCGTACTCCATGGCCTTCGGGCAACTGAACACGAGTACTCCTGAATGTTGATGGTGCTTACAGGAAGTACGGTACGTGATCGGTATTTCGCGCAGATTTCCGGCTGCGCCCTCCCGGTGAGTGCGGTGCGAGCGCTGGGCTACTTCGCGAGGAAGGCCAGAACGGCTTCGTTCCACTCCTCGGGGTTGCTCACCGTGACGCCGTGCGGCGCACCCGTGATCACGACGAGTTCGCTGCCCGCGATGGCCTCGTGCGTGCGCGCACCGGAACCCTGGAACGGAACCGTTCCGTCGCCGTCACCGTGGATCACGAGGGTCGGAACAGACACCTTCGGGAGGTCTTCCCGGAAGTCGGTGGAGGCGAACGCCGCCATGCAGGCGAGAGAAGCGAGCTTGCTGGACTGCTTGGCCAGCGCGAGCGCCTGCTGGCGCTGCTCCTCGGTGACCTTCAGCACGCCGTCGACCGAGAAGAACTGGGTCGTGAACTCGTCGTAGAAGGCGTCTTCGTCAGCGGTGAGGCCGGCCGTCATCTTCGCCGCCTGCGCCGCGTCGAGCGGGCCGTCGGGGTTCGTCGGCCCCTTGAGCAGGAACGGCGGCACCGCCGAAGCGAACACGACGCTGTGCAGGCGTTCCGCGCCGTATTTCGTGAAGTAGCGGGCGACCTCGCCGCCACCCATCGAGAAGCCGACGAGCGTGACGTCTGTGAGGTCGAGCTCGGTGAGCAGGGTGTGGAGGTCTTCGGTGAGGGTGTCGTAGGTGTAGCCGGTCTTCGGCTTGTCGCTCCGACCGAACCCGCGGCGGTCATAGGTGATGACCCGGTAACCGGCGGACTCGAAGGCCGGAACCTGCTCCGACCACGACTCGCCGGAGAGCGGCCAGCCGTGGATCAGCACGACCGGGCGACCCGATCCACCGGTGTCGTCGACGTGGAGGTCGGTGTTCCTGAAGATTCCGTGGTGTGCAGTGATTTCTGTCATGTGGGGGGTTCGAACACACGACGGCGACGGTTTGGGTGGGGCCCCGGGGGTTGACAGGCCCCTGGAGCCGTCGGTGCCCACCCGTCTCGTTCCCCTTTCGAAACCACGCCGAAACACCGGGAGGATAAGGTGAGCGGACGTTCTGATACGGGGGAACCATGCAGAGTTGCGAACTCGCCGCCACCGGCTTCGATGCCTCGCCGATGCTCATCGCTGTGGCGCTCGTCGCCGTCGGCATCGGTGTCGCCGCCCTGATGCTCCGCACCGGGCGCCGTCGCGGGGCGATGTTCGCCGCCGCGCCGCTGCTGGTGCTGGCACTGCTGGCCTCGGGAGCGGCGACGCCGCCCGCGAGCTCCGCGGCGACGCTCTCCTCCCCCTGCCCGGCCGGCGCGATCGCCCCGCCCCCCACGACGACGACGCCGGCACCCGTGCCGACCGGCACCGCGGCCCCCACCCCGACGCCGGTTCCCACCGGCACGGCCGCCCCCGTCGACTTCCAGCCGGGCGCAGCCGGCATCGGCGACAGCTACTTCCCCCTCGACGGCAACGGCGGCTACGACGTGAGCCACTACGACCTCGACCTCGCCTACGACCCGGCCACCCATGAACTCTCGGGCACCGCGACCATCACCGCGACCGCCACCCAGAACCTCTCGGCGTTCAACCTCGACTTCGACACCCGCGCCGTCGACGGCTCCGACGCGATCACCATCAGCGACCTGACGGTCGACGGATCCGCCGCCGCCTGGAGCCTCGCCACGACACAGATCAGCGACACCACCGGCCAGCCGCAGACGCCCGGCAGCACCGACGGCGACGCGACTCCCCCGCGCACGGAACTCACCGTGACACCGCCGGCGGGCATCCTGAACGGTGCGACCCTCACGACCACCGTGACCTACGCGGGGATCCCGATCACGATCAGCGACGCCTTCGGCCCGGCCGGCGTGTTCCCGACGAACGACGGAGCGGTCGTCGTCGGCCAGCCCCGGGTCGCCGCGACGTGGTTCCCCGCCAACGATCATCCGGCAGACAAGGCCACCTTCAGTACGCGGATGACCGTTCCCGCCGGCCTCCAGGTGATCGGCAACGGCCGGCTCGCGTCGCACACCACCTCCGGAACGTCGAGCACCTGGGACTGGGAGATGGAGAAGCCGATGGCCACCTACCTCGCCACCGCGACCGTCGGCGACTACACGATCACCGAGCACGATGAAGGCGGCATCGCCTACTACAACGCGGTCGCACCCGCCCTCTTCACGCAGGACGCGGGAGACGGGGTCTTCGTGGGCGACGTCGCGACCTCCATCTTCGACGACGAGCCCGAGGTCATCTCCTTCCTGTCGCAGTCGTTCGGGGCCTACCCGTTCAGCGAGGCGGGCGGTATCGCCATCGCCGACTTCGGGCCGACTCCGAATGACTACCTCCCCTATGCGCTCGAGAACCAGACCCGCCCGATCTACCCGAGCTGGGCCTTCCCCTCCGACGCCGACGCCTCGGTCGTGGTGCACGAACTCGCCCACCAGTGGTACGGCGACAGCGTCTCGATGGAGCGCTGGTCGGACATCTGGCTGAACGAGGGATTCGCCACCTACGCCGAATGGCTCTGGGCCGAACACACCGGCGGGCCGACGACGGAGCAGTCGTTCGAAGCCGCCTACGCCAATCCCACAGGCAGCGACGACCCGGCCGACGACGACGCCTTCTGGACGACTGTGGTCGCCGACCCGGGCGCCGCGGGCATCTTCGACGGGCCGGTCTACACGCGGGGCGGCATGACGCTGCAGGCGCTCCGCACGACGGTGGGCGACGACAGCTTCTTCCAGATCCTGAAGGGCTGGGCGAGCGAGAACGCCGGCCACTCGGTCACGACGGAGCAGTTCATCGCCTACGCCGAGAAGGTCTCCGGACAGAACCTCGCGAGCTTCTTCGACGCCTGGCTCTACTCCCCCACGAAGCCGGCGCTGCCCGCGCTCGGCTGAGGGCGGGGCCCCTCCAGCCGCGTCGCCCACCGACCGGGACAGATCTCCCTACGGGCGGCCCGGTACCTCGTCCGTCACGGCGCGACCGGGAACCGCTTCGCCGCGAGCGTGAAGTACTCGTCGCTCGAGGTGAGGCTCGAGCGCGTGACCGAGTCGCCGTTCGCGAGGTCGTAGCCCGTCCAGGCCGCCAGCCCGCCCTGGTCGGGGGTGCGGCCGAGGTAGGAGGCGTACATGGCCGACACGCGACGCTCGGCCGTCTCCTGCGACTGCCAGAACGAGACCGTGATCGCGACACGCCCCTGCTGGTCGGCCGCCCGCGACCAGAAGGAGATGTCCGACACGCTCGGGTTGCGCTTCAGGAGGTCGAGATAGATCGCGCCCACCCAGGACTGCTGCGTGCCACCACGATTGTCCACGTACTCCTGCGAGGCGTAGAACTGCTTCTCGATGTCTTCGGTGCGGATCACCCCGCGGTGCATCTGGTCGAGCCAGTACGCGCGCCCCGCGGCATCCGGACCCCGCCAGAGGATCGAGTGGTACGCCGCATCGATCCGGATCAGCCGGTACTCGTCGCTGTCGGCGAACCCGACGGCGATCGACGTGCGCGGCGCGCCGGCGGCCAGGTTCGCCGCCCAGCCCTTCACCTCAGGCGCCGAGGGCGTGCGGCCGAGGAAGTCCCTGTACAGCGCCGTGATGAAGGAGTTGACGGCCGGGCTCACCCCCGGGTTGGATGTCGCGGCCGACGCCAGCCGCACGTTCTGCACTGTACTCACCGCATCGACCACCGTGACCGGCGCCGACGACGACGTGGTGAACCCGTCGAGCGTCGACGACGTGGTCACACGGTAGCTGCCGGGAGTGAGGTAGTTCGCGGAATAGGAGGTTGCGTCACCGTCACGGGTCACCACCGCTTCGGTGTACCTCACCCACTGCCGGCTGACCGGGTCGAGTCCCTCGAGGTCGACCTGCACCTCTGAGGGTTCGAAGGCAGCGCGGTCGCAGGTGCAGGTGATCGAACCGGTCAGCGTGCCGCCCGCGAACAGCGTCATGTTCTTCGTGAGGGTCTTGCCCGCGGTCACGGCGTAGGTGCCGCCGTACGGCGCCCAGGGGGCCTCACCGAGGTACTGGCGCACGAACGAGTTGGTCTCCCCGCCGGCGTAGAACTGCACCTGGAAAGAGGTCGCCACGGGGAGGTTCCGCACGCGGTACTTCCCATCGGCCCCGGTCGCGGGCGCGAAGACCTGCGACTTCGGGTACGCGCTGTCGATGGTCGAACAGCTGTTGATGTCCTGCGCGATGGGATCGACGTCGGCGAGAGGCTTGCCCGCCGCATCCGTCACGGTGCCGGAGATCTCGCCGCCCACGGGGAGGGTGATGTCGAGGCCGCTGATGTCAGCGGTCGGATCGATCCAGTCCTCCACCGAACACGAGGGCCCGCCGAGCGGGGACGAGGTGTACGGCGCGAAGTTCCCCGGGCCCGTGTTGGCGACCTGCAGGATGAAGCGGGTGTTCGTCGGAACGTCGAAGGAGAAGGCCCCCGTGGAATCGGTCGTCGTCTCCGACGGGAACAGGCCGCTCGACGATGCAGTGATGTAGGTGACATCGACGGCGCCCGCCCCCGCGAGTTTCGTGCCGAGCGTCACGTGCCCACTGATGTGGTACCCAGTCGCGGCACTGGCGGTCGACGGCACGGCCACGACCACCGACCCGGCCACGAGGGCCGCAGTAGTCACGACCAGGGGCCAGCGGCGGGCGGTGACAGGACTTCTCATCGGTCTGCTTTCGAACGTGAACGGCGACGGTGCCAGGAGTGTGCAACGAGTTCGAGCGTACAACGGGAAGAGGGCCGCTCCCCGAAGGAAACGGCCCACTTCTCTGCAGTACCGGTGGAGCTAAGGAGATTCGAACTCCTGACCTCCTCGATGCGAACGAGGCGCGCTACCAACTGCGCCATAGCCCCGAAAACTGCTTCGCAAGGTTATCACGAGCGAGCACCATCGTCGAACCAACCGCCCGTCGGGAGGGTCTAGCCGGCGCGGCGGCGGGCGAGCACCCGGTCCACGTCGATCGCCCCCGTCTCGGCCGCGTCGATCACGCCCATCGACGCGAACCGGCTGGGGGCCGCCTGCGGAAGGGGCGGAAGGGTCACAGTGGGCGCCTCAGTGGTTCCGGTGTGGAGGAGTTCCTCCGGGACATCCACTGCCGTCTCTGCGCGCTGGTTTCTGCGCAGGGCCTGCTCCGAGTCACGGGCGGCCGCGCGGAGCGCCTGCTCGGCCCTCTCCGCTGTCTCCGCGACGTATGCCGAGACGGGCATGTCCCCGTCGATCCGTCGGTGACCGACGTACAGGGGCTTCGGCAGCGGCACCGGGGTCCAGCCGGATCCGTCGTCGGCGAGTGTCATGCCCTCGTCGACCACGACACCCGCATCAGGCCCGTCGACGACCTCAGCGGCATAACCCGTAGATCCGGCGGCTGACAGCGCGACATCCTCATCGGCGAACACATACTCGGGCACGCGGGAGGCACGCGCCGAGTCCCGGCCCGCACCGGAGACAGGCGCCGTGGCAGCGGATTCTCCAGCGATGCCGCGGCTCTGCAGCGCCCGGCCGTCGCGTGCGAGCCGCCCCAGCCGTGTCACGCAGAGCGTCGCCGCGATCAGGCCGACGACCAGAACCACCCAGGCACCGTTGACGGCAACCTGTACGCCGCCCAGTACCGCGACGGCGAGCGCCAGCAGCAGGATGCCCGAGGTCGCCGCCCGCGCCCGCCGGAGCTTCAGCGACGCCTGGCGGAAAGTGAGGGCCGGGGGCCGCGGTGCCAACACGATGGTCTCGTGTTCTCCGGAATCGGCGCTGGAAGCATCTTCGAGGTTGCGACTGAGGGCTGCCGCCTGCGCTGCACGCCCCTGCTCGATCAGCGTCTGGAGGCCCGCACGTTCCGCCAGCAGGTTCTGCGCGTTCGCCTTCTTCAGCACACGCTGCTGCTCGGCGACACTCCGCGCATTCGCCTCGACGTGCACCTCATCGGGCACCTCGCTCGTCTCGGCAAGGATACGCAGCGTCTGCTGCAACCGCACGACGTTCCTCTCGGTCGAGAGGAATTCGTTCCGCCGGAACCAGGTCGGCAACAGGTAGATCAGCCAGAGCACGGCGGCCAGGGCGACGATGAGTCCTCCGCCGAGCCAGTCCGTTGTCATGGGTCTACGGTATGAGGCGCGGCGCGGAATTCGGCCCAACCGACGGCGCGTGTCGCCGCGAGTGCCGGATGCCCACCCGATCGACCCGCGGGCATCCAGGGCTCAGACGGCGAATCCGCTCACCGGTTGCGCGTGGCGATCGGCGTCAGCGCCTCGACCCGATCCGCCTCCGGCACGCTGCCCTGCCCCGCCGGAACGAGCCCCTGCTGCCAGCGCTGAAGCACCCCGACCGGCAGTTCCTCGCCCACCAGCGCGAAGCAGAAGTGGTCGCGCCAGTCGCCGTTGATGTGGATGTAGCGCCGCCGCAGCCCCTCGTAGCGGAACCCCAGCTTCTCCACCACGCGCAGGCTCGGCGCGTTCTCCGGCCGGATGCAGATCTCCATGCGGTGTAGACCCACCGACGCGAAACAGTAGTCGGTGGCGAGAGCCACGACCGTCGGGGTGATGTTCAGCCCGGCGAACCGCTCCGACACCCAGTAGCCGATGCTCGCCGACGACACCGACCCGTAGCTGATCGACGACACGTTCAGCTGGCCGGCCAGCTGGCCCTGGTACTCGATCACGAACGGCAGGCCGAACCCCGCCCGGGCGTTCTGTTGCAGCGAACGGATGCTCGCCCGGGTGTCGAACGACAGGGGCGCGTTCGGGCTGGTGGCCTCCCACTTGCGGAGCCACGCCCGGTTGGAGATCAGTTCGCCCTCGAGCGCCTTCGAATCACGGACGCGGATGGGGCGAATGCCGATGGCATCGTCGTGAAGGGTCGGAACGAACATAGCCAATGATAATCACCGCGCCGGGAGCACTCGGACGCATCAGATCCCTTCGGCGAACTCCTTGATCCAGGGCCGGAGGTCCGGGCCGAGGTCTTCGCGCTCACTGGCGAGCCGGATGATCGCCTTGATGTAGTCCAGACGGTCCCCGGTGTCGTACCGACGACCGCGGAACACGACGCCGTAGACACCCCCGGCGAGCTCGGGCTGCTCCACCAGGGTCTCGAGGGCATCCGTCAGCTGGATCTCGCCGCCCTTGCCGGGCTGCGTGGTCTCCAGAACGTCGAACACCTCGGGGCGGAGCACGTAGCGGCCGATGATCGCGAGGTTCGACGGCTGGGTGCCGGGTTCGGGCTTCTCGACGAGGCCGGTGATCCGTACCACGTCGTCTTCGCCCGTCTCCTCGATCGAGGCGATGCCGTAGAGGTGCGCCTGCGACGGCTCGACCTCCATCAGCGCGATCACGCTGGCCTGGCGGGAGTCCTGCACCTCGAGCATCTTCGTCAGCAGCACGTCGCGGGCGTCGATCAGGTCGTCGCCGAGCATGACGGCGAACGGCTGGTTGCCCACGTGCGCTTTCGCCCGCAGCACCGCGTGGCCGAGGCCCTTCGGGTCACCCTGCCGCACGAAGTGCACGTCGGCCAGGGCGCTGGCCTCCGCGACGAGTGCCAGCTTCTTGTTGTCACCCTTCTGCTCGAGCGTGTGCTCGAGCTCCGTGTTGCGATCGAAGTGGTTGGCCAGGGCGTTCTTGTTGCGACCGATGATCACGAGCACATCGACGAGCCCGGCGGCGACCGCCTCCTCGACGACGTACTGGATGGCCGGCTTGTCGACGACGGGCAGCATCTCTTTGGGCATTGCCTTTGTCGCGGGCAGGAATCTCGTTCCGAGGCCGGCCGCAGGAATCACAACTTTGGTGATGGATGAGGTCATGGCTATGAGGGTATCCAAAAATCGCGTGCCCGTCGGAGAGGTTCCGAAACACTCGCGTCACGTGGCACCACCTAAAATCAATACATGCTGTCGCAAACGAGCAACATCAAACGCGCACTGCGCGCGGAACTCCGCGAACGACGGCGGAACCGCACCTCGACGGAGCGGGAGAGTGCGACCGAGGCGTTCACCCAGAACCTCATCGCGCTCACCGGGCAGCACAGCGCCAAACTCGTCGCCTGCTACCTCTCGGCCCAGAACGAGCCGAACACGCGCCCGTTCCTGAACTGGGCGTTCGCGAACGGCATCAGCACCCTCTTCCCGATCACCCGCGAAGACGGGCTGCTCGACTGGGCCCACGGCGACGGCGAGACCGAGGCCGTCGGCTTGTTCGGCATGCCCGAGCCTGTCGGAGAACTGCTGGGGCCGATCGCGATCAACGACGTCGACCTGATCATCATCCCCGCCGCCGCAGTCGACGCCGGCGGAATGCGGCTCGGCTGGGGGCGCGGGTACTTCGACAAGACTCTCGGGTCGATGCAGAAGTGCCCCCCTGTCTACGCTGTGATCTACGACGACGAACTGCTCGACACCGTACCGCGGGAGGTGCACGACCAGCCCGTCGACGGCATCGTGACGCCGAACCGCATCCTCACTTTCTGATCCGTCCGTACCACCGAGAAAAATCACCTGGAGCACTTCTTGCCTACCTATTCCTACCGCTGCACCGAATGCGACAACGCGTTCGACATCCAGCAGGCGTTCACCGACGATTCACTCACTGTCTGCCCCGTGTGCGGTGGGAAGCTGCGCAAGGTCTTCGGTGCGGTCGGCGTGACGTTCAACGGATCGGGTTTCTACCGCAACGACTCGAGGGCGACGAAGACGTCGACCGACGGGCCGAAGAAGTCGTCGGGCGAGGGCAGCGGTGGCTCCTCGTCGTCGGATTCCACGTCGTCATCGTCATCGTCATCGTCGGACAGCAAACCGGCCTCAGCTCCCGCCAAGCCGGCGAGTTCATCCGGCGCAGCTGCCTGACCACCCGAGAAACGTAAGGAATAGCACATGTTCAAGGGCTTCAGAGAGTTCATCCTCCGCGGAAACGTGATCGACCTGGCAGTCGCCGTCGTCATCGGTACAGCCTTCACGGCAGTAGTCACGGCGATCGTCGGCGGCATCTTCAACCCGCTCATCGCCGCGGTCTTCCAGTCAGGCCAGCTCGATGACGCTCTGGACTTCACGATCAATGGCTCGACGCTCAAATTCGGGCTGGTCATCGGTGCGATCATCCAGTTCCTGATCATCGCGCTGGTCGTCTACTTCGTCTTCGTGCTGCCGATCAACCACCTCAAGAAGGTCGCCTTCTTCAAGGGCCAGCAGAGCCCGCCCACCGAGGAGGCCGCGGCCACTCCCCCCACCGAGGCCGAACTGCTCGCCGAGATCCGCGACCTGCTGGCCGCCCAGCGCTCCGTGGGCGCCACGACCGCGAGCCAGACGCCCGCGGGCCCGCCCTTCCCCAACGAGTGACCGCCGGCTCGTCGGATGACCGCGCTGCAGCCCTGCCCGTGAAGCAGGTGGGGCGGCGGCGCGTGAGCACCGCTCCTACCCCCGGCTCCGACGCCGAACCGCAGTCCGCCGCCGTCGTGCAGCCGCACCTCCGCGCATCCGTCGCCGACGAGGACACCGCTGCCGCCTGGGGCGACTCCCCCGACGACAACGAGTCGCGCCTCAAAGACGACGTGCCGCCCCACTACTGACGAGCGACTAGAGGCCGCCGTTGCCGTTCCGGTAGACGACGTCGCCATAGAGGATCGTCGTCGTCTTCGCCTTGCTGTTGCTGTATCGAGCGGGCCGGAACCAGACGGGCTGCCCGGTTCGGTCCAGCGCGGCAAGCGTGCAGCCGTGGCCGACGAGGGTCAGCGGAAGATCAGCGGAGTAGCTGACACCAGTCGGGAGGTTCGAACGAGCTGAGTCCAGCGCGGTGTGCAGCGGGTAGGTCTTCCCGTCGTCGCACCAGAGCGAAATCGCAAGGTCGGCGGTCGTTGCACCAGGCCTCACCCCGAAATTGATGCTTCCTTCAACGGGTGCAGTGCTGCGCTGATAGGCGCCGGGCTCGGGAACCGTGAACTGGGCGTAAGTCTGGCTCGCGGTTACCGGGGGTGCGATCGGATCCGCCTGAGCAGAAACTGCACCAGCGCCAATGAGCGCGACTGCCGAGGCAGCGGTGACTGCGCCGACAATGAGACGATGAAATGTGGTTGACACGGTGAAACCTCTCGTTGGGTGTTGACAACTGAGAGACACCGCCAACCGGCAGTCATTACGCGAAACAGCGAAAATTTGTTTCAGCTGAGAGTCAGACCGCGGTGAGCTGCCGCACGCCGATGACCGACGCGATGCGCGTCGCCACGGCCTCGGGGTCGGTGAACAGCTCGAAGCTGTGCACGCGCAGGTAGTGCCAGCCGAGGCGCTTCAGCATGTCGGGGCGGAGCCGGAGCGACTCGCGGAGGCTCATCGAGTGCACCACCGCGTCCGTCTCGACGACGATCGCGCGGCCCTCGTACGAGGCCACCAGCGTCAGCTTGCCGCGGTGCTCGAACGCAACCTCGAGGCCCCGGGCACCGAGGCGCCGGGCGAGGTCGATGAGCAGGGCATCCCCGGGGCTCGAGAACGTGTCGGGCGAGGGCCCGTTCTCGGCTTCGGTGAGAATCTGGCGCAGCGACACGACACCGTACGTCATGCGCTCCTCGTCGATGTCGGTCGGCTTGAAGCAGCTCACGATGTCCATCGAGCGGCGGGCCCTGGTCATACCGACCGCGAGCAGGCGCTCTCCGCCCGGTTTTGCGAGCGGACCGAAGTTCGACAGCACCCGGCCGTGCGGGGTGCGCCCATAGCCGACCGAGAAGATCACCCGGTCACGGCTCTGCGCCACCGACTGCTCGAGCGTCGCCACCATGAACGGCTCCGCCCGGTCCTTCAGGATGAAGTCGCTCAGGTCGCTGCGCTTCGCGAACGCTGCGAGAACGGCCTGCTGCAGGCGCACCGCGTGTTTGGCGCTGGCGGTGATCACCATGAGAGACTCGCGCGGGTACTTCTGGGCGTGGTCCATGACCAGCCAGACGACGCGCTCGACTTCGGCGTCGACACTCTCGACGGCACCGGTCTCGCTGTCGGGCATCCCGCCCGCACCCTCGAGGTAGTGCAGCGTCAGGCTGCCGTGACCGAGGAAGGTTCCCGCCCAGGGCAACGAGTCGATCTTGCCGTTGTAGAACCGGTGGTTCACGAGCTCGGCGAGGTCTTCGCCGCCGGCCCGGTAGCTGCGGGTGAGCGAGAGCGTGGGCACGATCTCGGCCAGGCGGGCCATCGCGGACTCCCCGGCCAGCTGCTCAACCGACTGCGCGTCGGCCGCAACAGCGGCGTCACCGGAGGCGCTCCGCGGCGCGGGCTGCACGACGGCCGCAACCGCGATCTCGAAGTGCGAGGGCGTCTGCGTGACGGGGTCGCCGAACGCCACGACCTGCCGGGCACGACGGATCGCGCCGGCGTTCTCAGCGAGCGTGGTCGCTCCGGCGTCGACGAGGATGACCGCATCGAACACGATCTCGTCGGTGATCTCGCTGACTTCGTAGGGGGACGCGAGCCAGACGGGCGCGAGCACCCGGCTGAGGTACGGCGCAGCCTTCTGCAGCGAGGCGGAGGTGACCCCGTCGCCCCGCAGCAGCGTCTTCAGTGCGGTGGCCTCGTCGGCGTGGTCGACAAGACCCACGCTCCACGTCTCCGAAAGCTGCCAGGAGAGGATCTGCCCGCTGACCGATGCGTGTGCCTCGTCGACGAGCACGAAGTCCGATTCCAGGCGGTCGAGGATGCCCGTGTTGGCCCCGAGCAGGGCGCGGTCGTTCGCGAGCATCAGTTCGAGCACGCTCTGCCACCAGGCCAGCTCGAGTTCGTCGGCCACAGCGTCTTCCGGGATGTGACGTTCGGAGAGGTCGGTGAGCAGGGGGTCGAGGGCGAGTTCCCGAAGGGTGTCGAGCAGTGCCGTGCGCTCCTGCAGGTTCGCGAGCACCTCGGAGTCGGCAGCGAGCCCGTCGAGCAGCGGGATCAGTTCGTTGATCGGCCGTTCACTCAGCTGGCGGGCCGATCCTGCGAGGCCGAGCGGAACATCCAGCCGCGCGAGGTCTTCGCTCACGCGCTGGAAGGCCACCTGCACGTCGTCGAGCCCGGTCGGCACCTCCGGCGGGATGCCGGCAGCGGCGAAACGGTGCCACAGGGTGCGCTGCTGCTGGATGCGACGGAGCGAAGCGTTGATGTCGCCGATGTGCACCCCGGGGCGCACGTACTCCTTCGCGAGGCTGCGGAGGCGACGACGGGAGGTTCCGGTCATCTGCGCGGAGTCGCGGCGTGGCCCGGTGGCCGCGATGATGTCGGTGAGGGACCGGTCGAACACGACGGGCAGGAACTTGTCGAGCGTCTCCCGCAGGTCGAGCAGCAGGCGGAGGTAGGAGCCGAGCTCGGAGATGGTCGTGAACTGTCGCATGTGCGTCTGTCCGACGAGCTCGTAGGCCCGGGTGAGCAGGTTCGGCAGGTCGGTGCGGTGCACGCGCTTGGCTGTTGCATGCACCTCGGCGGCGTCTTCTGCCGTGTCGAAGTTCGCGCCGTACCAGGGCGAGTCGCCCGGCCCGTAGCGGAACTCGCCGAGTGCCGCCGCCTTGATCAGCGTCTTCGCCGCCTTGCCGCGCCCCGAGGCGAGCGCCTCGAGCGACGGGCGGTCGAGGCGCGCGGTGGTGGCCGGCGGCTGGGGCAGCAGCGACAGGCGCGCAAGCTCCCGCAGGGCATCCAGAACAGAGACCTTCAGCAGCGGATCGACGCGGGACAGAGACTGGCGGTAGTCGAGCAGCACGTGGCGGAGCCGCACGAGCGCCTCGTCGACGTCGGCGACATGCGGCTGCATCGCCTTCTCGTTGCGGCCGATCGACTGGATCAGGTCGCGGCGGAGCGTGCGCGGCGACACCGCGGCCCCGGGCAGCCCGACGTCGTTCAGGCGGCGGGCGATGCCGCGGAGGCTGAGGCGGCGAGGACTCACGATGAGTACACGCTTGTTCTGCGCGACCAGGGCGCCGACCGCGTTCACGATGGTCTGCGTGCCGCCGGTGCCGGGAAGCGTCTTGACGACGAGCGAGTTGCCGCCCGAGATCTGCGCGACGACGTTCTCCTGCTCGGCGTCCGCATCGAGCAGCAGGGTGTCGGTCGAGGGTGTGCGCGAGTCCTGCGGGCTCGGCTCGACCGGGTGGTACGACTCCTGCACGGCCCGGCGCGCCGTGAGGCTGCCGGCCACGGCGTCGAGCACCGGATGATCGAGCTTCCGGGCATCCGACACCATCGACGTGGCGACATCGGCGAACGACGACACCACGAGCCGCGGCTGCACGCTGAACCAGGGCAGGTGCGAGGTGATGCCGCGGAGGTGGTCGATGACCGGCTGGGGCTTGAACACGCCGTTCGAGGCGGCGAGCGCGACGACCTGCTCGGCGTCGAGCGTGATCTGGAACTGCTCGGAGAGGGCCCGGGCGAGTTCGGGGTTGACGAAGGGCGCGCCGCGGAGCTTCAACTCGAAGTCGCGGCCGTACCGGCGCACCGAGAGCGGGCGGAGCAGAAGCGGAGCGCTGAACTCCTGCTCCTCGAGCTTCCACTGGGCGAGGCCGATCGCGAGGTGCACGGAGTCGATGCCGCGCACGGCACGGAGCTCCACGCCCTTGTCGGTGATCGCGCCGGCGGCGATGCGGGCGCTGCGAAGGGCCAGCTCGTCGCGGATGAGGCTCGACAGCAACGTCGCGTTGCCCGTGATGAACTGGGCCAGACCGCTCGGGTGCGTCGACGTCAGGTCGACCCTCGAGCGCGGCGCGTCGTCGAAGTGGATGAGCGGGCTGAGGCCGCCGACAGCAGCCAGCTGCTCCCGCCACTTTTGGCGGGTCGGTTCCACCAGGTCATCGGTGGAGATGATCGAGCCCGTTCTCATCGCCGTCTCACCTCTGCCGGGGGCTCCGGAATCGGCGCGGCGACCCCACGCCGACGTCGCTTCGTCGGTGCCAGACTCTTCAGGGTCTGAATCTCGTTTCTTATCGGCACGCCACACACAAGCACCTTATGCGCGACACGCCCGTATTCCCGGTAGGCGGGCCCGAGTTTCGCGGAGTGTGCGTGTCGGCTGGTTCGTCGAGCACCGCCCGGCGTGACAAAATCAGGTCATGACAGAGCAGGCGGAGCCCTCGCCACACTCCTTTGTACCGCCCCGGCTGCACTCCGCCCCGGGGAGCGGTGACGGCTGGGTCGAAGACGGTTCGGGCCGCAGGTTCTGGGGCCGTTTCGGGGCTGCGGGCCTGCTGGCGCACGACCCGGCCCGCGGCATCCTGCTGCAGCACCGCGCCAACTGGAGCCACTTCGGCGGAACGTGGGGACTCCCGGGCGGTGCGCGCCACGAGAGCGAGACGCCCGTACAGGGTGCCGTCCGCGAGGCGTCCGAAGAGGCGGGGGTCGTCGTCGACGCGCTCCGGCTCCGGATGACCTCCACACTCGACCTCGGGTTCTGGAGCTACACCACCGTCGTCGTCGACGTCACGGCACCCTTCGATGCCGCGGTCACCGACGCCGAGAGCATCGAGGTGCGCTGGGTGCCGGTCGACGAGGTGGCGGCGCTCCCCCTGCACCCGGGTTTCGGTGCGAGCTGGCCTGTGCTCAGCGCAGAACTGTCGCGGCGCACCGTTCTCATCGTGGACTCGGCCAACGTGGTCGGCTCCCGCCCCGACGGCTGGTGGAAAGACAGGGTCGGCGCCACCGAACGCCTCGCCGGCCGCCTCTCGCGCCTCGGCCGTGACGGTCTGAGCGCGGCCTCCCTCGGCATCGACGACGACCCGTCGCTCGCGGGCACGCGCTGGTGGCCGCACATCGTGCTCGTCACAGAAGGCCAGGCCCGCGCTGCGCGTCTCGACGCTCCGGATGTCGCGGCTGCTGCTGTCGCGGGCGCTTCCGCTTCGGGTGGCACAGGCTCGGGTGGCACAGGCTCGGGTGGCGCCGCTTCGGGCAGCGTCGGCTCGGGCGCTTCCGCCCCGGGCGGCGCCGCTTCGGGTGGCGTCGGCTCGGGCGCTTCCGTCCCGGGTGGCGTCGCTTCGGGGAGCGCCGGCTCGGGCGACCTCCTCGCGGGGCACGGTGCCGGAGAGGCGGAGCTCGCCCGGCCTGTCGAACTGCTCCCCGCCGAACACGACGGCGACCAGGCGATCGTCGACGCGGTGGCGGCCCACGCCGGTGCGTCCGACGTCGGCTCCGGATCGAACGGCGCAAGCGCGGCCACCGGCGCGTCGGATGCCGCCCCACGCATCTTCGTCGTGACCGCCGACCGCGGCCTCACTGCCCGCGTCGAAGCCCTCGGGGCCACCGTGCTCGGCCCCTCCTGGCTCCTCGCCCTCCTCGACGCCGCCTGACCCGCCCCGCCCTCCTCTCGCGGGCCGCCGGCCCCTCGAAGGGACGCAAACTGCTCCAAACCAACGCGCAGCGCACAGTTTGGGGCCCTTCGACCGGTCAGGCCGGGGTCAGGGACACTAGGGTGAACTCGCGCACCCGACCGAAGCGGGTGGTGCCACACGTGCTGAGCAGCGGCTGCGAGAGTGTCTCCGCGACGACGACCTCGATCCGGGCATCCGCGACCCCGACACTCGCCGCCGCGCCAGCCGCGCCCGCGCCACCTCCCGCCGCGCCAGCCCCCGCCGCGCCAACGCCCGCCGCGCCAGCCGCGCCCGCGCCAGCGCCGGCCGCGAGCGTCACGACCGTGACGCCATCCACGCCGCCCTCGCGCTCGGCGAGCGGCGCGAACGCCGCGAGCCGGTCGACCCCGAAACGCTCCCGCGCGAAGTGCTGCGCCGCCTGCACCGGGTGCGTCAGCGAACTGCGCCCGCGGAAGAACCGCTCGTCCACCCGGCCCTCCCGCGCGAGGCGCACCACCGCGACCGCGTCCGCGTCGTCGACCCGGCCGTAGTAGAGCCCCTCCGGGAACAGCACCATCGTGCCCGCGAACCGGTCGCCGCCGAGGTGCGAGCACTCCCAGGTCTCGTGCGGGAACTCTGCCGCGAGCGCACCCACGACCGGCCTCCCCCGCACCGCGCAGCACTGGTCGTGTTTGGCGTGGGTGCACACCGCGTAGACCGGCTCCGCAGAGTGGATGCCCGTCGACCCGTCGAGCGGAACCTCGAGCAGCTCCCCCGGAGCATCCACCTCACCCCACCGCACCTCTTCGAACCCGGGCCGCGAGTCGACGAACGCCCACCGCCAGCGGGTCTTCGCCCCCGGATCGCGCCGCCCGGTGCGCCGGATCGCCAACGGTCGCATGCCTGCCGCTTCGACCCGGGACACGATCCGCTGCCCGAGTTCCCGCCCGAGCGCTGAGGACGTGAACGCGTTCATTCCCCACGAACCCTCGATCTCGACGAGGAACCACTGCAGTCCGCGCGAGCCCGTCGCCCAGAGCGGATCCTGCCGCCCGCGGGACCGGTCGCTGCACGGCAACCAGTCGGGGATGCCCGCCCCGAGCCTCTGGGTGGCCGGAAGCGGCACGGGCAGCATGCCGAGCCGCGCCGCTCGCACGGGTGCCGGCGCCGCCGCAGGCACGGACTCCGTCGCGCGCGGTCGGAACGGCAGCCCTCCGCCCGGCTCCGTCACTGCCGCGCGCCGCGGGCGCCCGGGTGACTCACGCCGGCACCACGACACCCTCGCGGAGCAACCGCCGCACCACCACCACTGCCGAGTCCCCGTCGAGTCCCGGCAGATCGGCCACCGCGACCGGTTCGCCCATAAGTACCCGTTCCAGCGCAGGTGCCGCTTCGGCGGGCAGCGAAAGCGTCTTCGAGCCGGCGACCAACCGCACGTTCTCCCCGACGTGTTCGAGCCGCGCGCGCAGCGACCTGCGGAGTCGCACCTCGGTCGCAGGGCCGAGGGAGGCCAGCGCATCCACCGTGGCGAGCGGCGCCACGGGCTCGGGCCGGGTGTCGCCCGCCAGACGCCGCGACAGCGCACACGCCACAGCGTCGACCTGCCGGGCGGCGGCGGCACGATCATCCGGAACCGCCAGCGCAGCCCGCAGGGCGCCCAGCACCTCGGAGACCAGGGGCCGCACAGCGTCGGCGTCGCCGAAGTCGAGTCCGAGCGGCAGGGAGAGCCGCAGAGCCTCGGTCTCTCCGATCACCGAGAGCAGGGTCTCGGCGACATCGGCCCGCGTGTAGGCCGCAACGCCGATCGTGAGGTGCACGGAGGTGCCGCCGAGCGCCTCCGCCGAGTGGATCCAGCCGCGCGGCAGGTAGAGCACGTCACCGGGCTTCAGCACGCTGTCGAGGTAGGCGGCGCCGGATGCCCGTTCTGCCACAGCAGCGCGATGGTCGCTCCACGGCTGGTCGCGGAGCGGGGCGACGTGAACCGGCTCGTGGATGCGCCAGTGCTTCTCACCGCTGATCTGCAGCACGAAGACGTCGTGCACGTCGTAGTGCGGATCGAACCCGCGGTTGGACGCTGGCGTGATGTAGGCGTTCACCTGCGCCGGATGCCCGAGGTCGTCGGTGAGCGCCCGGGTGAAGTCGATCAGGGCCGGCCAGGTGCGGTGCAGTCCCTGCAACACGATCGTGGCACCGGCGGCGAACTCCGCCAGCACCTTCTCGCTCGACACCTGGTCGCCGACCTCCGCGCCGAAACCGCCGGGTGCCGTGTACGTCTTCGGTGACAGCACAGAACCCTCCGTCGCCATCCGCATGAACGGGGTGCGGAGACCGCGCTCCGAGACGAGCTCGTCCACGGCACGGGCGGTGAAGAGGTCGTCGAACCGGGCGTGTCCACCGGCATCGGCCTCGTTCAGGAGCGGCTTCGTCGCCCAGTACTCCTCGCCGAACTGCGGGGCGTCATCGCCGACCAGACGGGCCAGGGCGGGGTGTTCATCCATGGGTCTCTCCTGCGTGGCAGCGGTCCTGCCCGGCTTCGGGCTGCTGAACATGAGAAAGCGCGGGCCGGTCGCCCGACCCGCGCTCGAAATCAGGCACTACGCCGAGCCGTCGGCTCCGCCATCGTGGCCGCCGGGGTTCGCTCCGCCATCGGCGGTACCTTCCCCTTCGTCGGCCGAGCCATCGGCTCCGCCGTCGTGGCCGTCGGGGTTTGCTCCCCCGTCGGCGGGACCTTCTCCTGCGCCGGCAGAACCATCGGCTCCGCCATCGTGCCCATTCGGGTTTGCGCCGCCATCCGCGGGACCCTCTCCGCCCGCTCCCTGTTCGGTGGTGATGTCGTCGTCGTCGATAGCCATAGGTCGTCCTCTCGGTACCGTCCGGCGGTCGTTGCCGGAAGCGACTTCAGCCTACGCCGATCCTCCGACAGCGCGTAGTGCTTGCCTAGACTGGCCGTATGAGTATCCTCGCGTCCGTCTTCGTCGGCATCACGGCACTGCTCCATGTGTACATCTTCGTGATGGAGAGCCTGCAGTGGCGGCGACCTGTCATCTGGAAGCGGTTCGGCCTCACCTCCCAGGCAGATGCAGACACGACGGCGCCGCTCGCCTACAACCAGGGCTTCTACAACCTGTTCCTGGCCGTCGGTGCAGCAATCGGACTGGTGCTGCTCTACACGCCTGCCCACGTGGTCGGCTTCACGCTCGCCGTGTTCACGATGTCCTCGATCGTGCTGGCTGCCCTGGTGCTGCTGTCCACGGGCCGCGAGCGGTTGCGCGCAGCCACCCTCCAGGGCACTCCGGCGCTCCTCGGCCTGGTCTTCCTGCTCATCGCAGGCTGAGCCGGGCTCTGGATGTCGCGGGGGTTCACGAACCCGCAGGCGCCAGGCCCGCGCGACCCTCAGGCCCGGTTGCGGATGTAGCGGATCAGCGTCGCGATCACACCGATCAGCAGCACGGCGATACCGATGTAGATCAGCACCTTCGCCGCCTCGACGGCGACCCCCAGCACGAGCAGGATGATACCGACGACGATGATTCCGATGAAGAGTCCCATGGGACCATCATTGCCCGGTGGGCGTCTTCGCGGGCGGCCTTGCGGGACTCGCGCGGAATCGCTATCTTTCGCGGCTGGTCAGAGAGAGTTGTTGACAGCGACCCAGGTCAGCGCGCCCGTGCCCCCGACGAGAACAACCGCGGCCGCCACCCGCACGAACACATTGCGGGTGAACTTCTGCCACGGAGTGGTCAGTTCCGGGCGGGAGAAGTCAGGCTTGCGACGACGTCCCGAGGACCCGGATCTTCTGGTGGAGGAGCGAGACGTCGATGGCACTTGGCCATTATTCATGAAGATCGCCGATTCGGGTAATCTCTCGACACATGATGTTCTCGCGTTCGGCAGAGCGTGCAGACGCACTCCTCCGTCGTCTCGGGCCTGCCCTCCCCTCAGCCTCACCGGGATCCCACCCGCCGGTGGTGCTGATCGACGGGCGATCCGGATCGGGTAAGTCGGAGCTGGCCACCGCCCTCGCCGAACGCTGGCCCGGGCCGGTCACCCTCGTGCGGCTCGACGACATCTACCCGGGGTGGGACGGTCTCGACGCCGCCTCGGCGCACGTGCACGATCACCTGCTGGCGTCATCGGCCCCACGGTGGCAGCGCCACGACTGGGTCACCGACACCGGTGCGGAATGGGCATCCATCGACCCGGCCCTCCCGCTCATCGTCGAGGGGATCGGGAGCCTCAGCCGCCAGAACGCCGCCCTCGCGACCCTCCGCGTCTGGGTCGAACTCGATGACGCAACCCGCAAGCAGCGCGCCCTGGCGCGGGACGGCGAGGCCTACGCGCCGCACTGGGAGCGCTGGGCTGCCCAGGAGCGTGCCTTCATCGCGCGCGAGCACCCGCGCGCCCTCGCCGACGTCGTCTTCACCGAGGACGACGATCCGGATCCGAGGCGCTGAGCCCGTCGGATACACCCTTTGCTCAAGCCCCGCGCGCCCGCTTGGCCCGCGCCGCAAAGGCATCGAGGGCGGCCAGCACCTCGCGCGCCTCGTAGACCCGCATCCGCGACGCGGATCCGATCTGGTGCAGGATGCCGTCCCCGACCAGCCGGTCGAGGCCGTTCTGCGCGTTCCGTTCGCTGACACCGAGAGCCGCGCCGACCGTATTCGCGTCGATGACAGGCTGTCGTTGGAGAACGTCGAGCAGCCGTCGACCCGCACTTCCCGCTCGTGGTGTGGCGTCACGCTCCCAGCGCGCGCGAATCGCTGTGAGGTCGACGACGAGTTTCCGCCCACTGACCACTGCCTCCAGAGAAGCATCAGTCACGGCGCGGATGATCGGGACGACATTTCCGGCGCGATAGTCGGTGAGCGAGGCGAAGTACGCGGACGTGTCGCGCAGCAGTCCAGCCGAGACGGGCACGGTGACCTGCCGCGTCACACCCAGCCTGTGCAACATGGCTTGGATCAGCGCTCGACCTGTTCGTCCATTGCCGTCCGGGAAAGGATGGATGGTTTCGAACTGCGCATGGGCGATCGCGATCTGGGCAATCACCGGCAGATCGGTTCGCCGGGCGAACTCAACCAGATCATCCATCAGTTCGGCCAGGCGTTCGTGCCGGGGCGGGACGAACGCCGCCGAGTGCGGACTGTTCGCGTACCCTCCGCCGATCCAGACAGCCTGATTGCGCCACGCACCCGTGTGTTCGGGCTGGTCGTTTCGGAGAAGCGCCGACTGCATGCTGATGATGGTCGCGACGTCGAGCTCTTCGGCCATCTCGATCGCAGCCTCCATGGCACGCACGTTGCCCACGATGAGGCGAGAGTTGCCCCCGGCCTTCCGGCCGAGCTCGGCCAGCGCGATGCTCTTCGCGGACGCTGTCAGATGTTCGATTTCAGAACTCGCGGCGCTCTCGCTCCTCAGAAGGATGGCCGAGAAAGGCGCGGCGATCGCTCCGACCTCGCTGTCGAACCGAGCGAGCTCGATCACCGCGTCTTCAGCGCCCGTCACCGTTTCAGAGTCGAGCGCAGGAATCTGCAGGCCCGCGATGAGAGGCGGGATTGCGGCGTCATACGGCCCTCGGGCTTTCAGCGCAGCCCGCCGAGACACCCCCGGCTCACTCGACGCCTGCCAGTCGACGGACTCGAAGCCGACCGCCGGCCATTCGCGCTCGTTATCCGTCGTCATTCTCACATCTTACCGATGGTTATATGCATAACCATCGGTAAGGGCGGCCAAAAGCAGCGGATGCTAGAGATTCGTCGGCCGCTGATCATACAATTTCGTCACCAGCGCACCTCGCCGGAATCCTCAGCGCGGAGCGAGATCTCGAACCCCAGTGCCTGGAACACATCCATGAGCTTTCCGGCCTCGACAGTGGGCTTGCCGCCTTCGAGGTCGGCCACGAACGATCGTGAAACCCGAGCGCGTTCCGCGAGTTGGAGCTGCGTCAAACCGGCCTGCTCCCGCAGTTCACGAACGACCGCTGCCGCTTCTCGCACTGTCCGCATGGTCGCCCCTGTCGCCGTACGCACACATTAGCAGATGTCGCCGTACGCACACAGAGAAGCCTGCCGCCGTCAGCACACCGAACAAAAGCAGGGTGCCCCTGGAGGGACTCGAACCCCCAACCTAATCCTTAGGACGGACTTGCTCTTCCATTGAGCTACAGAGGCTGACCGCACGAGTTTACAGCCTCCGGCGCGGAGCGGGAGCAGCGCCCGGCGCCGAAGGGGATGCACAGCATTCGTTCGGGTTGGTGAATCACCGCAGCCGCAGCATCCATCTGCGCGGCGGCGATGTTAGACAAGACCGTGGACGTGCCCCGACGGGGGTGCCCGAGCGCCCGAGGATCCATGAACACTCCGACCCATCCCGCCCTGCGAGGCACCGTAGCGAGCCGTCGAGGCCGCGCGCAGAGCGTCAGCACGAAGGGCGCGCGCGGCGCGACCACGCTGAAGCGCCGAACACGCACGGTCACCACGGGCATCCTGATCGCCGCTCTCGCGATCGCCGGCACCATCCTCGGGCCGACGACCGCCGCGTTCGCCGACGACTACCCGACGTGGGACGACGTGCAAGCCGCCCGCAGCAGCGAGTCGGCGAAGGGGGCGGAGGTGCAGCGCATCAACGCGATCATCAGCGACCTGCAGCAGAAGGCTGCCGCCGCTCAGGCACTGGTCGAGCAGCGGAGCGCCGAGGACGAGGCCGCACAGGCGGCGCTTGCCGCGGGCCAGAGCAAGGCCGATTCGCTGGCCGCGAGCGCCGCGACCTGGCAGACGAAAGCCGACACCTCCAGTCGACAGGCCGCCCTCATCGCGGCGACGTTCGCCCGGTCGGCGGGCAGCCAGAACATCACGTCCCTGCTGCTCGGCAGTGATTCGAGCGAAGCCAGCGACCTGCTCTCCCAGCTCAGTTCGATGGGCAAGCTGAGCGAGACCATCACCGGCATCTACGACCAGGCCAAACAGGACGCGAACACCGCCGCCTCGGTCAGCGCGCAGGCGCAGGTGGCGAAGGATGCTCTGGCCGGCCTCGCCGCGGCAGCACAGGCCGCGCTCGAGCAGGCCGCGGCCGCGCAACGCGACCTCATCGCCGCGCTGAACGAGCAGAGCGCCCACCAGGAGGAGCTGTACGCCCAGCTGGCCTCCCTGCAGAGCAACACAGCCACGACGGAGGCGCAGTACCAGGCGGGCGTCGAGGCGCGCGCCGCCGCTGCCCGTGCCGCCGCAGCAGCAGCGGCCGCCGCACGGGCAGCCGGAAGCGGCGTCAGCGTGGGCCCGGTGTCGGGCGACCAGCAGGCGCTCGCCCAGGAGCTGATGGACTATGTGGCCAGCGGACAGTTCCGCGGCTCCTACCCCGACCACATCTTCGAGATCTCGTACATCGCGGCGGGCAAGTCGGTTCCGAACTGCGGTATCGACACGGTGATCCTGCAGGCCATGGTGACGGCGGTACGCGCTTTCGGCAGCGCCGCGGTGAGCGACATCAGTCGCCGCTGCACAGGCCAGATCGAGGGCGCCGGGACGGCATCCGCCCACTACCGGAACGGCGGCGGGCACGCGGTCGACTTCATCGCGGTGGGCGGTGTGGGGCTGAACGGCTCGAACAACGCGTCGATCAACCTGATCAAGGCGCTCGACCCGATCATGCCCTACGGATCGGGCCTCGGGCAGCGCAACTGCCGCACGTCGGCGGGCACAGAACCGAGCCTCAAGAACTTCTCGGACTTCTACGACACCTGCAACCACCTGCACGTCGACGACTTCTAAGTCGGCCCTCAGCGTACGGCTCTACACCCGGTATGGATGCCCGGGCTGTTGCGACGCGCCCGGAATCTGCATCACATCCCAGCGAACTGTAGGCAACACGCCGGGGTGTTGCTACTGTTAACGCTGTTGTTGGTGTTATAGCAGTGACTCGTGTGACTGGAGTGACGACTGTGGCAAACGTAAACAGACTCGAGGATCCATGTCGTCATCCCCCCGCCGCGCTGCCCACCGCCGCGCTCCGTGGAGAACCCTCGTGGTCTCACTGGCCGTCACAGCCCTCGCCGTGACCGCGACGATCACCGGCGGTTCGCCGGTGTACGCCGACAATTACCCGAGCTGGAACGATGTCGTCGCAGCTCGCGCGAACGAAGCGTCTAAGCAGTCCGAGATCGGCCGCCTGCAGGGGCTCATCTCGGGGCTGCAGAGCCAGGTCGCCGCAGCGCAGGCCGTCGCCGACAAGGCGTGGGCCGCGAATGAGGCCGCGCAGAACGCCCTGGCCGACGGCCAACTGAAGGCCCAGCAGCTCCGCAGCCAGGCCGCCGAAGCCACAACCAAGGCGGAGGCCTCCCGCAAGCAGGCCGCAGCGCTCACCGCGCAGTTCGCCCGCTCAGCCGGAACAGACCTGTCGATGAAGCTGCTGGTCTCCGGGGAGAAGAGCGACAACCTGCTCTACCAGCTCGGCGCCATGTCGAAGCTCGGCGACACCTCGAAGAAAGTGTTCGAAGCCGCTACCCAGGACGCGAACAACGCGACCTCGCTGAGCGCTCAGGCCGATGAGGCCGAGAAGGCCCTCACGAGTCTCGCCGACGCCGCAGCCGCCTCCCTCGCCGATGCGGTGAACGCGCAGCAGGGCCTGAAGGCCGCTCTGCTCGAGCAGGAGGCGCACCAGGACGAGATGACGGTGCAGCTCGCCGCCCTGACCAGCAACGCCATCACGACGGAAGAGCAGTACAACGCCGGCGTCGTCGCCGAACAACAGCGGAAGCTCGCCGAGGAGCAGGCACGCGCTGCCGCCCAGGCCGCGGCCGACGCGCAGGCGGCTGCAGCAGCCGCGGCGGCAGCGGCAGCGAACCCGGGGTCGGGCAGCTCCGGCGGTGGCTCGTCGGGCGGAGGCAACGGCGGCTCGTCCAGCGGTGGTTCCAGCGGTGGCAGCGGCGGCAGCGGCGGCAGCAGTTCACCCGCACCCGCCCCGATAATCGACTCCCCCGGCCAGCCCTTCGACGGTAATGCCGTCGTCGCCTACGCCCAACAGTACGTCGGCGTCGTTCCCTACGGCTGGGGCGCGAACCCCAACGACAGCTTCGGCTGCGACGGGCTCACCCAGTGGGTGTACGGCCACTTCGGCATCAAACTGCCTCGACTCGTCAGCGCCCAGACCGCGATGGGCGTGCGCGTCTCGTCGTCGCAGGTCCGCGCCGGAGACCTGGTGGTCTGGCCGAACGCGCACGTCGGAATCTACGACGGCCACGGCGGCGTCATCCACTCCCCCGACTGGGGCCGCTACGTGACGCACAACCCCGGGCTCTGGGGCAGCTACATCTTCATCCGCATCGTCTAGTAGCGGCAGGCGCTGCTGTGGGCTCCGGATGACCGGCTCACGATCATCCGGAACCCGATCATCCGGAACCCACGCCGGCTACGCGGCAGGCTGCAGGTAGCCCTCCCATTCGGGCTCGGCACGTTCGACCCCGCGGACGAACCAGCCCGCATGGTGCGGCATGCGCGGCTGGCCACCGCGGAGCGACCAGCCCATCTCCGCCGGGGTCCGGTCGCTCTTGAGGTTGTTGCAGCGGAGGCAACAGGCCACGAGGTTCTCCCACGTGTCCTTCCCGCCCCGGGAGCGCGGCTGGATGTGGTCGATCGTCGTCGCCGACTTTCCGCAGTAGGCGCAGCGCTGGTTGTCGCGGCGCAGCACCCCACGCCGGCTGACGGGAACCTGGCGCGAGCTCGGAACCTTCACATACCGCGTCAGCAGGATGACCGACGGCCGTTCATACGCTCCGGATGACGCCCACACCGGCGCATCCTCATCACTCTCGACGATCTTCGCCTTGTCGTTCATCACGAGCACGAGCGCTCGACGGAACGACACAACACCCAGCGGCTCATAGCCCGCGTTCAAAACCAGCGTTCGCATTTTCTCCCTTTCGAGGCCCCTGGTCGGCTACCAGGGATTCCACGGTGCTGATGGTCCTGTCATCCGCCAGGCGTGCGGGCACAAAAAAAGGCGTTGTCATGAAGACAACGCCTTACCACGCAGTGAACCGCGGGCTATGTGTACGCACTGGAGTATTCGCACGCCGCGCAGCACGTCACCCGTGGTGGGGATGCAGGCTGCCTGGTTCACGAACTCTCCCGATGGATCGAGGAATATCAGTGCGAGAAGGCTAACAAACTCCGGCCCGAATCCCTAGGCTTCGGCGACGCGGGATGCAACCTGTAACGGACTGTTCACACAGCCTCACTCTGTTGAGAGCCGCACCCGGAGTCAGCTCAGGGTCGAGCCGCGGGCACTGATGAAGTCGACGTGCAGGTGGCTACAGGAGTCGCTGAACTCGGACAGGTTCACGAAGCCGGAACCGGATGACCGGCAACCGCTCTGGCCGACATTCGTGTTCGGCGGCACGAGCGGGTCGAGCAGCCGGAGCAGTTTCATCGAATCCGAATCGCCGCCGGTGAGGCTGTGGCCGTTGAGGATGTAGAAGTCCACAGCGTGCCCGCCCCCTGCCCGATAATGCGGGGAAGCCGTACCGGCTCCCTCGATCTGCCCGGTGCAGAGCCGGTTGATGTCGCTCACCCCGACCTTGGAGAAGTTGTCGATCGCGACCTTGATGGTCTGCAGCACGCGGATGTCGACGCCGCAGCCGTCGACCACCTGGCCCGCGGCGAGGTACCCGATCTCCTTGATGTGGTCGGGGCGGGAGCCGACGAGCTGCCCGGTGCCGACGGCATCCATCAGCTGCTGGGCGAGCGCCTGCACGGCGGGCGAGACCGTCGAAGGGTAGGCCGCAGCCGCAATCGCGCTGCCCGACGAGAGCTTCAGGGCCGCAGCCTGCGAGGCGGCCTGTGCGGCGGCGGCTGCGGCCAGCTGCTGCGCCTTCAGCTCGTCCTGGGTGGGTGCCTTGTAGTCGTCGCGAGTCACCGAGAGCGCGGCCTGGTCGAGGCTGCTCTGGATGCTCTGCTGCCCGGCACCGAAGGGCGCCGAGTCGGAGACGGGGGTGAACGCGCCCGACGTGGAGAACGCGTAGGCGGGAAGCGCCATGGTCGCGATCAGGCCGAAGGCGGCAGTCATGACGGCGATGTTCGCGACCCTGCGCTTCTTCGAGGGCTTCGACCGGCCGGGCCGACCAAGCAGCGCAGGGGCCGTGGCGGGGGTGCGTGGCGCAGAGCGCGGCCGCGCGACATCCCGGGGCGGAGGCGCGGCAGCTGCCGCATGGGCCGCGGGTGTGACTGGCGCCAGCACGATCTCCGACGGCGCAACTGCGGTGGAAGTGATCGCCGTGGGCGCGGCTGCCGCGGGGGTGCTCGCGACGGGCACGACCGCCGCCGGGCTGATCGACGCGGGCACCAGGTGCGCCATCACCTGTGGAGGGATGACCGGCACCGGCGCGACGACGGGTGCACCTGCCCGTACTGGCGCAGCCGCACGCGTCAGGTGCTCGACGATCCCCTGCGGGATCTCCGTCGCCCGACCGCCGTCAGCACGTTCGCTGAGAAGCCGCTCGTACTCGCGGCGCGCTCGCCTCGTTGATGGAACTTCAGTCATGGAGGGGCTTAGATACCCAACCGCACGAAGTAGTAGCTGCCCCAGACCGGGCGGTACTCGACGAAACGGCCCCAGTCGGGCGAGTCGATCATCTTGCCGTTGCCGGCGTAGATGCCGACGTGGCCGATCGAGTAAATCATGAGGTCGCCGGGCTGTGCGTCCGACGCGGAGATCCGCGTGCCCATGGCCGCCTGGTTGCTCACCGTACGGGGCAGATTGATGCCGAACTGCTTGAAGACGTACTGCGTGAGTCCGTCGCATCCGAAGCTCGTGTCGGGGCTGGCGCCCGAACCGTAGGGGACGACGCCCACGAACTGCATGGCGAAGTCGACGACGGCCTCACCGCTGTAGGGGCCCGACGGCGGATTGACGACGATGCCGCTGTTCGACGACGCGCTGGCCTTGGACGTCACCGACGTGCTGGCCACCGTGGCGACCTGTAGCGCTGCTGCCTTCGCGGCGGCAGCGGCAGCCTCGGCTGCGACCTTCGCCTTCTCGGCAGCGACGTCGTCCTTGCTCGGAGCGACGTAGGCGTCGCGGCTCACCGTCGAGTCGAGGGCGGCAGCATCGACCGCGAGGGTCTGCTGGCCGGTCTCGACCGAACTCAGGGAGGCGCTCGGGTCGAAGGCGCCGGCGGTGCTGAAGGCGTAGGCCGGGAGCGCCATCGTGGCGATCAGACCGGCAGCTGCCGTCATGACCACAGTGCTGGCGATGCCGCGCTTCGTGATCTTGAGGGACTTGCGGGGTTTTGCGTGGGAGACCCTGGTGCGGGTCAGGCTCTTCGGGTTGGGCTTGGACTCGGGTGAGCCTGGCAATTCGCTCGACAGGGGCAAGATTCTTTCCTCCGGCACGCTGCGGTCTAGGTCGCAGCCCCGGCTCTCAGCCGTGCCCTCGGGGGAGAGGACCGCGGAGCGCCGGGTTTGTCTGTGTCTGTGATTGGTTGTCTTCGTCGTGCCGGGGGCTGGTTCTCAGCCCCGTGGACTTGTTCGATGGTACGGGAGGCCCCCGGCTTTGTCACCTTGAAACACCCAATTGCAACAAATTGGTAACGAAGATTGACCCTTGCCAACTACCTGACGGGGAAACGAATCAGATGCCGACGAAGATGTGACTCGCCACCTCGTTGGGCAGCTCGAGCCCCTGGCTGAACCCCTCGACCTCGACCAGAACGTAGGAGCCGGCGGCCGAGAATGCCGCCGAGTTGCCCGGAACCACACCGGACTGCTTCAGCTGCAGCAACAGCTCGGGGTCGACCTGTGCCGGTTCGCCCAGGCGCCGGATGATCTTCGTCTGCGGGCCCACCGCACCGTGCACCAGCGTGACGATGTTGACCACGCCCCGGGTGAAGGGGATCGCCTCCGTGTCGCCGAGCTCTTCGAGACCCGGGATCGGGTTGCCGTAGGGAGACTCCGTCGGGTGGTCGAGCATCTCGAGGATGCGCCGCTCCACCTGTTCGCTCATCACATGCTCCCAGCGGCATGCCTCCTCGTGCACGAACTCCCAATCGAGCCCGATGACATCGCTGAGCAGGCGCTCGGCGAGACGGTGCTTGCGCATCACGTGGATCGCCTTTCGGCGACCGGGACCGGTCAGCTCGAGATGACGATCGGTGGAGACCACCACCAACCCGTCGCGTTCCATGCGGCCGACGGTCTGCGAGACGGTCGGGCCGGAGTGCCCGAGGCGCTCAGAAATGCGCGCCCGCAGCGGGGTGATGTTCTCTTCTTCGAGTTCGAGAATGGTTCTGAGGTACATCTCAGTGGTGTCGATCAAATCCGCCAACGGCCGCTCCTTGCTTCTCGCGCACGTAGGGTACAAGACTACTGGGCACCGATGTGGGCGGTGCACCCCGCTTCAGTAGACTTCCGTTCATGCCCTCGATAGAGATTCCCCGTACCCTTCTGCCCGCTGACGGTCGCTTCGGAAGCGGCCCGTCGAAGATCAGGGCGGAGCAGCTCGCCGACCTCTCGGTTCGCGGAGCATCCATTCTCGGCACCTCGCACCGGCAGGCTCCGGTGAAGGATCTCGTGGGTTCGGTGCGCTCCGGGCTCGCCGATCTCTTCCGCATTCCCGAGGGCTACGAAGTGGTGCTCGGCAACGGTGGTTCGACGGCGTTCTGGGATGCTGCGGCGTTCGGCCTCATCCTGAACCGCAGTGAGAACCTCACGTTCGGCGAGTTCAGCTCGAAGTTCGCCGCCGCGGCCGGAGCGCCCTGGCTGCAGAAGCCGCACATCGTCGCAGCCCCTGCCGGGTCGCGCGGTGAGGTCGAGATCGTCGAAGGAGTCGACGTCTACGCGTGGCCCCACAACGAGACGAGCACCGGCGTGATGGCGCCGGTCACGCGCGTGCACGGCGACGCCGGCGCGCTGACCGTGATCGACGCGACGAGTGCCGCAGGCGGTATCGACTTCGACGCCGCCGAGGCCGATGTCTACTACTTCGCACCGCAGAAGAACTTCGCCTCCGACGGCGGCATCTGGTTCGCCCTCTTCTCCCCCGCCGCCATCGAACGCGTGGAGCAGATCGCGGCCTCCGACCGCTACATCCCGGAGTTCCTCAGCCTGAAGAACGCGATCGACAATTCGCGCCTCAACCAGACACTGAACACGCCCGCACTGGCGACCCTGCTGTTGCTCGACAACCAGGTGTCGTGGATCAACGGCAACGGCGGCCTCGGCTGGGCCTCCGACCGCACGAAGGAGTCGACCTCGGCCGTCTACGACTGGGCGAACGCCTCGAGCTACGCCACCCCGTTCGTCGTGAACCCGGAGCACCGCTCGCAGGTGGTCGCGACGATCGACTTCGACGACAGCATCGACGCCGCAGCCATTGCGAAGGTCCTGCGCGAGAACGGTGTCGTCGACACGGAGCCCTACCGCAAGCTCGGCCGCAACCAGCTGCGGATCGCGACGTTCACGTCGGTGGAGCCAGACGACGTGCGTTCCCTCCTCGGCTGCATCGAGTTCGTGGTCGACGCTCTCCAGTCCGAGCGGTCCTTCTAGTCCGAGCGCTCCTGGCCTTCGAGGTCTTCGATGTCGCCGGCGTCTGTGAAGTCGTCGGTGGCGTCGAAGGCCGCCCCCGCGTCAGGGTCGACACCGGCGGCAGAGGCCTCGATCAGGGGTTCCGGATCGGGTACCGGCGTCGCAGCGGCGTGCGCGTCGAAGCCCTGCGCCTCGAGCCCCTCTTCCGCGATGGTGTCGATGTCGATCCCGTCGCGGTCGCGGCGCAGGCCGATCGCTGAGGGATCGTCGTCGTCGGGATCGTCGTCATCCGGATCGTCGTCATCCGAGTCACCGTCTGAGTCATCACCGTCGGAGTCGTCGTCAGAGTCCTCGTCGTCAGAGTCTTCACCGTCAGAATCCTCGTCGTCAGAGTCCTCGTCGGACCAGTCTCCCGCCGAGTCGTCGCCCGAACCGTCTTCGTCCTCGTCGTCCTCGTCGAATTCGCTCTCGGAGTCGTCGATGAGCGCATCGGCCGTGAGCCGGTCGGCCCACGGCACCCAAGCCGGCGAGAGAACAGACGTCTCGCCCGGGAGCAGTTCGACCTCGAGCACCGACGGCTCGTCCGATCCGTCGATCCTCGACAGCGTCGCCGTCCAGTGCCAGTCGGGGTAGCCCGCGAGCTTCGAGGCGAAGAAGAGGCTGAGCACGTGCTCACCTTCGACAGCGTGCCCGATCAGCTCGCCGATCGTGTCGGCGGGAGTGATCTCGGCCAGCGCCGACCTCGCCTGGTCGACGGCAGCGAGCAGGACGGGGTCGGCCTCAGGAGCGGCCCCGGCGTCCGTCTCGCCCGGTTCCTCTGGAAACGCGTTCTCCGTCAACCTCAGGCGTCCAGCTCGTCGGCGACCTTGCGCAGCAGCGCAGCGATCTTTCGGCTGTGGCTGGCCTCGGGGTAGCGGCCGCGCTTCAGGTTCGTTCCGATACCGTCGAGCACCTTCACGAGGTCTTCGACGATCACGGCCATGTCGTCGGCGGGCTTCCGGCTGAGCTTCACCATGCTCGGCGGGGCTTCGAGCACGCGCACCGAGAGCGCCTGCACTCCCCGCTTGCCGTCGGCGATACCGAATTCGAGCTTCGTGCCCGCTTTTACGCTCGCGCCGGCGGGCAGGGCTGACGCGTGCAGGAACACTTCCTGGCCGTCATCGGAACTGATGAAGCCGAAGCCCTTCTCATCGTCGTAGAACTTGACCTTGCCGGTTGGCATGTGTGGATCTCCTCTAAGTCTTGTGCCGGTTTATTGCACTCCGGCCACCCCTCAGCCTATTCGCTCTGCGCTGGGTGCGTAGTATCAGGAGAGTGACCAAGACAGACACTCAGCCCATTTCACGGGTCCAGCGGATTCTCGCGTACATGGTCGCCAGCGCGATCGGCCTCTCCATCCTCGCTTTCCTCGCCGTCATCATCGGCACGGCCGCCGGGATGAAGGGCGACAGTTTCAGCCAGGGAGTGTGGCCGACCATCCTCGTGCTCCCGCTTTTCGGCCTCCCCCTCGCCATCGCGTTGTTCATCGCACTGCTGGCTGTGAATCTCGTGCGCCGATCCCGCGAGGCTCGTAGCTCCAGATGAGCGACACGCTCGCTCTGGCCAGCCGACTGCAGACCGAGAGCGACGCTGCCCTGATCTCGCTCCTCGAGTCGCGCCATCTTTCGGGCCGTGACCTCCGGGACTTCTTCGACCTGGCCGACGCGCTGCTCCGCCCGGAGTCGGTGATGGATGCCCTCGCCCACCTCGATCGCCCCACCCTCACTCTCGTGGCCGAGGGCGGTACGCCCGTCGCTGCGGCATCCCCCGCACTCCTCTCCGCGTCCCGGGCGATGCTCGTCGCCGACGTCGACGGAATCCTCCAGCCCTACGACAGCGTCCGCGCGGTACTCGAGGGCTGGCCGGCCGCGGGTCTCCCCTCCGTCGCCGATCTCGCCAGCGTCCGAGCTCCCTCCTCGCCTCCCGCCCCCTCCCCCACGGAACGGAGCGGCACCGACCGCATCGCCGCCGAGAGCGCCTTCGAGACGGCCATCGCCGTCACCGAGCTGACGAACGCGCTCGCCACGTCGCCCGCCCGGGAACTGGCCAAGGGCGGCCTCGCGGTGCCCGACGCCAAACGGCTCGCCGCGGCGACCGGCCAGCCACCCGAGACAATGAACGTCATCCTGAGGGTGGCCCGCATCGCCGGCCTCGCCGCCCGGGAGGACTCCTCCTGGTTCGCCACTCCGTTCTCCCGCGAATGGATGCTGCTCCCCCTCGCCGAGCGCTGGGGCCACCTTGCCTCCGCCTGGTTGAATGCTCTCGACGAGAACGTCCGGGAAGTGCTCTGCCGCCGCGTGCACAGCGCCTGGGGCGACAACCTCACCGAGTACCTGCAGTGGTTGTATCCCGCCGGCGGCGACGGGCTCTCCCGCCAGATCGCCCAGTTCACGGCCGATGCCGAGCGTCTGGGCATCGTGACGGCGGGCTTCGCCAGCTCCGCAGGCACCGCTCTGCTCTGCGAAGACGAAGCTGCCGCCATCCGTTCGGTCGAGCCCCTGCTGCCCCCCGAGGTGGACACGGTCTACCTCCAGCACGACCTCACCATCGTCGCGCCCGGCCCGCTGAAGCCGGAGATTGACGCGACCCTCCGCCAGCTGGCACAGGTGGAGTCGCACTCCATCGCCTCGTCGTACCGCATCTCGCAGGCCTCCATCGCGCGTGCTCTCAGTGCGGGGTTCACGGCGGCGAGCATCCGGAGCTTCCTCTCGGGCATCGCACCCGGCGGGATCCCGCAGCCGCTGGAGTACCTGATCGCCGAGTCGAGTGCACGCTACGGGCTGCTGCGCGCCGGAAGCCTCGAGCCGCTCGATGCCGAGCAGCCCCGGAGTTTCGTGCGTTCCGACGACGTCGCCCTACTGCACACGATCGCCGTCGACGCGAACCTCGTCTCCCTCGAACTCGTCTTCGACGGGGCGAGTCGCCTGACCAGCCGGTACGACCTCGACACGGTCTACTGGATGCTCATCGATGCCCGCTACCCGGTCATCGCTGAGGGCCCCGGAGGCAACCCCGTCGCGCTGAACCGCGTGCAGGTCGTCGAACCCCGGCGAAAGGTGACCAACGAGGTCGCCGAGCAACTCGTCAACCGGCTCCGCGGGAGCGGCGTGCGTCCCGGTGCGGACACGGCCGAAGCGTGGCTGGTTCGCCAGCTCGACGTGGCGGTCAAGGGCAAGACGCCCGTGATCGTCACCGTGCGGCTGCCGAACGGCTCCGAGGTCAGCTTCCCTGTGGTTCCGACCAGTATCGGCAGCGGCCGGATGCGCGGGACAGACCAGAAGGCGGGCGTCGAACGCACCCTCCCGCTGGCGAGTATCACGCAGGTGCAGCTGGCCCCCGCCGCGTCGTGAGGGGCGGGGCGGGGCCTCGGGCCACGTAAGCTTGGCAGTTATGCCAGACGGACCACTGATCGTTCAGAGCGACCGCACCGTGCTGCTCGAGGTCGCTCATCCACAGGCCGACAGCGCACGCCACGAGCTCGCGGTCTTCGCTGAACTCGAGCGTGCGCCCGAGCACATCCACACCTACCGCATCACGCGCCTCGGTCTCTGGAACGCCCGTGCGGCCGGTCACACGGCCGAGGAGATCCTCGCGACGCTGGAGCGGTACTCGAAGTTCCAGGTGCCGCAGTCGGTCTCGATCGACATCGCCGAGACCGTCGGCCGGTACGGCCGCCTCGTCATCGAACGCCAGCCCGACGGAGTGCTCACCCTCCGCGCGACGGACACGGCGGTGCTCACCGAGATCGTCAAGGGCCGTCGGATCGCCCCACTGCTGCCGTCGCGGCTCTCCGACGACACGTTCGTCATCGAGCCCTGGGCGCGCGGCCAGCTCAAGCAGGAACTGGTGAAGCTCGGCTGGCCGGCGGAGGACTTCGCGGGGTACACCCCCGGCACCCCGCACGAGATCACTCTCGACGAGACCGACTGGCACCTGCGCGGCTACCAGCAGGAGGCGATCGACAACTTCTTCGAACGTGGATCGGGTGTTGTCGTGCTCCCGTGCGGCGCCGGCAAGACGCTTGTCGGAGCCGGTGCCATGGCGACCGCCAAGACCAACACGCTCATCCTCGTCACGAACACCGTGTCGGCCAGGCAGTGGCGCTCGGAGCTCCTCCGGCGCACCTCGCTCACCGAGGACGAGATCGGCGAGTACTCGGGCCAGGTCAAGGAGGTCAAGCCGGTCACGATCGCGACCTACCAGATCCTCACCGCCAAACGGAAGGGCGCATACGCGCACCTCGAACTGCTCGATGCGCTCGACTGGGGACTCGTCGTGTACGACGAGGTGCACCTGCTACCGGCGCCGGTCTTCAAGCTGACCGCGGACCTCCAGGCCCGTCGCCGGCTCGGGTTGACCGCGACCCTCGTGCGGGAGGACGGCCGCGAGGGCGACGTCTTCAGCCTCATCGGGCCCAAGCGTTTCGACGCGCCGTGGAAGGAGATCGAAGCGCAGGGCTACATCTCCCCCGCCGACTGCTTCGAGGTGCGGATCGACCTGCCGCAGCAGGATCGCCTCGTCTACGCTGCGGCCTCGGATGACGAACGGTACCGGCTCGCAGCAACGGCCCCCGCCAAACTCGACGTCGTCAAGGCACTCGTCGCGAAACATTCCGGAGAACGCATACTGGTCATCGGCCAGTACCTCGACCAGCTCGAGGAGTTGTCGAGCGAACTCGGCGTACCGCAACTCACCGGGTCGACCCCGATCCCGGAACGGGAGCGGCTCTACCAGGCGTTCCGCGATGGAGACGAGCCCATCCTCGTGGTCAGCAAGGTCGCGAACTTCTCGGTCGACCTGCCCGAGGCCACCGTCGCCATCCAGGTCTCCGGGTCGTTCGGTTCACGGCAGGAGGAGGCCCAGCGCCTCGGCCGGCTGCTCCGTCCGAAGGAGTCCGGTCTCTCTGCGAACTTCTACACCCTCGTCGCCCGGGACACCGTCGACCAGGACTTCGCGCAGAACCGGCAGCGGTTCCTCGCGGAGCAGGGTTACAGCTACACCATCCTCGACGCCGCATCGCTGTGACCAAGCTCTCAGGAAGCATCCAGTGAACCCGCAGATAATAGAGGCATGACCGGACCCCGAATCCTCATCGTCGACGACGAACCCAACATCCGTGACCTGCTCACCACCAGCCTCCGTTTCGCCGGCTTCGCCGTGCGGGCCGTGAGCAATGGCGCACAGACCATCTCGGCCGTGCTCGAGGAGGAGCCCGACCTCATCATCCTCGACGTGATGCTGCCCGACATGAACGGATTCGGCGTCACCAAGCGCCTGCGCGCGGCGGGCTACACCGCCCCCATCCTCTTCCTCACGGCCAAAGACGACACCGAGGACAAGATCACCGGCCTCACGGTGGGCGGCGACGACTATGTCACCAAACCGTTCAGCCTCGACGAGATCGTCGCCCGCATCAAGGCGATCCTCCGTCGCACGATGCAGGCCGACGAAGACGCGATCATCCGGGCCGGCGAGCTCACGATGGACCAGGACACCCACGAGGTGTTCGTCGCCGACACTGCGATCGAGCTCAGCCCCACCGAGTTCAAGCTGCTGCGCTACCTGATGCTGAACCCGAACCGCGTGCTCTCGAAGGCCCAGATCCTCGACCACGTCTGGGAGTACGACTTCAACGGCGACGCCGGCATCGTCGAGTCGTACATCTCCTACCTCCGCCGGAAGCTCGACCAGTACTCCGACGAGTCGCTCATCCAGACGAAGCGCGGATTCGGCTACATGCTGAAGGTCAGCAAGGCCTAAGGCACGCCTTGTAGTCTTGGGCTGAAATGGCTGTCACACCTGCGACCTTCTGGGGATCGATCTCCCTGCGCACCAAGATCACGGGCGTCACGGTGCTGCTGCTGACGGTCGGCCTGATCGTCGCCGGGATCGGCACCATGACCGTGCTGCGTTCGTACCTCCTGCAGCAGGTCGACAAGGGCCTGTCGGTGGGTTACGACGACGTCTCGACGTTCCTCAGCAAGGGCGCGACCAAGGATTCCTTCACGCTCGACACGGTTTCGTCTGCGTCGACGGCGTACTACGTGGCCCTCCTCGGGCCTTCAGGCACTCTGACGACGAGCAACTGGGGCTCCCAGGCAGCGTCGAAGGAGCCGAACATCGCCGAGCTCCCGCTCACGCCGAGCGCTGAGACGCAGGCGCAGAAACCGATCTACGAGATCTACTCTGCCGACGGCAAGGAGCAGTGGCACGCCATCGTGCTCTCGATCGGCTACCAGGACCAGACCACCGGCACCATGGTCATCGCAGCGTCGCTTGAAAAGACCGAGAGCATCACCACGACGTACCTCTCGATATTCCTCGCCTTCAGCGTCGGTGTCGTCGTGCTCGGCGCACTTCTCACCCGGCTGCTCGTGACGAGCACCTTCGCGCCGCTCCGTGCCGTCGAGCGCACAGCCGCCGAGATCGCGAACGGCGACTTCAGCCAGCGCATGTCTAATGCCACGCCGAACACCGAGGTCGGGCGACTGAACCGTTCGCTGAACACGATGCTGAGCCGTATCGACACCGCCTTCAGCGACCGCGCAAAGACGATCGACCAGATGCGGCGGTTCGTCGGCGACGCCAGCCACGAGCTCCGCACACCGCTCGTCTCTGTGCGGGGCTACGCCGAGCTCTACCGGATGGGCGCACTGCAGTCCCCCGAAGAGGTCGCCAAAGCGATGGACCGCATCGAGAAGGAGGCGATCCGCATGGGCGCCCTGGTCGAAGACCTCCTCGAACTGGCACGCCTCGACGAGACCCGCCCGATGAACCTCGCCCGCCTCGACCTGGTTCCGATCGCGGTCGACGCAGCTCTGGATGCCCGGGCCTCCAGCCCCGAGCGGGTGGTGTCGATCATCCTGCCCCGCTCCTCCCAGCCCGTCTCGCTGGCACCCGCGGCGGAGGCGGCGACGAACCCGTACGGCATGACCATGGATGACATCGCAGCGGAGCGTGACGCCCGCAGCACGGAGAAGGCGGCAGCGAACACCTCCCTCACCGGGCCGATCAGCTTCGCCGGGGCGACGCTCGCCCGCTTCCGCGGCCGGCGCACCCGCACCGACGGTTCGGTCGAGATCACTCCCACCGACGTCGCTCTCTCGACGCTCGATGCGCAGCGCGAAGACGGTGTGGCACCGATCATCCTCGGCGACGAGAACAAGATCCGCCAGGTGGTGGCCAACCTCATCGGGAACGCACTGCGGTTCACCGACAACGACAGTCCCATCGAGGTGTCGGTGCAGGTCGACGAGGCGAGGCGCCTCGCCGTGCTCGACGTCATCGACCACGGCGAGGGTATTCCGCCGCAGATCCGCGAGAAGATCTTCCAGCGGTTCTGGCGCGCAGACTCGTCGCGAACCCGCGAGACGGGTGGCAGCGGGCTCGGCCTGGCCATCGTCGCGTCGATCATCGCGGCCCACAACGGCACCGTCGAAGCCCTCGAGACGGCTGGCGGCGGCGCGACCTTCCGGGTCAGCCTCCCCCTCGCTGCGCCCGAGGCGCCGGCCTCCGCCTCCCCCGCGCCCGCCGCCTCCTGACGCGGGGTCACCGGGCAGCCAGTGCCGCGGGGACGTGGGAGGCAGCAGCGGGCGTCGCCGCTGTGCGGCTCCGCAGCTCGACGGTCGCGCCGGCCTGAGCCGCCGCCTCCCGGCGCCACGCGACCGCCGCCCGGGCGGCGGCATCCTGCTGCCCGCCGGTCAGGGCGCCGATCACGACAACCGGGTCGAAGAGAGCTCCGGCCGCGCGGAAGGCACGATGTGCCGACCGGATGAGCGCCGCTCCCCAGAGCTCAGGATGCGGTACGCCGGGGTCCACGATCAGGCAGCGGAGTTCGACCGGATGCACGGAGCCGGCAGGGGCCCACCAGACGGCCCGGGCGACCGGGGCCGAGAGCGGGTCGTCGTCGACGAAGGCCAGCCAGGTCCACTCACGGCGAAGGCTGCCCGACGCGATGCCGCGGCCGAACTGTTCGGGGTCGACCCACGAGACGGGGTCGGTGGTTGAGAAGAGCAGCAGCGACAGGTCGTCGCTCCGCTCGGAGACGCGGAACATGAGATGAAAGTCCTTCGGAGGAAGAGTGAGCGAAGTGGCTCTCCCCGCGAGGACCGTCAGAAGATCGCCTGAGTCAGGCGGCGACGACGATGGCCGGGGTTGGAGCCGAGATGAGAGGCGCTGGTGCGCTGGCGTTGAATGCTTCGGTGCGGCGGAATCGCTTCGCACGTGCAGCTGCTGCACAAGCATCTGTTGCTGGGTTCGTCATCTGGCTCACCTCCTCGGGCGTCTCGAAAATTCGTCTGCGGCTGACTGCCGCGGTTGCCCACACTAGCCACAGTTCTCTGGGAACCGCAACAGCAGGACGATATATTCCCCAACGGGCATAGAAGAAGCGGGCCGGCCTCCGAAGAGACCGACCCGCTGTAACTGCTGGTCAGAAGGGACTTAGAAGTCCATTCCGCCCGACGGGTCGCCCACGGGTGCGGGGTTGCGCTCGGGCTTGTCAGCGACGACGACCTCGGTCGTGAGGAACAGTCCGGCGATGGATGCGGCGTTCTGCAGAGCAGAGCGCGTGACCTTCACCGGGTCGTTGATTCCCGCGAGGAGCATGTCGACGTACTCGCCGGTTGCGGCGTTGAGGCCGTGGCCGGTGGGCAGGTTGCGCACCTTCTCGGCGACAACACCGGGCTCGAGACCCGCGTTGACAGCGATCTGCTTGAGCGGAGCGTCGATGGCGACCTTGACGATGTTCGCCCCGGTTGCCTCGTCGCCGACCAGCTCGAGCTTCTCGAACGCGGTCTTGCCAGCCTGGATGAGTGCGACGCCACCACCGGCGACGATGCCCTCTTCGACGGCGGCCTTGGCGTTGCGCACGGCGTCTTCGATGCGGTGCTTGCGCTCCTTGAGCTCGACCTCGGTCGCGGCTCCGGCCTTGATGACGGCGACGCCACCAGCGAGCTTCGCGAGACGCTCCTGGAGCTTCTCACGGTCGTAGTCGCTGTCGGTGTTCTCGATCTCGTTGCGGATCTGCTGCACGCGACCGGCGATCATCTCGCTGTCGCCAGCACCCTCGACGATCGTGGTCTCGTCCTTGGTGATGACGACCTTGCGGGCACGGCCCAGGAGGTCGAGCGTCACGTTCTCGAGCTTGAGGCCGACCTCTTCCGAGATGACCTGTCCGCCGGTGAGGATGGCGATGTCCTGCAGCTGCGCCTTGCGGCGGTCGCCGAAGCCGGGAGCCTTGACGGCGACCGACTTGAAGATGCCACGGATCTTGTTGACGACGAGCGTGGCGAGTGCTTCGCCATCGACGTCTTCAGCGATGATCAGCAGCTGCTTGTTGGCCTGGATGACCTTGTCGACGATCGGCAGCAGGTCTTTGATCTGCGAGACCTTCGAGTTGACGATCAGGATGTAGGGGTCTTCGAAGACGGCTTCCTGGCGGTCGGGGTCGGTCACGAAGTACTGCGACAGGTAGCCCTTGTCGAAGCGCATGCCCTCGGTCAGCTCGAGGACGGTGCCGAACGTGTTCGACTCCTCGACGGTGACAACACCTTCCTTGCCGACCTTGTCGATGGCTTCGGCGATGAGTGCACCGATCTCGGGGTCGCCGGCGGAGATGGAGGCCGTGGCCGCGATCTCTTCCTTGGTCTCGATCTCCTTCGCGTTGGCGACGAGCTCGGCGATGACGGCCGCGACAGCCTTCTCGATGCCCTTCTTCAGGCTGATCGGGTCTGCACCGGCTGCGACGTTGCGCAGGCCTTCGCGGACCAGGGCCTGGGCGAGGACGGTCGCAGTGGTCGTTCCGTCACCGGCGACGTCATCGGTCTTCTTCGCGACCTCTTTGACGAGCTCCGCGCCGATCTTCTCGTACGGGTCGTCGAGCTCGATCTCCTTGGCGATGGAGACACCGTCGTTCGTGATCGTGGGGGCGCCCCACTTCTTCTCGAGGACGACGTTGCGGCCGCGCGGGCCGAGCGTCACCTTGACGGCGTCAGCCAAAATGTTGAGTCCACGCTCGAGGCCGCGTCTGGCCTCTTCGTCGAAAGCAATAATCTTTGCCATGTGTGTTTCTCGTCCCTCCCGGGCGTCATGAAAGATTCATAAAGGTTTAGCACTCAGCGTGCACGAGTGCTAAACCAATACTGGCACTCGACAGGTGAGAGTGCAAGTGACGCCCAGAGGACGAGAGGCAGATCGGATGCCCGGCCGGGGTTATGCGAGCCGCACCGACTCCGCCTGCGGACCCTTCGATCCGGTACCCACCTCGAAGATCACCTGCTGGCCCTCTTCGAGCACCTTGTAGCCGCCCATGTCGATAGCCGAGTAGTGCACGAAGACGTCCTGCCCACCGCCCTCGACCGTGATGAAGCCGTAGCCCTTTTCAGCGTTGAACCACTTGACGGTTCCGTTCGCCATTGTTACTCCCTGTTGCTGTGTTGCTCACCATCACTCCGACTGAAGTGACCCGTTTCCCAGTAAAACGGTGCAACGAAGCAGAATGCGGTCTCGTGATCACAACTCAACAAGGATTAAACAATCCCGAAATATGACGGGACGGCGGCCTAGCCGGCAGGGTCGGTGTAGTCGGTTCCGAGCACCGCGGTGAGAGTACCGGCCTCGTACTGGTCGGAGACTGCGACGGCGATGCCTCCGAGGCTCTCCGCGAGGCCCTTGGCTGCACCCTCGTCATCGGCGCCGGAGTAGAAGACGGTCGACGTCGTCACGTCTGTTGCGCTCGCATTCGCCTCGGTGCTGACCGACCAGCCGGCATCTGTCGCCTGCCCACCGGCCCGGGTGGCGAGGCCCGAGACATCCGTGCCGTTGAGGATGGTGACGGGGATGGCCGGATCCACCGTCGGAACCACCGTGGGGGTCGGTGTCACCGTTGCCGGGTCGCTCGAGACCGCCCCGCCGGCCGACGACGAATCGGAACCGGAGAGATCGGTGTTGATGAGATTCAGCCCGAGGGCACCCGCACCCACGAGGACACCGGTGGCGAGCGCCGCCCACGCGAACGTGATCCAGCCCCGGCCACGGGGACGGGGCCCACGGTGCACGCCACGGCGCACGACGTCGGCCGGCAGGTTGTCGAAGGAGTCGCTGGGTTCTGAAGCCATTGGTGCGGAGGGACCGTTCTTATTCGCCGGGCGGAAGGAGACGGGCAGCGCGGGCTGCCGTTCGGGTGTCTCTCACGCGCTGGAGCCGTCTGATGAGCATCGGATCGAACGCCAGGGCGACCGGGGAGTCGAGCAGGGCGTTCACCAGCTGGTAGTACCGCGCCGCGGAGAGACCGAACTCCGAGCGGATGGCCTGTTCCTTCGCTCCCGCATGCGTCCACCAGGTGCGTTCGAACTCGAGGATGCGCTGGTCGCGTTCGGGGAGCGGCGAGGAGCCGGCGCGGGAGGATTCGGGCGCGGGACTGGTTCCGGTGTCTGCCATCGCCCTGCTCCCTCCTACCCGTTCTGCCGCTGGTTCGGCCCATTCTAGGGCGCGGCACCTTGGCAGCAGATGTACGGCGCGGCGCTGAATTCCCGCCGCACCAGCGTGCTCAACCTGCGTCACACGGTCAGCGGATGCCCGCGCGATACATCGTCGTGTGCAGGATGCCTGCCTCACTGAACTCCGGCCCGAACGGTTCGAATCCGAACTTCGCGTACAGCCCCGCGGTGTAGCTCTGCGCGTGCAGCAGCATCGCCTCGCCGCCGAACTGTTCCACGACCCGGGCGAGCAGCACCTGGGCGTGGCCCTGCCCACGGTGCTCCGCCGAGACCACCACCCGGCCGATGACACGGGCGGCGTCGAGGTGTTCGGGCTCCGCGTCTTCGAGCACGCGGAGATAGGCGATGACCCGCGGGCCGTCGGCCAGCCAGAAGTGCTCGGTCGAAGGCTCACGGTCACGGTCATCCAACTCGCTCTCATCGACCTTCTGCTCGACGTAGAAGACATCGGTGCGGAGCTTCAGCACCGCGTAGAGCTCGGTCGTCGTGAGCTCGCTGAACCTCTTCTGAATGATGGAATTGTCAGACACGGCCCCGAGTTTACTGTGAAGATAGTTGGCGGCCCGCTGAGACGAGAGAAGTATCCCCCCATGAGCTACGAAGTATCGAAGACCGACGAGGAATGGCAGAGGAAGCTCGACAAAGAGGAGTACGCCGTGCTCCGCCAGGCCGCCACGGAGCGCCCGTGGACGGGTGAACTGCTCGATGAGAAGCGCGAGGGCGTCTACAAGTGCAAGGCCTGCGGCCAGGAACTGTTCCGCAGCGACACCAAGTTCGACTCGCACTGCGGCTGGCCGAGCTTCTATGCACCGAAGGACTCCGACGCCGTCGAGCTCATCGAAGACCGGAGCCTCGGCATGGTTCGCACAGAGGTGCGCTGCTCGAACTGCGGATCCCACCTCGGCCACCTGTTCGACGACGCACCGACGACGCCGACGGGCGACCGCTTCTGCATGAACTCGGTGTCGCTGTCGTTCGACACCGAGAACTGACCAGGGGCGATGTCAGCGCTGGAGAGCATGCTCCGTCGGCGTTCCCAGTCGAAGGTCGGGCAGAACGCCCCCGACCACGCCGAGCTGCTGCGCTTCGTCGAGGCCGCTGGCACCGTTGCCGACCACAGTTCGATGCGTCCCTGGCGGCTCATCGAACTTCGTGGCGACACCCGTGACCGCCTGGGCGAGGCCCTCGCCCAGGCGCAGGGCGGCGACATCGCCAAGATGGTGTCGAAGGCCCGGCGCGCCCCGCTGCTGATCGCGATCGTCGCCATTCACCGGCCGAGCGACAAGGTGCCGTACTGGGAGCAGGAGGCCGTGGCTTCAGGCGTCGCCCACGGGCTCTCCCTGCTGCTCGACGAGGCCGGTTGGGGCGTGTTCTGGCGCACCGGCAACCAGACCCGTCACGAGGCAGTGCGCAGCATGCACCGACTCGCCGCGAACGAGCAGCTGCTCGGCTGGCTCTACGTCGGCGACGCGCCTCCGCGACAATACGAGAAGCCCCGCAAGCTCGTGAATCCCGCGGATCACCTCACGCAGCTGTAGCGGCCGAGCAAGCTGTGGGGCCCGGCGTCACGGGTTCTTGGGAGCCGGCCGACGCTCGTGGAGCCCCAGCGGGTTGACCGGATCGGGCCCCAGCCGCTTCGACTGCTCGAGCAGCTCGCGAACGTGGAAGCCCATGTAGACGGATGCCCGGGCGAGTGTCGTTTCCGAGGCCACCCACACCCGGAGGCCACGCTCGTCGCAGCCGTACGTGTAGACCCCGAAGAGCTGCCGGTCGCCCTCGGCGTAGCGGAGGATCCATCCGAGGCATCGACCGTCGTGCGCCATGAACCAGACGTCGTCGCTCCACGGGGTGGGAGAGTAGACGGCGTGGGGCTGCGTTTCGTCGATGGTCGGGCCACTGCGGGCCGGACCGGAAGAGGCGCTCACAGATTCAGAATATTCTCTGCAACTGGCAAACACCTGCACAGAACCCACAGTGTTGCCCAATCTTCACCTGCGGGTCGCCCCAGGATCGATCAGCGCCCGTACGCCGAACCCACCGGGCACATGAACTCATTCTTCGCCGCAGCGAGTCCGACCTTGTTCATGTGACCGACGACCGCTCCGTAGGCTTCGAACAGCGTCGTCTCGGTGTACAGGATCGTGTGCGTCTCGCAGTATTCGCGGGCGATCTGCTGGGCGTGCTTCAGCGCCGGCCGCGGCATGTTCGGGAACAGGTGGTGCTCCACCTGGTAGTTCAGGCCGCCCATGAAGAAGTTCATGAACCAGCCGCCGGAGATGTTCCGGGAGGTGAGCACCTGGCGGCGCAGGAAGTCGACCTTCGAATCGCGGGGAAGCACGGGCATCCCGATGTGGTTCGGCGCGAACGACGACCCCATGTAGACGCCGAAGACAGCCAGCTGCACGCCGACGAAGGCGAAGGCCATGCCGAGCGGGAGCGCCAGGAAGACGATGGCGAGGTAGGCACCGATCCGGGCGAGCAGCATGATGATCTCGACCGTGCGCTTGTCGACCTTGCCCCGACCGAAGACGGTGCGGAAACCGTGCAGGTGGAGGTTCAGGCCCTCGAACACGAGGATCGGGAAGAAAATGTACCCCTGGCGCTTGGTCAGCCAGCGGGAGATGCCCTTCGTCGCCGCCGCGTCCTCCTCGGTGAAGGAGACGAAGTCCCTGTCGATGTCGGGGTCTTTGCCGATGATGTTCGGGTTCGCGTGGTGACGCGAGTGCTTCGTCATCCACCAGCTGTAGCTGATGCCCACGAAGAGGTTCGCAAGGGTGCGGCCGGCGAGGTCGTTCGCCTTGCCCGACTCGAACACCTGCCGGTGGGATGCCTCGTGGGCGAGGAACGCGAACTGGGTCAGGATGAGCCCGAGCGCTGCCGCCATGAGCAGCTGGAACCACGAGTCGCCGAGAAGCACGAAACCGGTCACGACACCGCCGAGCGCGGCGACGAGGATGCCGAACATCAGACCATAGAAGCCGCGTCGGCGACGGAGCAGTCCGGCATCCCGAACCGTGCGTAGCAGAGCCGAGTACTCGGTCGTCGGATTGACCCGGTTGCCGCCCGGCTTCGTGCGCGTGAACAGCACTTTCGAGGCGGGGACAGGCACGGCGGACGGGACAGTTGCGCTCACGGTGAGCCTCATTTCGAGGTGGGGCGAGTGAGTGGTCTCCTGCGGTGAACCGACCACTCTCTGGGGAATGGCGACCGTGGTCCGGGGCAACCTCTGATGACGTTACGTCACCGGCTCCCCGCAGCGGGTGGCGGCGCTGTCAGGAAGGGCGGATGCTCAGCAGACTCCCACTCTCAAACATCGTCCTGCGGCAGCCCTCCGCGGGCCGCCTCTGGTGGGCGACGGGGTCACCACACTATGCGGTCGAACTCGCGCTGCAGGCGCTCGGCCTTCACCGGATTGAGGGCGCGAGCCCAGGAGATCCGGCCGAGGAGATGCGCGCGGAAGTCCTCCAGGCCTGCGCGGTTCTGGGACGCCGCGCCGTGCTCCGCGCAGTTGTGCAGAATCGCTTTCAGCCGGTCGAACTCCGCCCGCGGCAGGGCGGTGCGCTCGTTCACCACGATTCCCGTCACCCGCTGGCTCGTGGCCGCCGGGCGCACCCGGGTCTTGCGGCGGTTCACCGTGTGCCCTTCGTCGACCACGATCCGGGTGACGCCGCGGAGGAAGGCGTCTGCCCTGCGGCGGAGCGGCAGCGGCCCGCTGAACGTCAGGTCGTCGGCGTAGCGGGTGTAGCGGGCATCCGCAGCCAGGGCGAACCCGGCGAGCCTCGAATCGAGACGGCGGATGGCGAGGTTGGCCAGCATCGGCGAGGTCGGCGCGCCCTGGGGCAGGTGTGCGGTTGCGAGGGCCTGGCGGAGCGCGAACCGCTCGCCGGGATCCCCGCCCGGCGGCATCGCCCCGATCACCCTCGGCGGAACGCGGTTCGTGGCGATGCCCGTGAGCGCCAGGGCGACACGCTCGGGCACCCCCTCCTGCCGCAGGGTGCCATAGACGCGCCCCGCCGTGACGCGGGTGAAGAAGGTCACCAGGTCGAGCGTGATCACCACGTCGGTACCCGTGTGCAGGCCCGCGGCCGTGAGGGCACTCCGCCCAAGGACGAAGCCGTGCGCTGCGTCGTGCAGGGGCAGACCTCCCAGAACCTCAGCGAGGAGCGTGCGCTGCGCGGTGCGCATCCGCTCGTTCGGCACTTCGAGCAGCCGGGGCACGCGGCCGGGCCGGGTGCGCCACTCGTACCGGTAGTGGTGCAGTGGGCCCTCGCGGGCGCGCCGGTTCCAGCCGCCGGTGTCGGCGAGCCAGTCGAGCTCGCCCGCGGTGACGTCGAGCAGGGCGGCGAGGGCGGGGAGGGTGCGCGGCAGCGGCATCGGCGGCGGCAACGGCGGCTCGAGGGGCAGCGCGAGAGCGGGCGGAGGCACGGGCACGAGGGCGGAGGCGGCGGGTGCAGGCTCAGCGCCGGAGAGGGCGGGTGCGGGCTCAGCGGCGGAGGGGGCGGGCGGGGGCTCAGCGGCGGAGGCGGAGGCGCGTGCGGGTTCGGGCGCGGAGGCGGAGGCGGAGGCGGAGGCGCGTGCGGGTTCGGCGGCTGGCGCCGGCTCCGGATGCTCCGCCTCCCCCACTGGATAGTGCGCGATCGCGAGCGGGCGTCCGCGTTCCCCGGCCCGGGAGAGAGCGCCGGTGAGTGCCGCCGAGCGGCGGATGACCGCAGCGAGCTCCCGCGGAGCATCCACAGGCGCCGTTCGGAACACCACGAGCACCTCCCTCACGAGCGCGGGCAACCACCGGTGCCGCACCCCGAACACGGACTGGGTCGCCCCGAGCATCCGTTCGGCAGACCACGAGGGTTCGGCGAGCAGGGCGAGGGCCAGCGCAGTGGCGACCGCCTCGTCGGTGACCCGGGGTCGACGGCCGAGTACGGCCGCAGCCGAGGTCGGAGAAGGAATGCGATGGCCGGCAGACGACCTGTGCGTCTGTGCGGGCGTTCGGCCGCTCGAAGTGCGGTGAGACGCCTGCGGCGAAGTGCCTGAGTCGGCCTGCGTACCCCGGGGTGACCCCGGAGAGGACGGATCAGAACCTGAACCGTCCACCTCGTCTGCCGACCATCGCATCCACAGAACGCTAACGCACGCGGGCTGGCCGTGCCGTTTCGGCAAGCGGACTTGCACCGTCGCGGCAGGGCGCAGAGGATGGGCGAATGAGCCACGAACACGCGTCGGACCCCTCCGGGCATCCGTCGACCGAGACCTTCTGGAACGAGCACTACGGGCAGCGCGAGCAGATCTGGAGCGGCCGGCCGAACGCCGTGCTGGTCGACGAGGTCTCCGCGCTTGCACCCGGTCGCGCGCTCGACGTCGGCTGTGGCGAAGGCGCCGACGCGATCTGGCTCGCTGGGCGGGGCTGGCAGGTGACAGGGGTGGATGTCTCGGGCGTCGCTCTCGACCGGGCACGTGCCGCGGCGGAGGCTGCCGGGGTGAGTGGTTCCGTAACGTGGCAGCAGCAGGACCTCGGATCAGGTTTCCCGACGGGCGAGTTCGAGCTGGTGTCCGCGCAGTTCCTGCACTCGCCGGTCGAGCTTCCGAGGCCCGAGATCCTCCGTGCCGCGGCCGCCGCGGTGGCGCCGGGAGGCCGGCTGCTCATCGTCGGGCACTCGGGGCTGCCCTCGTGGGTCGGACACGACCAGCCCGACGTGCACTTCGTCACACCGGAGGAGGTGCTGGCGTCGCTCGCCCTCGACCCCGCCTCGTGGCGGACGATCAGCTGCGAGGCGCGCACGCGTGCGGTCGTCGATCCGCACGGCGAGCATGCGACCCTCGACGACGGGGTGGTGCTGGTCGAACGGCTCGGTGCGGCAGAGAATCCACGGGCGGGCGCCGGGCAGGGCGAGCAGCAGAGCGGGGCGGCGGCATGAGCGCGGGCACTGAGCCGGGCATCCGACTCTCCGAAGCGGGCACCGTCTTCGTCACCGACCGGCACCTCGCCATCCTGACGACCCTCGGGCCGACCGGCCGGCTGCACTCGGTGCCCGTCGGCTTCACGCTCGAAGACGGCATCGCCCGCATCATCACCTCCGACGGCACCCAGAAGGTGCGGAACGCCGAACGCGGCGGCCAGGCCTCCGTGGCGCAGGTCGACGGCGGGCGCTGGCTCAGCTTCCAGGGCCCGTCATGCGTGGTGCGGGATGCCGCGGCGGTGGCGCACGCGGTCGAGCTCTATGCCGGCCGGTACCGGCAGCCCGGGGTGAACCCCCGGCGCGTGGTGATCGAGATCACGGTCGAGCGGGCCCTCGGTTCGGGTGGACTCGTCGACGAGAAGGGCGGGCCCGGCCGCCCGTGACCCTCGCCTCCGGCAGCGGGACGAACGGACCCCGGCCGGATGCGGCGAGAGGCGTCAGGCCCAGAGCCTCGACTCGAGCAGGGCCAAGAGGCCGGGCGTCTGGACGTTCGCCTGGCTGATGTGGATATACGTGTCACCACGGAGGAAGGATGTGCTGCCGACGTCGACGCTGTACTTCGGGTCGGTCGTGGTGAGCAGACATGCCAGGCCTGCGCCTGCGCCTGCCGTCGTCGGCGAGCAGGTGTACCCGAGTGCCGGCAGGCTCGCGAGGTATCCCGTCGCGATGGCCGGATCGACGGTCGCGATTTCGATCGTCATCGAGGTGATGTCAGCCCGGGGGTCGCGCCAGACGCACCGGAGCTGGGTCGCGGCCGAGAGCGTCTCGGCGACGGTCGCACCACTCGCCGCCGGAGTCGGGACGGTCGACCCGGCGGGATACGAGTACTCGGTGCCCGGCGCTCCGATCACCGCGGTGTCGTTCAGGGGCCACGCGCCGAACGAGTCGGTGAAGGGCGACGAAGCAATGAGGTCGGTGCAGTCGGTCGGGATGGCAGCGGCGGGGGCTGCGCCCGAAGTGGCCGTCGGCGTTGAGGGGCTTGACGTTCCGCGGGGCACGCCGGCCGTCGGGGTGGAGCTGGCCTCCGTCGTGGAACTGGCCGCCGCGGTCGCTCCGGCCGATGCTGGAGCCGGCCCCGGTGAAGCCGCGCAGCCGCTGAGAAGCACAGCAGGCAGAACCAGCCCGGAGAGCACCAGCCCAGCCCGGGGGAAGGTTCTCATCGCATGCCTCCGTCGGCGCTGCTTGAACTGGGGTGATGCAGGGACAGTGCGAGTGTTTGACAGGGGGCCGGCGGCGGGACTTGAACCCGCAACCCCCGCTTTACAAGAGCGGTGCGCTACCAATTGCGCCACGCCGGCAGATGGAACACCCCATTCTAGCCATGCCGACACCGGGTCCGCACAGCGCGTGGAGGGTGCGCTGGAGGCGTTCGGGGAACGCCTCCAGCGCTGATCGCTACGGCGTCGGTGTCGGGGTGGGCGTCGACGTCGACGACGTCTGGCCCGAGACCTGCAGCACGAAGTTCGCGAAGGCGTTCGCGTCGGTCAGCGAGCCCTGGTACTGCTGGCCGTCGACCAGCACGGTCGGAGTGCCCGTCACCTTGGCGAGGGTGGAACCCGGCAGTGGTTCGGTCGTGGCACGGGTGGTGGAATCGCTCACCCAGCCCTTGAACTGCTCGTCAGTGATGCAGGTGTTGATCTGGTCGACCGAGCCGACACCGGCCTGCTTCGCCAGGTCCTGCAGAGTCGCGTCGTCAAGCCCGGTGGTGCTCTCCTGCGGCTGGTTCGAGAACAGGAGGGCGCTGAAATCGTAGAAGTTGTTCGGCGAGTAGTTCGCCACACAGGCGGCAGCATTGGCCGACCGACTCGAATACCTGGTGCCCTGCGAAGAGCGGTCGAGGAGGGCCAGCGGGTGGATCTCGTACGTCGCAGCGCCGCTGTCGATCCACTTGCCGATCTGGGTGAGGTTCGTCGACTCGAACTGGCCGCAGTAGGGGCATAGGTAGTCGATGTAGACGCGGATGTCGATGACACCGGCAGCGTTGGTGGCACTCGGCGTCGGCTGCTGGCCGTCGGCGAGGGCCGGCGTCGTCTCCGCCACGTTGCCCTGGCTGATCTTGATGCCGTCGCTGGCCATGTTGAGCGGGCCCGGGCCGGCGGGCTTCGCCGAGCTCGCGACGATCAGTACGACGCACACCACGATGGCGATGACGACGACGCCCAGGCCGCTGAAGAGGATCGCGCGGTTGCGAATGTCTTTCCGTCGCTGCTGCTCACGCAGCTGCTTCGCCTTCTCCCGGGCTGCCTCGCGGCGTTGGTTCTTGTTCTGGCGACTGTCTTCGGGCATCCACCGATAGTAATGAACCAGACTGAGAATGCGGTAAACGGCTGGCGTGTCATACTGGGAGGCGGGTCACCGATGTCGTTGTCCCGCCATCCATCACAACGGATCGTCCGGCACGTACCTGCCGGTGAAGGAAGAGAAGAAATCATGGCGTCTGTAACATTCGACCACGCAACCCGCCTGTACCCGGGTTCCACAAGGCCGGCTGTCGACCAGCTGAACCTCGAGACCGCCGACGGCGAGTTCCTCGTTCTCGTCGGCCCCTCCGGTTGCGGCAAGTCGACCTCCCTCCGAATGCTCGCCGGCCTCGAAGAGGTCAACTCGGGCAACATCTTCATCGGCGAGCGCAACGTCACCGACGTTCCCCCGAAGGACCGTGACATCGCCATGGTCTTCCAGAACTATGCGCTCTACCCGCACATGACCGTCGCCGAGAACATGGGCTTCGCCCTGAAGATCGCCGGCGTCAACAAAGACGAGCGGGCCACGCGGGTTCTCGAGGCGGCGAAGCTCCTCGACCTCGAGCCCTACCTCGGCCGGAAGCCGAAGGCCCTCTCGGGTGGCCAGCGCCAGCGCGTCGCCATGGGCCGTGCCATCGTGCGCCAGCCCCAGGTGTTCCTGATGGATGAGCCGCTGTCGAACCTCGACGCGAAGCTCCGCGTGCAGACCCGCACCCAGATCGCCTCGCTCGTGCGCCGCCTCGGCGTCACCACGGTCTACGTCACCCACGACCAGACGGAGGCCCTGACCATGGGCGACCGCATCGCCGTGCTGAAGGACGGCCTGCTGCAGCAGGTCGGCACCCCGCGCGACCTCTACGAGAAGCCCGAGAACGTCTTCGTCGCCGGCTTCATCGGCAGCCCCGCGATGAACCTGTTCGTCGCGGACGTGGTCGACGGCGGTGTGCAGTTCGGCACCTCGGTCATCCCCGTCGAGCGCGAACTGCTCGGTTCGATCAGCGGCAAGACGGTCACCATCGGTGTGCGCCCCGAGGACATCGTCGTCGCGTCGCAGTTCGGCGAGGGCCTCCCCGTCGACATCGACCTGATCGAGGAGCTCGGAGCCGACGGCTACCTCTACGGCCACGCGGAGATCAACGGCCGCCGCACCGACCTCGTCACGCGCGTCGACGGCCGCGTGCACCCGAACGCCGGCGAGAAGGTCTACCTGACCGCGAAGCCCGGCCACCTGCACCTCTTCGACGTCGAGAGCGGCCAGCGCGTCGGCAACAAGCCGGTCGTCAACGCGTAACGATCTGCACTTCGTCCGGGCCTGCTGCGTCACTTCGGCAGGCCCGGACGTGTTTAAGAGCACGACCGCTCACGTCGGCGGCCGATCGACTTCCCACCCGCGCACACCTCGCTAGGAGCATCCATGAGCGGCTCACTGAACATCACTTCGGCGACGGCCGATCCGGCCCTGCTCGACCTGCCCTGGCAGCTGCCCCTCGACGAGTGGCCGGAAGCGAACATCGCGCTGCTGCCGAAGGGCATCTCGCGGCACCTGGTGCGGTTCGCGCACCTCAGCGGCCACGTGATCGCGATCAAGGAGACCACCGACGAGATGGCCAAGCGCGAGTACGCGATGCTCCGCACCCTCCAGAACCTCGAGATCCCCTGCGTCGACCCGCTTGCCGTGATCACCAACCGCACCGACGTCAACGGTCTCGAACTCAACTCGGTGCTGGTCACCCGGCACCTGAAGTTCTCCCTCCCCTACCGCGCGCTGTTCTCGCAGACCCTCCGCCCCGACACGGCGACCCGGTTGGTGGATGCTCTGGCCGTGCTGCTCGTGCGCCTGCACATCATCGGGTTCTTCTGGGGCGACGTCTCGCTCTCGAACACGCTGTTCCGCCGGGACGCCGGATCCTTCGCCGCCTATCTCGTCGATGCGGAGACGGGTCAGCTCTACACCACCGGGCTCTCGAACGGCCAACGCGAGAACGACCTCGAGATCGCCCGGGTCAACATCGCCGGCGAGCTGATGGACCTCGAGGCGGGTGGCCGCGTCGCCGACGAGCTCGACCCGATCCGCATCAGCGACGGCATCGTGGCCGCCTACCGGTCGCTCTGGAAGGAGCTGACCGGCAGCGAGTCCTTCTCCTCGTCCGAACGCTGGCGCATCAACGAGCGGGTCGACCGCCTCAACGACCTCGGTTTCGACATCGAGGAACTCGCCATCAAGACGAACGAAGACGGCGACACGGTGCGCATCCAGCCGAAGGTGGTGGATGCCGGACACCACCAGCGCCGACTGCTGCGCCTGACCGGGCTCGACGCCGGAGAGAACCAGGCCCGGCGCCTGCTCAACGACCTCGACTCCTACACGCTGAAGTTCGGCCGCCGCGAGTACGACGAGGAGATGCTCGCCCACGAATGGCTCGCGAAGGTCTTCGAGCCGGTCGTGCGGGCGATCCCGCGGGACCTGAAGGGAAAGCTGGAACCGGCGGAGGTGTTCCACCAATTGCTCGAACACCGCTGGTTCATGAGCCAGCAGGAGAGCCGCGACGTGCCGCTCGCTGAGGCGCTGAACTCCTACATCAACGACATCCTGCGCCACCGCCGCGACGAGGCGACCGTGGTCGGCCCGCCGACGGGCATGATCACGCTCCCGATCTCCGTGCAGAAGGGTGCCGTTCCCGACGACGAGGCGTCCGCTTCGACCGAGGATGTCGCGGCGGAGCCCGAGGCCGACTGGCGCCTCACGGTCTGACCGCCGGCCGGCCGTCCTGATGCACGAAGGGACCCACACCGCGCCGAAGCAGAGGCCTTGGCGCGATGTGGGTCCCTTCGGTGCCCTACTTCTGCGCGCGGGTGCGGGAGATCTCGTAGAGGGTGACCGACGCCGCGATGCCGGCGTTCAGCGACTCGGTCGCCGCACTGATCGGGATCGACACGATGGCGTCGCAGGTCTCGGTGACGAGCCTGGACAGGCCCTTGCCCTCGCTGCCGACGACGATCACGATGGGGCCGCGGGCGAGTTCGAGGTCGGGCAGCGCCATGTCTCCGCCGCCGTCGAGGCCGATCACGAAGGCACCCTTCGCCTTGAGCGACTTCAGGGACTGCGTGAGGTTCGGAGCCATCGCGACCGGAGTGCGGGCCGCGGCACCGGCCGACGTCTTCCACGCCGACGCGGTGAGGCTGACGGAGCGACGGGCGGGCACGATGACACCCTGTCCGCCGAACGCGGCGGTCGAGCGGATGATCGCCCCGAGGTTCCGCGGATCCGTGATGCCGTCGAGCGCCACCAGCAGCGGCACCTCCTTGCGGGCGAGGATCTCGTCGTAGAGGTCGTCGGGGTGGGCGTACTCGTACGGCGGCACCTTCAGCGCGACACCCTGGTGCACGGAGTCGAAGCCGGCGAGGCGGTCGAGCTCCGGACGCATCACCTCGAGGATCGGGATCTGGCGGGACGTCGCGAGCTGCAGGAGCTCCTTGACGCGCTCGTCGTACTCGATGCGCGTGGCGATGTAGAGCGCGGTCGCCGGGATCTTCGCGCGGAGCGCCTCGACCACAGAGTTGCGGCCGGTCACCACCTCGGAGTCCTCGCCGCGGCTGAGCGGGCGGCGCTGGGGGCGCGCCGGCTCCTGCGGGCCGCCCCGGCTCGCGCCGGAGACCGCTCCCCGGGCCGAACCGTTGCGCGCCGCAGGGCCGCCGCGCCCGGCGATCTTCGGCTCGTTCGAACGCCGTTCGGGCGCCGCCTTGCTCTTGCCGCCCGCGGCGGCGAAGCGCTCCTTGGCGGCCTTCGCCTTTCCCGCGGGATGGTACGGGCGGTCTTCCGCCTTGGGCGTGGGCTTCTTGCCCTCGAGGGCCTGGCGGCCCTGGCCGCCCGACCCGACGGCCGGCCCCCTGCTCGTGCGCCGGACGGCGCCGGGGCGGCCGGGCTTCTTGCCTGAACTAGCCATCAAAACTCCAATGTGCACCCGTTGAGGTGTCTTCTATCGTGATACCGGCCTGCCCCAGCTCGTCGCGGATGCGATCGGCGGTGGCGAAGTCTCGGGCCTTGCGTGCGGTCTGTCGGTCTTCGAGCAGCTGCTCGATGAGGGCTTTGAGTGCCGTGCCCGTCTGGCTCTGGTCGTCGCTCGCCCACGCGGGGTCGTGCGGGTTGATTCCGAGGATGCTCGTCATCGCGAACACGTGCCCGAGCAGCCGCGCCGCCTCGGCGAAGTCCTCGGCGTCGAGGGCGGTGTTGCCGTCGCGCACGGCCTCGTGCAGCACGCCGAGCGCCTGGGGGACACCGAGGTCGTCGTCCATCGCGGTGCGGAACGCCTCGGGGACGACCTCCACGATGTCCGTCGAGAAGCGGGTGCCCTCGAGCCGGCGCACAGCACGGTCGAGGAAACCTTCGATGCGCCCGAGGGCCGCCTCGGCTTCGGCGAGCGAGCCGTCCTGGAATTCGAGGGTGGAGCGGTAGTGGGCAGAGCCCAGGTAGTAGCGCACGACCAGCGGCCGCGCGGCGGCGAGCAGATCAGCGGCGAAGACGGAGTTGCCGAGGGACTTCGACATCTTCTGGCCCGTCACCGAGACCAGCCCGTTGTGCAGCCAGTAGTTGGCGAACGCGTCGCCCGCGGCGCGGGACTGTGCGAGCTCGTTCTCGTGGTGCGGGAAGCGCAGGTCGAGACCGCCGCCGTGGATGTCGAACTGGGTACCGAGGTACTTGGTGCTCATGGCCGAGCACTCGATGTGCCAGCCGGGCCGGCCGGCACCCCAGGGGCTCTGCCACGACGCGGTCGCGGGCTCGCCCTCTTTGTGGCCCTTCCAGAGCGCGAAGTCCCGCACGTCGTGCTTGCCGCGCGGGTCCGAGTCCTCGGCGGAGGCCATGTCGCTGAGCTTCTGGTGGGTCAGCTCGCCGTACGACGGCCACGAGACGGTGTCGAAGTACACGTCGCCCGAACCGTCTGCTGCGGCGTAGGCGTGTCCGGCATCCACCAGTCTGCCGATGATGCTCTGCATCTCCGGGATGCTCGCCGTCGCCCGAGGCTCGTAGGTGGGCGGCATGACCCCGATGGCGGTGTACGCAGCGGTGAACTCGAGTTCGGTGCGGTAGGCGAGCGCCCACCACTCCTCGCCCGACGCGGCGGCGTTGACCAGCACCTTGTCGTCGATGTCGGTGACGTTCCGCACGAGCGTGACGTCGAGGCCGGAGTAGCTGAACCAGCGACGGAGCTGGTCATAGGCGAGCGCCGAACGGAGGTGACCGATGTGCGGGGACGACTGCACCGTCGGCCCGCAGACGTAGACGCCGACACGGCCGGGTACCAGGGGCACGAAGTCCCTGAGGGTACGAGCTTGAGAGTCGTAGAGGCGAAGAGTCACTGCGCTAGTTTACGAGGGTCTGGGGTTCCGTTACGCGGGGTACACCAGCGCGGTCGCGATCGCCACCACTCCCTCGGCACGCCCCGTGAACCCGAGACCGTCGGTCGTCGTCGCCGAAATGCTCACCGGAGCGCCGAGGATGCCCGCCAGCACGCTCTCGGCCTCCTGCCGCCGGGCGGCGAAACGGGGGCGGTTGCCGATGAGCTGCACGGCGACGTTCCCGATGCGGAGCCCGGCGGCGCCGAGCATCCGGAGCGTCTCGGTGAGGAAGACCTCGCCGCGGGCGCCGGAGAACCGGGGATCGTCGGTTCCGAAGGTGCTGCCGATGTCGCCGAGACCTGCGGCCGAGAGCAGGGCGTCGCAGATCGCGTGCGAGACCGCGTCGCCGTCGCTGTGGCCCGAGAGGCCGTTCTCTCCCGGCCAGAACAGGCCGGCGAGCCAGAGCGGCTGCTCGTCGGGCTGCAGCGCGAAAGCGTGGGAGTCGACCCCGACCCCGGTTCTCGGCAGGGCGAGGGCCGTCGCGGGCTGGAGCTCCTGCTCGGCGCGCCGCAGGTCCCAGGCCGTGGTGATCTTGAAGGCGAGCGGGTCGCCGGGGATGATCGCGACGGGAAATCCCGCCTCGGTGACGAGCGCGGCGTCGTCGGTGGCGTCGTGGCCCGCCTCGGCGTAGGCCCGCTCGAGCTGGTCCCGCGGGAAGCCCTGCGGGGTCTGCACGGCGCTGAGCTCGGAGCGGTCGACGGTCTCGAGCGCGATGCCGAGCATGTCGGTGCGCTTGATCGTGTCACTCACGGGCAGGCCCGGAACCGCGCCCCTGCCGGATGCCGCGACGGCATCGATGACCGCGTCGAACTGTGCCGTGGGAGTGAGTGCGCGCGCCGCGTCGTGCACGAGAACGGTCTGCACGGAGGCCCTGAGCACGGCGAGGCCGCGCGCGACGGATTCCTGGCGGGTCGCCCCGCCCTGCACGACCGTCAGGTACGCGGATGCACTCCCCGCGACATCCGACCCGAGCTGTTCGGCCTCGGCCAGCCGGTCGGCGGGCGCCACGATGACGACCTGAACCGCGTCGGCGAGAGCGAAGACCGGATCGAGAGAGCGGGACAGGATGGTGCGGCCGGCGACCTCGACGAACGCCTTGGGCAGGATGTGGCCGAGCCTCGAGCCGCTGCCGGCCGCGACGACGATGACCGCGACGCGGGGAGCTGCAGAGCTGTTCACGCACCCAGCCTAGGGTCAGGGAGCAGCCAGCCCGGGTGGCCGCGCCGCGGCGCGGACCGCGACGGTCAGGACGCGAGCACCTCGTCGAGCATCACGGAGGCTCTACCTTCATCGGTCTTCTCGGCGAGCGCGAGTTCGGAGACGAGGATCTGGCGGGCCTTCGCGAGCATGCTCTTCTCCCCCGCCGACAGGCCCTTGTCGTTGTCGCGGCGCCACAGGTCGCGAACGACCTCGCTCACCTTGATGACGTCGCCCGAGGCGAGCTTCTCGCCGTTCGCCTTGAACCGGCGGGACCAGTTCGTCGGCTCCTCGGTGAACGGCGTGCGGAGCACCTCGAACACCCGGTCGACGCCGTCGTGGCCGATCACGTCACGCACGCCCACCAGCTCGACGTTCTGGGCCGGAACCTTGATGACCAGGTCGCCCTGGTTCACCTGGAGCGTGAGGTAGACCCGCTCCTCGCCCTTGATGACCCTGGTGCTGACCTCGGTGATCGTTGCTGCGCCGTGGTGGGGGTAGACAACCGTCTCGCCGACCTCAAAAAGCATGTGGGCCCGTCCTTTCCAGACCAACCAATTTACCACAAGGGGGGTCGCCGGACAGGTGCGCGGACGGCTGCCCGACCGGCATCGGCCGGGCTGACCGGTAGGCTAAACTCGCAAGGGTTCACCGCCCGATCCCCTCTTCGGGAAGACGGCGAACGGGTATTCCTGGAGGGTTTTGTGAGAACACGGTACGCGGCATCCATTCTCGTCGCCGCACTCGTCGGCGTCAGCGCGACGGGCTGCGCCTTCATCACCCCCCAGGCGACCACGTCGATCGGCCAGGTCACCGACGGTGTCGACGGCAACGTCTCGCCCGACCTCGCTATCCGGAACGCGACGCTGATCAGCGACGACAAGACGTCGGCCAGCCTGATCGTGTCGCTCGTCAACACCGGCGACGAAGACCACCAGGTGGTCGTGCAGTACGAAGACGCCTCCGGCAAGAGCGTGGATGCCGTGGCCCTCGTCGGCGCGCGCAGCACCCTCACCGTCGGCGGCAGCACCGATCAGCGGCTCGTCCTCGACAACGTCGACCTGACCGTGGGCCAGCTCTTCCCCGTGTTCTTCCAGTACGGCAGCGTGACCGGCACCAAACTGCTGGTTCCCGTGCTCTCGAGCGACTGGGAGCAGTTCGACGGCCTCGAGCCGACGGCGACCCCGACTCCGACCCCGACGGCGACACCCGTGCCGCTGCCGGTTCCCACGTCGACCTCGACGCTCGCCCCCGAGGCGACCGTCACCCCGACGCCCGCGCCGTAGTCACCGCCCGGTAGCGCCAGCGGCCCCGTTCCGACGGCGGCCCGGTTCCGACGGCGGCCCCGTTCCAACGGCGTCAGGCCACCGGATGCGCGAGCGACTGCCCGGGCATCCGGAACCCTGCCGCTACGCCTCGAACCGGTAGCCGAGCCCCCGCACCGTCACCAGCAGCACCGGTTCAGACGGCGCCGTCTCGATCTTCGAGCGGATGCGCTTGATGTGAACGTCGAGCGTCTTGGTGTCGCCGAAGTAGTCCGACCCCCAGACGCGGTCGATCAGCTGCCCCCGGGTCAACACGCGGCCGGCGTTCCGCAGCAGCATCTCGAGCAGCTCGAACTCCTTGAGCGGCATGGGCGTGTCACGACCGTTCACGGCGACGGTGTGCCGTTCGACATCCATTCGCACCGGGCCCGCCTCCAGCACCGGCTCGCCCACTTCGGCGGACTCGCTGCGGCGGCGCATGACCGCACGGATGCGCGCCAGCAGCTCGCGCGACGAGTACGGCTTCGTGACGTAGTCGTCGGCCCCGAGCTCGAGTCCCACCACGATGTCGATCTCGCTGTCCTTCGCGGTCAGCATGATGATCGGCACCTGGGACCGGGTGCGGATCTCGCGGCACACCTCCGTTCCCGGGATGCCCGGGATCATCAGGTCGAGCAGCACCAGTTCGACGCCGCCCCTGTTGAACTCCGCGATGGCGTTCGGCCCGTCTGCGGCGACCGTGACGGCGTACCCCTCACGCTGCAGCAGGTAGGCCAGTGGTTCGCTGAGCGCGATCTCGTCTTCGACGAGGAGGATCTGGATCACTGTGGTTCTCCTAACGAGGCCGCCGCAGCGTGGGACGCCGCCGGCAGCCGGATGGTGAATGTCGACCCGAGGCCGGGCTGGGACCACACGCGGATGTCGCCGCCGTGGTTCTCGATCACGTGTTTGACGATGCTGAGGCCGAGGCCGGTTCCGCCGGTGTTGCGGGAGCGGGCCTGGTCGACGCGGAAGAACCGCTCGAACACCCGGCCGAGGTCCTCTTCGGGGATGCCGATGCCCTGGTCGGTGACAGCGATCTCGACGACACCGTCGTTCAGCCGCACGCCGACCCCGACGCGGGTGCCGGGCTGGGAGTACTGCACCGCGTTCGCGATCAGATTGTGGAGGGCGAGCACGAGCAGCCCTTCGTCGCCGTAGACCTCGGTGCCCCTCTCACCGCCGCTCACGATCGTGACGTTGTGCGTGTCGAGCTGCACGTGGTTCTGGTCGACAGCGCTGGCGACGATCGTGTCGACGTCGAGCAGCGTCGCGTCGGTGAGCACATCCGCCGCCTGGAGCCTCGAGAGTTCGATGATCTCCCGGGTGATGCGCCCGAGCCGCTGCGCCTCCGTCTCCATCCGTTTCGCGAAACGCCGCACCTGCGCCGGATCGTCTGCCGCGGGCTCCAGCGCCTCCGCGAGCAGCGAGATCGCGCCGATCGGCGTCTTCAGTTCGTGACTGATGTTGGCGATGAAGTCCCGCCTGACCTCTTCGAGACGATGCGCCTCGGTGCGATCATCCGCCAGCAGCAGCAGGTACCGGCTGCCGAGGCGGGCGACGCGTACGAAGAGGTGGATGGTGGCGTCGCCGAACGGGCCCCTGGCGAGGCTCAGGTCGCGGGAGACGGGCACGCCGGTGCGGCGCACGGAGTCGACCATCTGCGTGAGCTCCGGATGCACGAGGCCGTGGTTCCAGACCAGGCCGAAGGCCAGCGCCGCCGGCGACACCTTCACCACGTTGTTCGAGGCGTCGAGCACCACACCGGCCGACTCGATCGCGTCGATGACCTGGTCGACACCGTCGGGAACAGAGGGATCGACGATGGTGGCAGCGTGGTCGCCGCGTCTCGCCGCAGCGAAGAGAACGAAGACGAAGCCCGAGCCCACGGTGAGGCCGAGTGCCACAGAGAGCAGCACCAACAAGCCTGAATCCATAGCGACTACACTAATGACTCCGGCGGCCGGCGGACTCTCCGAAGTCTCCACACGGGCAGCAGGTCGCACGAAGTTCAACAGATCGGCACCATCCGTTAACCTCGGGTGGGCAAAATGGCGATGTCCGCTCTGGCCACCGTGCGTGGCAGGCCGGCACTGTTCGGTGCGACCGCGCCAGATCACCAGCGAAGCACCGCAGAAAGGTTTGAACACATGCGCGAGGTTTTCCAGCAGGAACTGCGGGAAGTTCAGGAGCGACTGGTCGAGATCAGCCGTCTCGTCGTCGTCGCCATCACCAACGCGACCACCGCATTCAACGAGTCCGACGTGGCGCTGGCCGAGCAGGTCATCGCCGAGGACTCCAAGATCGACGCCCTGGCATCGGATCTCGACGAGCTCGCCATCAGCATCATGGCTCTGCAGCAGCCGGTCGCCCGCGACCTCCGGATCGTCGTCAGCGCCCTCCGCATGAGCGCCTCGCTCGAACGGATGGGCGACATCGCCGAGCACATCGCCCAGCTGGCCCGCTACCGCTACCCCGACAAGGTCGCGAAAGACAGCCTGCTCGGCGTGTTCAGCGAGATGGGCGCCCTCGACGTGGAGGTGGCCGAGATGCTCAGCCGCCTGATCGAGACCGAAGACCTGGCGCTGGCCGACGAGATCCGCGACAAGGACGACCGGATCGACGAGCTGCACGTCAGCGTCTTCGAAGCGGTGCTCAGCGAGACCTGGGCCGGCACCTCGGTGAACACCGTCGACGTCACGCTGGCGTCGCGCTACCACGAGCGGTTCGCCGACCACGCGGTCAGCATCGCGAAGAAGGTCAAGTACCTCGCGACCGGCGAGTGGACCGGCTCGGGCGTGCGCTAGTCCCACCCGTTCAACCGAAGAAGCCCCAGGCCTGACGACCTGGGGCTTCTTTCGTTCCGCGTCAAGACAGACGGCGTGCCCCGCTTGGAGCGAGGCGCCTGTTCAAGGCGCCTCGCCGCGGACACTTATTTCTTGTTCCCCTGGTTCGCGACCGCGGCCGCACCGGCGGCGGCCGCCTCGGGGTCGAGGTAGACGGCGGGCTCGATGGGCACGAAGTTCTCGTCGAGCCTGTAGACGAGCGGGATGCCCGTGGGGATGTTCAGCTCGGCGATGTCGTCGTCCGAGATGGTGTCGAGGTGCTTGACGAGTGCCCGCAGCGAGTTGCCGTGCGCGGTCACCAACACGGTCTTGCCGGCGGCGAGATCGACGGTGATGTCGCTGAACCAGTAGGGCAGCATCCGGTCGACGACGTCCTTCAGGCACTCGGTTCGGGGCACGGCATCACCGAGGTCTGCGTAACGCGGGTCGCCGAGCTGCGAGTACTCGTCGTCATCGGCGATGGGGGGCGGCGGCACGTCGTAGGAGCGCCGCCAGGTCTGGAACTGCTCCGCCCCGTACTCGGCGAGCGTCTGCGCCTTGTCCTTGCCCTGGAGGGCGCCGTAGTGGCGCTCGTTGAGGCGCCAGGAGCGCTTCACGTCGATCCAGAGTCGGCCTGCGACGGCGAGCGCGAGGTTCGCGGTATCGATGGCGCGCACGAGCCGCGACGTGTAGAGCACGTCGGGCGCGAGGCCCGACTCGGCCAGCAGTTCGCCCGCACGCTTCGCCTCGCCGACACCCTGCTCGCTCAGCCCCACGTCGACCCATCCCGTGAACAGGTTCTTCTGGTTCCAGTCGCTGTTACCGTGGCGCAGCAGGATCAAGGTGTAGGGCTCAGTCATGGAATTAGTCTAGAACCATGCCCATCGGCGAAATCACGCGCGGAACGACCAACACGAACCGCCTCCGCCGCGTCGACCGCTGGATCGCCACCCTGCCTGCGCTCCGCAGCGCGGCGACACCGTTGGTGGTCGATCTCGGCTACGGCGCCAGCGGTGTGACGGCCTTCGAACTGCAGCAGCGCCTCGCGCGGGTGCGCCCCGAGGTGGAGGTCGTCGGGCTCGAGATCTCGCCCTCCCGCGTTTCGACAGCGATGGCACAGCTGGCCGCTGTGAGGGACGGCACGTCCGGCTCGGGATTCGCGCGGGACGCCCGGGTCGGCTTCGCGCTCGGCGGGTTCGAGGTACCCCTGCCGGGCGGGCGCGGGGCCACGGTCATCCGCGCGTTCAATGTTCTCCGGCAGTACGACGAAGCCGAGGTCCCCGCAGCGTGGCACCGGATGACCGCGCGGCTCGACCCCGGCGGAACCCTCGTCGAGGGCACCTGCGACGAGATCGGCCGGGTGTCGAGCTGGGTGGCTCTGGATGCCGGAGGGCCGGTGTCGTTCACGCTCTCGCTCCGCCTCGCGGGGCTCGAACGGCCGTCGATCGTGGCGGAACGGCTGCCGAAGGTGCTGATCCACCGCAATGTGGAGGGCGAGAGCATCCACGCGCTGCTGATCGCGCTCGACCGGGCCTGGCAGCACAATGCGCCGCTCTCGGTGTACGGACCGCGACAGCGTTGGGTCGCGGCCGTGGGCGCCCTCGCCGCGGAGGGCTGGCCCGTGCTGGGGTCGGCCGCGCGCTGGCGGCTCGGCGAACTGACGCTGCCCTGGGCATCCGTCGCCCCCCGCGGCTACGCCCGGGACTGACCTGCCCCTCCCCACCCGCGCGCCGAAGGGACCCAAATCGCGCCAAGATGTCTCGCGCGGCACGATATGAGACCCTTTGGAACGGCCTCAGAGGGCGGGGAGGGCGGCCCGGGCTTCGTCGGGGGTGAGGCCCGTGGCGGTGAGGAGGTCCATCACGAGAGGGCGGAGCTCCATCACGACCGAACCCTCCGCCACGGTCGAACCGGGGAAGAGCATCCCGGGGTCGAGGCGCACAGCCACGAGGATGAGGTTCTGGCGGACGAGCGGGAGCACCAGCGGGTCGTCGAGGCTCTGGCCGAGGAGGTTCACCGCGCTCACCAGGCCGTTCAGCAGGTCGGCGAGTTCGTTCCGGGGGCGACCGTCGCGCATCACCACAAGCAGGCGGCGCGTGACCACCCGCAGGTCGCGGAGTGCCAGGTCGACCCCGCCCAACAGCACATTCTGGCGTTCGAGCTCGGGCAGTCGCCGCCGGAGGAACGGTGAGATCTTCGCGATGCCGATCGCCGAGTCGAGTGAGACGCGCCACTGGTCCATCAGCGGCTGGGTCGAGCGGGCGAGGTCGAGCACCGAGCCGATGTCGCTCTCGTCGCCGCGGCGGAGCTCCTCCACCAGTCGTTCCAGGATGCGCGAGAAGGTGCCGAGCATCCGCTTCGCGTCAGCGTGGGCGACCCGCCGGGCATCCCGGGGAACCAGCGCCGTGAGCAGCAGTGCGACCACTCCCCCGATGAGGCCGTCGACCGAGCGCGTGAACGGGCCGCTCGCCACCACCGGGAGGATCGCGACCAACGCCGACTGAGACGCCGCGATGATCGCGAACCCGGGCGCGGGCGAGAAGAACCGTGCGGCGAACAGCGTGATGATCACCGCGAGCGCGAGCTGCCAGATCCCCTGCCCGGCGACCAGCAGGATGACCTCACTCAGCGTGATGCCGAGCGTCACCCCGATCGCGGTCTCGAGCACGCGGAGCGGCCGGGCGTCGCGCACGAAGCCGAGGCTCGACAGCGTGACCGTGGCGGCCGTGACCGGCGTGAGGTGCCCGAACAGGTAGTACGCGATGGCGTACGACACGACGACCGCGATGACCAGCTGCACGATCGGCAGCGCCGACCCCGCCGACCGGTTCGCGCCGACCCGCGCGAGCACCCGCAGGCGCGCGGCCCACCGCTGCTCGGGTCGTCTCACGCGGGCGGGGTCAGCGGCGGACGGCACCGAGGCGGGGCAGGCGCGGGATGCGGCCGACGGCCGCGCCGGCCTCGGGGGGCACGATGACCTCCTGGGTGGCGGCGACGAGGATGCCGTCGCTGCGGGTCGCGAGGGTGGCGTCGACGGGGGTGCTGCGGCGCACGATGGCCAGGGCCACGGGTCCGAGTTCGAAGTGCAGCGCGCTGGCAGTGACCAGGCCGACGGCGGCGGTGGCCGCGGCGGGCGTTGCGGCCTCGGACTGCGAGGCGGCGGTGGCGGCGGCGAGCGCGTCCGCCACGAATACCTCGTCGCCGGGCGAGGGCAGCACCGCGTCGGAGCCGTCGAGGTGCAGCATGACGAGGCGGCGGGGCGGGTGGCCGAGGTTGTGCACCTTGGCGACGGTCTCCTGGCCGCGGTAGCAGCCCTTGTTCAGGTGCACGGCGGAGCGGATCCAGTCGACCTCGTGCGGGATGAGCCTCTCATCGGCCTCGGTGCTGAAACGGGGGCGCCAGGCCGCGATGCGGAGGGCCTCGAACGCGAGCGTGCCGGCGACCTGCAGCGAGCCGGCGCGCACCACGTCGGCGAGCCCGGCGAGGGCGGCGCGGGGAACGAGCGACTCGCGCCACGGGAAGTCGGCGGCAGGATGCTCGTCGGTGTCGGCGTACTGGTGGCCGCCGGTGACGACCTCCGTCCACGGGTCGATCCAGCTGAGAGCGACGCCGTTCGGGGCCGCGAGGAAGGGTTCGAGCGCAGCCTCGGCCCCGGGCATCCAGCCGACCGTCGCGAACTCGTCACTGCGGTCGGCGACCTCCACGCGGAGCATGAAGCGCATGCGGTCGAGCCACGCAGCGAGCGGGGCGGCCTCGGGGCCGTCGACCAGCAACCACGCCGTGACGCCGTCGTCGAACACGCGGATGGCGTGCTCGACGTGGCCCGACGGGTCCAGCAGCAGGGTCTCGGCCGAGTCGCCCGGCGCAAGGCGTTTGAGCGCCTGGCTGGTGACCGAGTCCAGCCAGCTGAGCCGGTCGGGTCCGGTCACCGAGACGACCCCGCGCGAGGAGAGGTCGACGACAGCGCCCTCACCGAGCATCCGCTGCTCGCGGAGCGGGTTGCCGTAGTGGGCAGCGACGCCGGCGTCGGCTCCGGATGCCTCGACGGCGCCCGGGAGGCTGAGGAAGGGTGACGGGGTCATGTGGAGCCGATCTGCCGGGAGCTGTCCGGCGTGCGTGGAGCGTGGCTCAGTCGGTTTTGGCAAGCCTGGCGGAGGCGTGGGTGCGGAGGTCCTGGCCGAGGGCGGCGATGTCCCAGGCCCAGAGCAGGTGCCCGCCGACGAGCCCGTAGATGCGGGTGGCGGCCGAGTACTCCTTGGCCGAGTGGGAGCGCATGACGGCATCGGTCGCAAGGTCTATGCGCGCGGCCTTGACCTGGCCGATGTAGAGTTCGTCGACTCCGCCGGGGTGGAGCAGGGAGACCTCGATGTCGAAGCCGTCGTCGGCGTTCCGCAGGGTCTCGACCGCTTCGGTGCTGGCGTAGGGGCGGGGGTCTGCGCCCGGCAGCATCCCGGGGCCCGGATCGCCCTCGACCGAGGGCCGCGACAGGCGCCAGTAGCCCATCTCTGTGACGAGCGGCGTCAGCTTGTCGTCGAGCAGCCAGGCATACGAACTGTAGTTGAGGTAGGGCAGACCGTCTTGACTGAAGCTGACGCGCTGGCCGAACTCATGGCTGACCTTCTCGTCGCCGATGGTGTAGTCGATGACACCGGTGCCCTCCCAGACGCCGATCAGCCACGACAGCGGGACGATTTCGGCGGGCAGGCCGGTGGGCAGTTCGATCATCGGGCGACCAGACGGGAATACGGACACGTGTCGGTTCGGCGCACGGGAACGCAGATCAGCGCTGGCCGCGGAACAGCCTCAGGATGACCACGATCGAGGTGAAGGCGATACCGATACCGGCCAGACCGAGCAACCCGAGATAGAAGATTTCGAGGGGCACATAGTTCATGCTCCGATTCTATTGGCTTAACCCCAGCACGAGTGTCGCCACGGCGAGAATGACCACAGAACCCGTGATGCTCGCCGAGCAGCGGTCGACGAAGCCCGCGGGCCGCGACAGCGCGAGCTGCACCACGAACGTGAGGATGACCACACCGCCGAGGATGACCGCCAGGAACACGAGGTGCGAGGCCGGATCGGCGAGGATGCCCGTGGCGATCGCTCCCGCCAGCGCGAGCAGCCAGACAGGGGCGGCGCTTTTCAGGAGGAGGCTCATCAGGCCATTCTGCCCGATGCGACGGGCCCGGAGGTCGAGCCGCTAGTATTGCGGGTAGGCATTATCTGGAGGATCTCTGTGGCGCAGTTGTTGATCCTGACCTCTGCGGTCGACAAAGAGGTACTGCCCGCGCTCTCCCTGCTCAGTCATCGCACCCGGCAGATCCCGGCGGAGGCCGCCCAGTTGGTGAACACCCCCAACTGCGACCTCATCTTCATCGACGCCCGCCGCGACCTCGCGAGCGCCCGTTCGCTCTGCAAGATCCTGAAGACCACGGGCATCGGCGTTCCCATCGTGCTGATCCTCACCGAGGGCGGTCTCACCGCGGTGAGCGCCGAGTGGGGCGCGGCCGACGTGCTGCTCGAGTCCGCCGGCCCGGCGGAGGTCGACACGCGCATCCGCCTCGCCATCGGCCGGCAGGTGCAGGAGCAGTCCTCCTCGAAGATCCAGGCCTCGGGCGTCGTGATCGACGAGGCCAGCTACTCGGCCCGCGTGCACGGCCGCCCACTCGACCTCACGTTCAAGGAGTTCGAGTTGCTGCGCTTCTTCGCCCTGAACCCGTCCCGGGTGTTCACCCGCGAGCAGTTGCTCAGCGAGGTGTGGGGATATGACTACTTCGGTGGCACGCGAACCGTGGATGTACACGTCAGGCGCCTCCGCGCGAAGCTCGGCGACCTCGAGTCGCTGATCGGCACCGTGCGGAACGTCGGCTACCGCTTCAACTTCTTCGAAGACGAGAATGAGCGCCTCGCCCAGGCTCGGAACGCTTGACCCGTCCGACGCGGCCTCCCTGGCCGCGTTGGAGGCCCTGCTCGAGCACGCCGCGACGGTGGATGGCCAGCCCGCGTTCAACGACCAGACCCGCCTGGAACTGAAGGCCGGCACCAACCATATGGTGCTCGCCCACGACGGCGACAGTCTCGTCGGTGCTGCAGCCGTCGCCGATGACACGCTCGAACTCGTCGTCGATCCGGATGCCCGGGGCCGCGGTGTCGGCGGTGCGCTGGCCGAGCACGTGCTGACGTCCCGCACGGGCTCGGTGCTGCTGCGGGTGCTGGAGCCGTTCGTGGGCGCGTTCCCCGCTCCGACGCTCGCCTGGGCGCACGGCGACCACCCCGGCGCCCGGCGCCTCGCCGAGCATCACGGCTTCGAGCCGGTGCGGCGGCTGCTGCAGCTCCGGATGCCGCTGGCAGCGAGCCAGGATGCCCGCACCCCCGCCGAGACCCCGGGTGTCACCTTCGACACCTTCGACGCCGGCCGCGACAGCGCCGACTGGGTCGCCCTCAACGCGCGGGTGTTCGCCGGGCATCCAGAGCAGGGAAAGCTGACCGAGACCGACCTCGCCGCCCGCCGTGCCGAGCCGTGGTTCGTGGCCGACGACTTCCTGCTCGCGCGGGACGCTGAGGGCACGATGGTCGGCTACAACTGGCTCAAGGTCGAAGAACCGGAACAGGACGGCACGCGCATCGGCGAGATCTACGTCATCGGAGTTGACAGCGCCCACGCCGGCCGGGGTCTCGGCCGGGCCCTGATGGAGCGCGGCCTCGCCCGGCTTGCAGCCCGCGGATGCACGGTCGCGGCCCTCTACGTGGAGGAGGGCAACGGCCCCGCCGTACCCCTCTACCGCAGCCTCGGTTTTGCCGACCACACCGTCGACGTGCAGTACGCCCGCCGCTGACTGCGCCCGGAGCCCCGTTCACCCCTCGTTTACCTTCGGCGATCGCCGCTGAGTGACATGATGTGGGGATGGATGACGACAACATCACCCTCGATGCCGGCGTGGGTGCGGACTACCTCGACGACGACTTCGAGCTCATCGAGGACCCCGACGACCCCGCATTGCCCGAGGGGCGCTACCTCGACCGTGAACTGAGCTGGCTCGCCTTCAACCGGCGGGTGCTCGAACTGGCCGAGGATCCGTCGCTGCCGGTCATTGAGCGCGCGAACTTCCTCGCGATCTTCGCCTCGAACCTCGACGAGTTCTTCATGGTGCGGGTGGCCGGGCTGAAACGCCGCATCGTCACCGGGCTCGCGGTGCCGACGAACATCGGCCGCGGCCCGCAGGACGTGCTGAACGACATCTCGGTGGCTGTGCACGAGTTGCAGGCGCGTCACGCGGCGGCCTACCAGGAGCTGGTGAAGCCGGCACTGGATGACGCGGGCATCCACATCGTCGAGTGGGAGTCCCTCGGGCAGGCAGACCGCGACCGCCTCACCGAGGTGTTCAGCGACGAGATCTTCCCGGTGCTCATGCCGCTCGCCGTCGACCCCGCGCATCCGTTCCCCTACATCTCGGGGCTCTCGCTGAACCTCTCGGTGCGCGTGCGCAACCCCAAGAGCGACCGTCAGGAGTTCGCGCGCCTGAAGGTGCCGCAGGTGCTCCCCCGCTTCGTGCGGGTCGACCCGAAGGAGCGCACGAGGGATGTGCGCTTCATCAGCCTCGAAGACCTGATGGCGAACCACCTCGGCCACCTCTTCCCCGGCATGGAGGTGCTGGAGCACCACGTGTTCCGCGTCACCCGCAACGAAGACGTGGAGATCGAGGAGGACGAGACCGAGAACCTCATCCAGGCCCTCGAGAAGGAGCTTCTGAAGAGGCGCTTCGGTCCGCCGATCCGGCTCGAGATCACCGAGGCGATGGATGACGTGACCCTCGGTCTCATCGTTCGGGAGCTCGACGTGACCGAGCAGGAGGTGTACCGCATCCCGGGCCCTCTCGACCTCGGCGGGCTCTTCGAGCTGAGCAAGATCGACCGGCCCGACCTGAAGTACCCGAAGCACGTTCCGACGACGAACGTCTACCTGCTGCCGCCCGAGCCGAACGCCCGGCCCGACATCTTCAAGGCGATCGCGCGGCAGGACATCCTGGTGCACCACCCGTACGAGTCGTTCGCGACGAGTGTGCAGGCCTTTCTCGAGCAGGCAGCGGCCGACCCCGACGTGCTCGCCATCAAGCAGACGCTCTACCGCACCTCGGGTGACAGCCCGATCGTCGAGGCGCTGATCGACGCCGCAGAGGCCGGCAAGCAGGTGCTGGCCCTGGTCGAGATCAAGGCCCGGTTCGACGAGCAGAACAACATCTCCTGGGCGCGGAAGCTCGAGAAGGCCGGCGTGCACGTCGTCTACGGCCTCGTGGGGCTGAAGACGCACTGCAAGCTCGCGCTCGTGGTGCGCCGCGAGAAGGGCAAGCTGAAGCACTACAGCCACATCGGAACGGGCAACTACAACCCGAAGACGTCGCGCATCTACGAGGACTTCGGCCTGTTCACGGCCGACGACCAGGTCGGGAAGGACCTCACCCGGCTCTTCAACGAGCTGAGCGGCTACGCCATCGAGAAGAAGTTCAAGCGGCTGCTCGTCGCTCCCCTGCATCTCCGGAAGGGTCTGCTGAAGCGCATCGCGCAGGAAGCGACCAATGCGCAGAACGGGTTGCCGTCGGGCATCAAGATCAAACTGAACTCCATCGTCGACGAGGCGATCATCGACGGCCTGTACCGTGCCAGCCAGGCGGGGGTCCCGATCGACATCTGGGTGCGCGGCATCTGCGCGATCAAGCCCGGCGTGCCGGGGCTCAGCGAGAACATCCGAGTGCGCTCGATCCTCGGGCGGTACCTCGAGCACTCGCGCATCTTCTGCTTCGAGAACAACGGCGACCGCCAGGTCTACATCGGCTCGAGCGACATGATGCACCGCAACCTCGACCGCCGCGTCGAGGCCCTGGTGCGCCTGGTTGCGCCCGACCACCTGAAGGAGGTGGCCGCTCTCTTCGAGCTGGCCATGTCCGACACCGTGACCTCGTGGTGGCTCGACGGCGACGGCGGCTGGACGAGGCACACGCTGAAGGACGATGGCGAGAAGCTGATCGACCTGCAGGACCGCCTGATGTACATCACGTCCCGTCGCAAGCGACCGAGCATCCTCCGGTGACGGTCTACGCTGCCGGCGCCGTCTGTTGGCGCCTCGACGGTGACAAGGTGAAGGTCCTGGTCATCCACCGCACGCTCCGGAACGACGTCTCGCTGCCGAAGGGCAAGGTCGAGCCCGGTGAGACCCTGCCCGAGACCGCCGTGCGTGAAGTGCTCGAAGAGACGGGGCTCTCGATCGACCTCGGCGTGCCCCTCGGCGTCACCAGCTACACGATGCCGAACAACCGCGACAAGGTGGTCTACTACTGGGCCGCCGAGGTGCCCGCGGGGCTCTATGCGACGGCGGAGTTCCAGCCGAACGAGGAGGTGGCCGCGCTCGAGTGGCTCTCCCTCCGCAAGGCCAAGAAGCTGCTCACCTACGAACGCGACGTGGAAGTGCTGGAGCGCTTCCAGCTCCTCGTCGACCAGGGCGTCTCCCGCACGTTCGCGCTGATCGCTCTCCGGCACGCGAAGACGATCCCGGGCTCCGAATTCGACGGGCCGGACGCCGAGAGGCCGCTGACCCACCGCGGCCGCACCGAGGCGAACGTGATCGTGCCGGCGCTCCGCGCCTTCGGGCCCGATGTGGTGGTGGCGAGCGACGCCAGGCGGTGCCTGGAGACGGTGACGCCGTTCTCAGAGGCCGAGGAGGTGCGCATCCGGAGCACGCACCTGATCAGCCAGGACGCCTTCGAGGACGGCACCAGCGACGTGCGGCGCGTGGTTTCGAAGCGGGTGCGGAAGCTCCGGAGTGCCATCCTCTGCGCACACGGGCCCGTGCTGCCCGAGATCGTGCGGGAGGTCGGGCTGGCGGCCGGCGGAACCCGCCAGGCTTCGCTCGCGCGGGCCGGTGACCTGCCCGTCGCCGGGTTCTCAGTGCTGCACCTGTCGCTGGACAGGCCCGGCTCCGGCATCATCGCCATCGAGACGCACCTGCCGCAGCTGGCCTGAGCCGGGCATCCGCGGGCTGAACGTTTCGTCAACCTTTTGTTCACCTCCCGTTCACCCTGCGGGGGCATCCCGGTTACGACGTGCCCGTACCTTCGACAAGGGCCTGCACCGGCCCCATCAGCGCCTGCACCCGAATCACTTACGCGGCGCTGGAGGACTACCCCAATTGAAGGGAACACAGTGAAGTTCAAGAATGTGGCCGCGACAGGAGCTGTCTTCATGGCAGCCGCCCTCGCGCTCTCCGCCTGCTCGTCGAGCAGCACCGGCACCGCGAGCACCTCCGCAGCGACAGGCGCAGCCACGGCTGCCGCCACCTCGGCGCCTCTCGACGCCAGCCTGACCGGAACCATCACAGCAGGTGGCTCCAGCGCCCAGGCCAACGCCGAGACCGCCTGGATCACGGCATACAACGCCCAGGTCAAGGGTGTCACCGTCAACTACGACAAGTCGCAGGGCTCGGGCGGTGGAGTCACCAACTGGCTCGCCGGGAGCTACGACTTCGCCGGCAGCGACTCGCCCCTGAAGGCTGACCAGCAGACCTCCTCGCAGGCCCAGTGCGGCACCGGCGGAGCGATCAACCTCCCCGTCTACCTCGACGGCGTGGCGATCATCTACAAGCTCGACGGCGTCACCAGCCTGAACCTGTCGACCGAGACCATCGCGAAGATCTTCTCGCTCGCGATCACCACCTGGAACGACCCGGCTATCGCCGCCGACAACCCCGGCGTGACCCTGCCCGCAACGGCGATCACGACCGTCGCCCGTTCGGACGGCTCCGGCACCACGCAGACCTTCACCAACTTCCTGAGCGAAGCGGCACCGACCACCTGGACCTACCCGGCCAGCAACGCGTGGCCCATCACCGGCAACGTCTCCTCGCAGAAGGGTGGCTCGGGCGTCGTCCAGGCCGTCGGCGCGGGCAGCGGAACCATCGGTTACGCCGACCACAGCGCGATCGGTGACGCCACCGCGGCAACGATCAACAAGGTCGAGTTCAGCCAGGATGCTGCGACCGCAGCCTTCGCTGCAGCAGCCACGACGGTTCCCACCGGAACCGGCGACCTGTCGCAGAAGATCGACTACTCGAAGCTGACCGCTGCTGACGTCTACCCGATCCCGCTGGTCTCGTACCAGATCGTCTGCACCACGTTCAAGGACGCCAAGCAGGCCGAGCTGACCAAGTCGTTCATCGGCTTCGTCGCCTCCAGCGTCGGCCAGCAGGTCGCCGCGAAGAACGCCGGCTCCGCTCCGATCCCCACCGCGACGCTGACCGAGGTTCTCGCCTCGCTCGCAACCGTCAAGTAAGTAAACCCTCCGTCCACCGGACCGTCACGAACTCTCGAGAAAGAACGCTGTGAGCGACAAGATCTCAGTTCAATCTGCTCCCCCGAGCTCGACCGGCACTTCCGGTGCGACCGCTGGCAAGACCCCGGGAGGCAGCCCGCAGAACGCGGCTGCCTCCCGGGGCGGCACCCGGGTCCGCCCGGGCGACTTCATCTTCCGCTTTCTGAGCACCGGCTCGGCCGTGCTCATCATGATCATCCTGGCGGGCGTCGCCCTCTTCCTGATCATCTCCGCCATCCCGGCCATCACGGCCGACTGGGGAACGAACGACCAGCTCAACACCGGCCCCACCGCGGCCTTCCCGAACTTCTGGGCCTATGTCGGCCCGCTGATCTGGGGAACGCTCTGGTCGGCGGCCATCGCCCTGCTCTTCGGAGCTCCGGTCGGCATCGGCATCGCCCTCTTCATCTCGCACTACGCACCCCGCCGCCTCGCGTCGATCCTCGGCTACCTGGTCGACCTGCTGGCCGCTGTGCCGTCGATCGTCTTCGGCCTCTGGGGCATCATCGTCATCCGGCCCTTCCTGATCCCGCTCTCCGACTGGCTGGGCGCGAACCTCGGCTGGATCCCCATCTTCGGCGGCCCCGTCACGACGACCGGCTCGACCATCCTCGCCGGCGCCCTGGTGCTGGCCGTCATGATCCTGCCGATCATCACGTCGATCTCCCGCGAGATCTTCCTCCAGACTCCGCGCCTGCACGAAGAGGCCGCCCTCGCTCTCGGCGCCACGCGCTGGGAGATGATCCGGATGGCCGTCTTCCCGTATGCGAAATCCGGAATCGTGAGCGCCACCCTCCTCGGCCTCGGCCGGGCGCTCGGCGAGACGATGGCGATCGCGCTGATCATCTCGCCCGCCATCCTGGTCTCGGTCAAGCTCATCACCGAGGGCCAGAACTCGCAGACGATCGCCGCGAACATCGCCCTGAACTTCCCCATCGCCACCACACTGCAGCGCGATGCGCTGATCGGCACCGGCCTGATGCTCTTCGTCATCTCCCTGGTGGTGAACTCGGTCGCCCGCATCATCGTGAACGGCAAGCCGCTCGGCCGCAAGAAGAAGTCGAAGGCGAAAGGGCCGGCCGCGCCTGGCCCGCTCAGCCGTGTGCCGGCCGGTGATTTCGCGTCGGCGACCGCACTCGATGTGGTCTCCGGATCCAGTCGCGCGGGCAACGACGACAACGGTCCCACCCCCGAAGAAGACATCGAAGGAGCGAGATATTGACCGCCCTCAGCCAGCGCACGAAGCCCACCGGACCGGTCGGCAACTCGCTGACCACAGGACAGCTGCCCCGCTTCGCCGAACTGTACGTTCTCGCGGGTGCCGCCGTCGTCAGCGCACTGCTCCTGCTGCTCATCGGATTCAACCTCGTCGGATGGCTCGTTCTGACCGCCGTGCTCTACCTGATCGCCCTCGGCATCCTGTCGCTGGTCGTAGAGAACCGCCGGAAGGCCACTGACCGCCTCGTCCGGGGACTCGTCACCGTCGCCTTCCTGCTGGCGCTCATCCCGCTCGTCTCGACGCTGTCGACCGTGATCATCCAGGGTGCCGGCCAGCTCAGCTGGAGCTTCATCACCCAGACCGGCGGTTCCAGCTTCAACGCCGACACCCTCGAGGTGACCCAGACGGCTGGCGCGCTGCAGGCCATCGTCGGAACGCTGATCATCACCGGCATCGCGGCGCTGATCTCGATCCCGATCGGTCTGTTCACCTCGATCTACCTCGTCGAGTACGCGCTGCCGAAGCAGTGGCTCGCCCGCACGGTCACCTTCCTGGTCGACGTCATGACGGGCATCCCGTCGATCGTCGCCGGTCTCTTCGCCTTCTCGCTCTTCTCGATCCTCGTCGGCCCCAAGGCGTTCAGCGGGTTCTCCGCCTCCATCGCCCTCTCGGTGCTGATGATCCCGACCGTCGTCCGCGCCTGCGAAGAGATGCTGCGGCTCGTGCCGGCCGACCTCCGCGAGGCGTCGTATGCCCTCGGCGTGTCGAAGTTCGCCACCATTGTCAAGATCGTGCTGCCCACCGCCATCGCCGGCCTCATCACCGGAATCATGCTGGCTGTCGCCCGCGTCATCGGTGAGACCGCGCCGATCTTCCTCGCGGCGAGCTTCACCGACAACTTCAACTCGAACCCGTTCGACGGACCGATGCAGACCCTGCCGGTGCTCGCCTACACGGGCTACGCCTTCCCGGGTGCCGACATCGCGGCCTCGAACGCGTCGGCGTGGGGCGCCGCCCTCCTTCTGGTGATCCTCGTGGTCATCCTGAACCTCATCGCGCGCATCGTCGCGAAGATCTTCGCTCCCAAGGGTGCGCGCTGAGCGCGCGTCGACCACTCCCCCCACTTTCTCTCCCGAACCGCTCCTCGCAAAGGAAATCAGTGTCAAAGCGAATCGAAGTCAACGACCTCAACGTGTACTACAGCGACTTCCTCGCTGTGGAGGGCGTCACGATCACCATCGAACCCCGCACCGTCACGGCCTTCATCGGCCCCTCGGGCTGCGGCAAGTCGACGTTCCTCCGCACGCTCAACCGGATGCACGAAGTGATCCCCGGCGCTCACGTCGAGGGTGAGGTGCTGATCGACGGCAACAACCTCTACGCGGCCGGCGTCGACCCCGTCATGGTGCGACGCCAGGTGGGCATGGTGTTCCAGCGGGCAAACCCGTTCCCGACGATGTCGATCCGCGACAACGTGCTGGCCGGCCTCAAGCTGAACAACCGCCGCCTCTCGAAGGGCGACGGCGACGACCTCGTCGAGAAGGGCCTCCGCGGAGCGAACCTCTGGAACGAGGTCAAGGATCGCCTGAACCTGCCCGGCGGCGGCCTCTCGGGCGGCCAGCAGCAGCGGCTCTGCATCGCCCGCGCCATCACTGTCTCGCCCGACGTGCTCCTGATGGACGAGCCCTGCTCGGCCCTCGACCCGATCTCCACTCTCGCGATCGAGGACCTCATCACCGAGCTCAAAGAGGACTACACGATCGTCATCGTGACCCACAACATGCAGCAGGCCAGCCGCGTCTCCGACAAGACGGCCTTCTTCAACATCGCCGGCACCGGCAAGCCCGGCAAACTGATCGAGTACAACGACACCACCGCGATCTTCGGCAGCCCGACCAAGAAGGAGACCGAGGACTACGTCAGCGGTCGCTTCGGGTAAGTCGGAGCCTTGAACAACGAAGGAGGCTGCGCCGGTCGGATGACCGGCGTGGCCTCCTTCGTTATTGAATAGGCACAGCGAAGCCCCGCCGGGTGGATGGCCGGCGGGGCTTTTTCGTGCTGTCTGCGAGTTAGGAGGCGACCGTCAGGATCGGCGTCGACGTGGGCGTCTGCGACCCACCGGCCGGCTCGATCGTCACACCGACGACATCGCCTGTCGTCAGGCTGCCGGTGAGAACGTGCCACGTCGTGGCGTCGCCGCCCGGCGTGAAGGTTCCCGCTGGGGTGACGCTGGTGCCGTTGATGTACCAGGCCTCGTAGGTCTTGCCCGCGGGAAGCGAGGGCAGGCCCTGCGCCACGACGGCGGACTTGCCGACGGACGGCGACCAGAGCACCGTCGCCTCTCCGCCGCCGGTGATGGCACTGTGTGCGGTCTGCACGTCGGAGGCGGCGTAGATCTCGGCCAGCGCGCTAGCCGAGGCCTGCTGCGAACTCGATGAGGAGTTGTTCTGCAGGAACTGGGTGGCGACAGCGCCGCCGCCCACGAAGATCGCGACGGCAGCCGCCGCAGCAACCAGGGCACCGACCGGGCGGGAGAACCACCGGGAGCGGGCCTTGTCCTCGGCGGCCGTGCGGGGCACGAACACCGAATCGCCGACGACCTCGGGAGCCGCCTCGGTGACAGGAACGTCAACGGAAGACGCGGCGAGAGGGTGCTGCGGAGCATCCTGAACCGTCGACTGCGGCGAGACCGGAGTGTCGGAACCCTGCGGCGTCTCGGCGATCTGCGCCATCAGCCGGCTCTTCAGGTCGACCGACGGCTCCACCGGTGTCGCGGCGAGCGCCAGCAGCAGGGCCGTGGCGCGCAACTCCTCGACCTCGGTCGCCAGCTCGGGCGAATCGACCAACGCACGTTCGAAGTCGACCTGCTCGGCTGGGGTCAGCGCGTCGAGGGCATAGGCGCCCGACTGGAGGTACTGCTCTTCTTTCGTCATTTCGTAACCCCCATCTCGTCTCTCAGGCGAATCATTCCATCGCGTAGTCGTGTCTTCACCGTGCCGATCGGCACATGAAGGAGTTCTGCCACCTCGGAGTGGCTGTAGCCGCCGTAGTACGCGAGAGAGATGGCCTGGCGTTGAAGCTCGGTCAGTTGGCCCATGGCCTTCTTCACCCTCTCGTGCTCGATGCGGATCTCGACGGTCTCAGCGGTCTGGTCGTATTCACGTTCCAGGTCCCTGATGCCGATCTTGGTGTCGCGATCGTGGCCTGCCTGGGAGGCACGCACACGGTCGACCGCACGGCGGTGAGCCATCGTGAGGATCCACGACATGGCAGCACCCCTGCCCGTGTCGAAGCGGTCGGCGGTCTTCCAGATCTCCAGGAAGACCTCCTGCGCCACTTCTTCGGACTGTGCGTAGTCGATGAGAAGACGCCTGATCAGACCCAGAACTCGAGGAGCAACCCTGTCGTACAGCTCGGAAAAGGCCCGTTGGTCGGCGACAGCCACCTTGTGAAGAAGAGAGTCGAGACTCTCCTCCAGGTCGGTGTCGCCACGTTCGATGTGTTGGGTCACAAGTTTAAGCATCTCAGGTCTGTGCCTCAATCGGTCGAACGCGGGGTTTCTCTTGACACCGGTAGTTCGGAACAGCGAGGCAGATGGATTGCCCGCACCTTCATCGGAGTGGGCAGTCGTGCGGAATGCGTCAGACGGGGACCAGGCCCGACACGGCTGAGCTACTGCTGAGGTGCCGGGCCGCAGAAACGCCTCTCGGCGCGAGGCCGCTCGGAGCGGCTAAATTTGGAGCCCGGGGTTACTGCGACCCGACCAGAGAAGTTTACCAGCTTCTAGTCGAGGCTGTCGCGGCGCCAGAGCGTCGCGCAGGCGGTGAGCTCGGCGGCGATCGACTGGAACCGCAGCGCGCGCGTGGTCAGCTCGCTGGCCCTGGCCGGATCGAGGGCTTCGGCGTCGTCGGCGAGGCTCGCGCATCCACTCGACATCAACCGGCAGAACGCCGCGGCCCGGTCGAGTGCCACCGCGAAGTCACCCTCGAACAGCCCGCGGAGGATCTGGTCGGCGAGCGCCGTGATCTCCTCGGGCCCGGTCGGCGTCGACGCACCCGCGACGACAGGGTCGATGGTCGACGACAGCTCGGCACCGCGCTGGAACACGAAACTCGACTGCGCCGGATCCTGCCGCGTCAGCGCACGCAGGAGGTAGATGCGCCAGAGCGCCCCCGGCAGGCTGCGGGCGGATGCCCGGGACCAGAGCTCTGCGATGGCATCGATGCCGTTCACGTCGGTGTACGCGATGAGCCGGTCAATGACCCCGGGGTCGGGATCGGCACGCACCCGGCTGAGCAGCGCGGCCGCCGTGTCGTGCGCGAGCCGGCTGATGTGCGCGGGATCCTCGCCGCCCTGGAACGCTTCGAAGGTCGAACCGGCGAACAGGGTCGGCTTGTGCGGTTTGTCAGTCACCGCACCAACGCTACGGCACGGCTCTGGATGCTCCGCCCCCGGCGTTTCGTGATTTAGTGCTCAGGCGGGGGAACCGGTAGATTGTTCTGCAAGGGCCTCTAGCTCAGTTGGTAGAGCATCGGACTTTTAATCCGTGGGTCGTCGGTTCGAGCCCGACGGGGCCCACCCCTCCGCCTGTTCCGGGCGCCTGCCGCGGCGAATGTCCCGGCTACTTCAGGAAGTCGCTCGTCGACCGGTTCCGCAGCAGCCCGAAGATGACGACGGCGATGACGAGACTCGCAATGCCGAGAAGCCCGAGCGCCGGCTGGAGCGCACCGGTGATGCCAGTCAGGGCGAGCACGGCGAGCGGCGAGAGGAACTGCCCGAGGAAGAACGCCGACTGCCAGAGCCCCGTGCCACGGCCGCGTTCCTCGAAGCCGAGGCCCGCCACCGCCCAGGTGAGCATCGTCGGCAGCAGGATGCCCGTTCCGGCACTCGCGACGACGGCTCCCACGAGCACCAGCGCGAACGAGCTTCCGGCCACCCAGATCAGGAGCAGGCCGATCGCGGCGAGGGTGAAACCGAGCGGGAGAAGCCGCTTCGCCTGCAGGCGGGCCAGCCTCCTGAACGAGATGGCGCCCGCCGCCGTGGCGAGCGACGCCACCGCGCTCGCGAGCCCGATGATCGCCGTTGCCGAGACTCCGATGCCGGTCAGCACGTAGGAGAGCTGCACGATGACCGCGTAGAAGACGATGCCACCGAAGATGGCTACGATGCAGGGCCCGGCGAGACGGGCCCACGGGATCGGGGGCAGACTCACCCGTCGGCTCGCGGAACGGCCCGCACCGATCGGCTGGGAGATCAGGGGGATCATGAACGCGAAGATGATCAGGGAACCCGCGTACACCCAGAACGGTGTGCGCCATCCGGTGGCACCCAGTGCACCGCCGAGGGCGAAGAAGACTGTCGCTGCGAGCGCCGTGACGACGGCCTGCAACCCGAAATAGCGGTTTCGCCGCTGGCCGGCGAAGTAGTCGCCGAGGAGCGTGGTGCAGCACGTGATGATCGCCGCCTCGGCCACACCGACAGCGAGGCGGCTCGCCGCAATCGCGTAGAGGGAGTCGAGGTAGAGCGGCATCGTGCCGACGAGCGCATAGAGCACCAGTCCAACGAGGAGGATCGTGCGGCGATTGAACCGGTCGACAATGCTCCCGGCGAACGGAGCCAGGATCGCGACAACGAGCGCCGGGATCCCGATCAGCAGAGGAACGAGCGTCGCCGCACCGGGGGTCTCTGCGAAGTACTCGCTCATCGAGGGGAGAACGGGAGTGATGAGCGTCGCGGCGAGCACGGGCATGCAGCTGCCCGCAAGGAGGATCACGCCCTGTGGCCTGCCGGCGAGCCTGCCATTGGTCATCGGCCGGGCATCGGCCTCTTCGTCGGTTGGCAGCGCCGAGGCAGCGGTGACTTTCGTCATGGCGGATTCCTGTTTCTCTTCTTTGAGTGGGCTCCGGATCGATCGCGATCCTTCCGCCAAGGTTCACTGAACGAGAGGCGTGCAGGAAGGCGAAATTCCGGATAACGCCTATCCACGCGATCGATGAGAGGGTCTCCGGCGGCTGGAGTGAACAGTCACAGTTGACTGTTATTGGCGGCTCGCCTAGGGTGGCGAGTGCCGGGGCAGGCGATGCGCGCGGCACCGAGGAGGGTGACAGCGATGTCGGAAGCGTTCATTTTCGAGGCCATCCGCACCCCGAGGGGCCGCAACCGGAAGGGCTCGCTGCACAGCGTGAAGCCGGTCGACCTCGTCGTCGGGCTCCTCGACGAGACGATGAGGCGCAACCCCGATCTCGATCCCGCCCGCATCGACGACCTGGTGCTCGGCGTGGTGTCGCCGGTCGGCGAGCAGGGCGGGGACATCGCGCGCACAGCCGCACTGGTCGCCGGGCTGCCCGAGACGGTGGCGGGCCTGCAGATCAACCGGTTCTGCGGCTCCGGGCTCGAGGCGGTGAACACGGCCGGCCAGAAGGTGCTCTCAGGCTGGGACAGCCTGGTGCTCGCCGGCGGTGTCGAGTCGATGTCGCGGGTGCCGATCGGGTCCGACGGCGGCGCCCTGTTCAGCGATCCGACCACGAACCACGACCTGTTCCACGTTCCGCAGGGCATCGGCGCAGACCTCATCGCAACGATCGAGGGCTTCAGCCGCGAGGATGTCGACGCCTTCGCCGCGCGCTCCCAGGAGCGGGCCGAGCACGCCTGGGCATCCGGCTACTTCGAACGGTCGGTCGTGCCGGTCACCGACCTGAACGGGATGATCGTGCTCGACCACGATGAACACCGCCGCCCCGGCACCACGGTCGAGAGCCTCGCTCCGCTGAAGCCCGCGTTCGAGAAGCTCGGCAGCCAGGCCGGCTACGACGCCGTCGCCCTGCAGAAGTACCACTCACTGGAGCGGATCGAGCACGTTCACCACGGCGGCAATTCGTCGGGGATCGTCGATGGCGCCGCCCTGGTGCTGGTCGGCAACGATCGGGCGGCCGCCGATTTCGGGCTCACGCCGCGGGCGCGCATCGTGGCCTCTGCGGTCACCGGATCCGACCCGACCATCATGCTCACTGGCCCGACACCGGCCACGCGGAAGGTGTTGGCGAAGGCTGGCCTGACGATCGACGACATCGACCTCTTCGAGCTGAACGAAGCCTTTGCGGCGGTCGTTCTGAAGTGGGTGAAGGATCTGGGCCTCCCCTGGGAGAAGGTCAACGTGAATGGCGGGGCGATCGCGATGGGCCATCCTCTGGGAGCGACCGGCGCGATGCTGGTCGGCACCGTGCTCGACGAGCTCGAGCGGCGCGACCAGCGGCGAGCGCTCATCTCCCTCTGCATCGGCGGCGGCATGGGTATCGCGACCATCATCGAGCGGGTCTGAGGGCGAGGGAACGAACCATGAGCGACAGCAGCACCACGACTCACACCCCCACGATCCGCTGGGAGAAGAGCGACGACGGCATCGTCATCCTCACCCTCGACGACCCGAACCACAGCGCCAACACGATGAACGCCGACTACGTCGCCTCGCTCGACACCGCGCTCGAACAGCTCACGGCCGAATTCGACTCGGTCACCGGTGTGATCCTCACGTCGGCCAAGACGACATTCGTGGCTGGCGGTGACCTGAACGAGATCCTCAGCCACACCGACGACGACGCGGCGCAGATCTCCGCCCATGTCGCGCGGCTCAAGGCCCAGCTGCGCACCCTCGAGACGTATGGCCGGCCAGTCGTCGCGGCCCTGAACGGTGCTGCGCTCGGCGGCGGTCTCGAGATCGCCCTCGCCACCCACCACCGGGTGCTCGCCGATGTGCGCGGGGCCGTCGTCGGGTTCCCCGAGGTCGGCCTCGGGCTGCTTCCCGGTGGTGGGGGCATCGTGCGCTCGGTGCGGATGCTCGGGATCGCGGTCGCGATCGGCGAGGTTCTGACGACGAACAGACGCTTCCGCCCGCAGGAGGCGCTTGCCGCAGGCCTCGTCGACGAGGTCGTGTCGACGGTCGACGGGCTTGTGCCGGCCGCGCGGGCCTGGATCCTGTCCAACCCGGATGCCCGCCAGCCCTGGGATCGCCCGGGCCACACCATCCCGGGCGGCGCCCCCTCCGACCCGCGCATCGCGGCGACGATCCCGGCCTACCCCGCGACCCTCCGCAAGACGCTGAAGGGCGTGGCCCTGCCCGCCCCCCGCGCCATCCTCGCCGCCGCGATCGAGGGGGCGGATGTCGACTTCGAGACCGCCGAGGTGATCGAGACCCGCTATTTCGTGAGCCTCGCCACCAGCCGTGTCGCCAAGAACCTCATCACGACCTTCTTCGACCTGCGCGCCGTCAACGCGGGGGCCAGCCGGCCGGTCGGCTTCGAAGTCGAACCGCCCTCGAGGATCGGTGTGCTGGGCGCCGGGATGATGGGCGCGGGAATCGCCTACGTGAGCGCGAAGGCCGGCCTCGACGTGGTTCTGAAGGATGTGAGCATCGAGGCTGCCGAACGCGGGAGGCAGTATTCCGCCAGGCTGGTCGAGAAGGACGTCGACCGGGGCCGCTCCACCGCCGAGCAGGGTGCGGCACTCCTGGCACGCATCAGACCGACCGCGGATCCCGCAGACTTCAGCGGCGTCGACTTCGTGATCGAGGCGGTCTTCGAGTCCGTGGAGCTGAAACAAGCGGTGTTCCAGGAGATCCAGAACGTCGTGCGGCCCGATTCCGTCCTCGGTTCGAACACCTCGACGCTGCCGATCACGACACTCGCCGAAGGAGTCGAGCGCTCGGCCGACTTCATCGGCATCCACTTCTTCTCCCCCGTCGACCGGATGCCACTGGTCGAGATCATCACGGGCCGCGAGACGTCGGAGCGAACCCTCGCCCGCGCCTTCGACTTCGCCCGCCAGATCGGGAAGAGTCCGATCGTCGTGAACGACAGCCGCGGGTTCTTCACCAGCCGCGTCATCATGACGTTCCTCAACGAAGCCGTGGCGGCCCTCGGCGAGGGCGTCGATCCTGCGTCGATCGAGCAGGCTGGCCTCCAGGCCGGCTACCCGGCAGGTCCGCTCCAACTCCTCGACGAGCTCACCCTGACGTTGCCGCGTCGGGTGCGCGATGAGGCGACGGCCGCGACATCCAGAACCGGCGATGCCCGAACGCCGCACGGCGCCGACGCTGTCATCGACCGGATGATCGACGAATTCGACAGGCCCGGGCGTTCGAGCGGGCGCGGGTTCTACGAGTACGACGAGAACGGCAGGCGCACCCGCCTCTGGCCGGGTCTCCGGAAGGCGTATCCGGCCGGCCGGGCGAACGTTCCCTTCGACGACCTGAAGGAGCGGATGCTGTTCGCCGAAGCGATCGAAACGGTGAAGTGTTTCGATGAGGGCGTTCTGCGTTCGGCGGCCGATGCGAATGTCGGTTCACTGCTCGGAATCGGTTTCCCTGCGTGGACGGGCGGCGTCGTGCAGTACGTGGAGTCCTATCCCGGCGGCATCGCGGGGTTCGTCGACCGTGCGCGCGAGCTCAGCGCGCGATACGGCGAGCGATTCGCCCCGCCCGACTCCCTTGTCGAGAGAGCGGGAACAAGCATCCCGTCACACATTTGAGTGATTTGGGATTCACTTTTCGCTAGACTCAACCCATCGAGGGTGAGGAGCGGCGAATGACAGTGTTGTCGAGTCGAGTGGATGTCGGCAGCGACGAGTTCGCGGCGAACAGGGCCGCCCTCCTCGAGCTGATCGGCCGCCTCGACGAGCAGAATGCCCTCGCGGTCGCCGGAGGCGGCGAGAAGTACGTCGCCCGGCACCGTTCGCGCGGCCGCCTGCCAGTGCGCGAACGGATCGAGCTGCTCGTCGACCCCGGTTCGGCATTCCTCGAACTGTCGGCCCTCGCGGCCTACGGCACCGAATTCACCCTCGGCGCCGCGATCGTCACGGGTATCGGCGTCGTCTCGGGCGTCGAGTGCGTCGTGATCGCGCACGATCCGACGGTGCGTGGGGGGTCGATGAACCCCTACACGCTCCGGAAGAACCTGCGTGCCCTCGAGATCGCGCGGGTGAACCGGCTGCCCGTGCTCTATCTCGTCGAATCGGGGGGTGCCGACCTGCCCACCCAGGCCGACCTCTTCATTCCCGCGGGGCGCATCTTCCACGAACTGACGGCCCTGTCGGCCGACGGGGTGCCCTCGATCGCGCTGGTCTTCGGCAGTTCGACGGCCGGCGGCGCGTATGTGCCCGGCATGAGCGACTACGCCGTGCTCGTCGACCAGCAGGCCCAGGTGTTCCTCGGCGGCCCTCCCCTGGTGAAGATGGCGACGGGCGAGAATGCCGATGCGGAAGCGCTCGGCGGAGCATCCATGCACTCCCGCGTCTCGGGTCTCAGCGACTTCTTCGCCGTCGACGAGCGCGACGCGATCCGGATCGGCCGGCAGATCGTCTCCCGCCTGAACTGGGTCAAAGCGGGCCCGGCGCCGAGCAGGGTGCCCCGGCCACCCCGGTACCCGGCCGACGAGCTGCTCGGCATCGTGTCGGCCGACCAACGGGTGCCGTTCGACCCTCGGGATGTGCTCGCCCGGCTGGTCGACGACTCCGACTTCGACGAATACAAGGAGCTCTACGGCACCTCTCTCGTCACGGGCTGGGCAACGCTCCACGGGTACCCGGTCGGCGTGCTCGCCAACCACCGGGGGGTGCTGTTCGGGGAGGAGGCCAAGAAGGCCACCGAGTTCATCCTGCTGGCGAACCAGTCGAACACGCCCCTCATCTTCCTGCAGAACACCACCGGCTACATGGTCGGCACCAGCTACGAGCAGGCGGGCATCATCAAGGACGGCGCGAAGATGATCAACGCCGTCACCAACAGCACGGTGCCGCACCTCACCGTGAACATGGCAGCCTCCTTCGGAGCCGGCAACTACGGGATGTCGGGACGGGCCTACGATCCGCGGTTCCTGTTCAGCTGGCCGAACATGCGGCAGGCCGTTATGGGCGCGGCCCAGCTCGCCGGCGTGATGTCCATCGTCGGGAAGGCCTCGGCCGCGAACGCCGGCCGAGAGTTCGACGCCGAAGCCGACGAACGCCAGCGACAGAAGGTCGAACGGCAGATCGAGTCGGAGTCGGAGGCGTTCTTCATGTCGGGGAAGATCTACGACGATGGGATCATCGACCCCCGGGACACCCGCGACGCACTCGGCATCGCCCTCTCCGCCGCCCATTCAGCCCGCGTCGCCGGCCGTTCCGGCTTCGGCGTCTTCCGGATGTGAACCCCCCATGACCCGAATCAGGACCCTGCTCATCGCCAACCGCGGCGAGATCGCCTGCCGCATCATCCGCACCGCCCGGGAGATGGGCATCCGGACGGTCGCCGTGTTCTCGGACGCCGACGCAGAGGCGCTCTTCGTCGCACAGGCCGACCGCGCGGTGCGACTGCCCGGTGTCGCCCCCGCCCAGACCTACCTGCGGGGCGACCTCATCATCGAGGCCGCCCTCCGCACCGGGGCGGACGCCGTGCATCCGGGGTACGGCTTCCTGTCGGAGAACGCCGACTTCGCCCAGGCCGTGGGGGACGCGGGACTGGTGTTCGTGGGCCCCACCCCTGACGCGATCCGGGCGATGGGATCGAAGATCCGCGCCAAGGAGATGATGGCCGCGTCGGGAGTCCCCGTGCTGAGGGGCGCCACGGTCACGGGCGAGTCGACCGAGGCGGAACTGATCGCCGGGGTCGCCGACATCGGCTACCCGCTGCTGGTCAAGGCGTCGGCCGGCGGGGGCGGGCGAGGCATGCGCATCGTCACGGAGCCTTCAGGGCTGGCCGAATCGGTGGCCTCGGCCCGCCGCGAGGCCGGCTCTGCCTTCGGTGACGACGCCGTTTTCGTGGAGAAGTACATCACCGCACCGCGGCACGTCGAGGTGCAGATCTTCGGAGACACCCACGGCACGGTCGTGCACCTGTTCGAGCGGGAGTGCTCGATCCAGCGCCGGTACCAGAAGGTCATCGAAGAGGCGCCGTCTCCTGTCGTGTCGCCGGCCCTCCGGGAGGAGCTCGGCGCTGCGGCCGTCGCCGCCGGCACCGCCCTCGGCTACGTGGGGGCCGGAACCGTCGAGTTCATCCTGGACCCGTCGGGAGCCTTCCACTTCCTGGAGGTGAACACGCGGCTGCAGGTCGAGCATCCGGTCACCGAGCTGATCACCGGGCTCGACCTGGTGCGGCTGCAACTGCTGGTCGCCGAGGGCGAGCCTCTGCCCCCTGAGGCTCTGGACGCGACGATCACCGGCCATGCCGTGGAGGTGCGCCTCTACGCTGAAGACCCGGCGGCCGGGTTCCTGCCCACGTCGGGTCGCCTCCGCGAGTTCGAGCTCCCGTCGTCGGTGCGCACCGACACCGGTTTCGCCTCGGGCGACACCGTGAGCATCCACTACGACCCGATGCTCGCCAAGGTCATCGCCCACGCCCCGACCCGCACCGAGGCGGCCCTCGTGCTCGCCGGCGCGCTCCGCGAGGCCCGACTGCACGGCGTTCGCACCAACCGGGACCTGCTGGCGGGCATCCTCACCGAACCCGAGTTCCTGGCTGCCAGGATCGACACGGCATACCTGGAACGACACACCGTCGACGATCTGAGCGCCTCCCCGTCGGGCGAGGAGCTCCGTCGGGCTGTCGCGGCGGCGGCTCTCGCCCTCAGAGCCCGGCAGCGGGCCGGCGCGACGGTGCAGCCGGCCGTCTCAGCCGGCTGGCGGAACGTCGTCTCGGCGCCCGCGCTGGTCGCCCTGGCCGGCGAGGACGGCCGCGCGATCGACGTCCGGTACCGGATCGACGCCCGGCACACCGAGCTCACGGTCGACGGCGCTGCGCTCGGTGAACAGCTCGTCTTCGCTGTCGCGGAGGCGGGGCCGGACGTCCACCGGGTCACCCTCGAGATCGACGGACTGCGCGAGGAGTTCCGGGTGGTCTTCACCGACGAGACGGTCGACGGCCGGAGGGCTGAGGTCGTGACGATCGATGTCGACGGGCCGTTCGGCGGCACCGAGTTCACCGTGGTCGATCTGCTGCCCCCACCCGGTTCGCTTGCGGCGGCCGGTTCGCTGACCGCGCCGATGCCGGGGTCTGTCGTCCGGGTGCTGGTCGACGTGGGTGCCGCCGTCGTCGCCGGCCAGCCGATCGTCGTCCTCGAGGCGATGAAGATGGAACACGCGGTGAAGTCACCGCAGGATGGTGTCGTCGAATCCGTGCTGGTGGCCGTCGGCGAGCAGGTGGACATCGGCCAGGCCCTCGCCGTCGTCACCGGCGACGAGCCGGCCGGGGACTGACCGGTGGCCGTCGACGAGGCCCAGTGGGCGCTGCTGCTGGGCGACCTCCGCGCCGAGACGGCTGCACTCCTCGATACTCTGGGCGCCCTGCAACCCGCCGCCTGGCTGACCCCGACGCCCGCAGAGGGATGGGACATCCACGATCAGGTGGTGCACCTCGCCTTCTTCGACGAGGTCGCCGACGTCGGGTTCACGGATGCCCCGCTCTTCGTCCTGCGTTCGGCCGAACTCCTCGCGGCCGGCCCCGACTGGGTCGACCGGATCAGCCACGAACGCCGGGGCCTCTCCCCCGCCGAGCTCCTCGCCTGGTTCGGCCGCTCCCGCGCGTCGATTCTCGAGACGTTCGAACGGATCGGGCCGCGCGCCCGCACGCCGTGGTTCGGCCCACCGATGAGCGCGGCATCCTCCGCCACGGCGCGGCTGATGGAGACCTGGGCGCACGGGCAGGACATCTGCGACGCCCTCGGCGTCGGGCATCCTGCCACGGCGAGCCTTCGCCACATCTGCCATCTCGGCGTGATCACCCGCGGCTTCGCCTACGCTCTCCGGGCGCGTGAGCTCCCGGGCGCCGAGGTGCGCGTCGAGCTGGAGGCACCCGACGGCTCCGTCTGGGAGTGGGGCGACCCCAGCCTCCCCGACCGGATCTCAGGGCAGGCCCGCGACTTCGCGATGGTCGTGACGCAGCGCCGGAACATTGCCGACACCGGCCTCGAGGCCACCCCCGGCGCTGCATGGGGCTGGATGTCGATCGCCCAGGCCTTTGCGGGTTCAGAAGGCCCGGGGCGACCTGCCGGGCTCTTCCCGAAGGAGAGCGGATGAGCGTGGGAGACTCAGGTGACATGACCAGCCCCAAATCGGCCCGCACCCGTGAGCGGCGCGAACTCATCCTGCAGTCGGCTGCGAACCTGATGGCGGAGCGCGGCTACCCGTCCGTCAGCATGACGCAGATCGGGGCAGCGGCCGGCATCGTGGGGTCGGCGGTCTACCGTCACTTCGACTCGAAGTCGACGATCCTCGGCACGCTGCTCGACCGCGTCGTCAAGACCATGCTCACCGGAACGCGCGAGGCCGTCGCGTCGGGCCGCACCGGGATCGACCTGCTCGACACGATGGTGCTCACCCAGACCCGCACGGCGATCGAGAACCGCTCGCTGGTGGCCGTCTACCTCCGCGACGCGGGCAACCTCCCGGTGGACGACCTGCGGAGCCTCCGCCGCCAGCAGCGCCAGCTCATCGAGGAGTGGGTCTTCCAGTGCGAGGCGATCTCACCGTACGCGAGCGAATCGGAACTCCGGACCGTGGTGCAGGCCGTGCTGGCGCTGATCAACTCGGTGTGCACCTACGACAACCCGCTCCCCGCCGACCAGCAGGTCGCCTCGCTCTCGCGGATGGCCTCCGGGGCGCTCCGCGCAGGCCTCGGATGACCGCCCCGAAGTAAACAGTCAGTCTTGACTCTTAGACCCGCTTCGTCCATGCTTGTCGGAACGGCCCAGGTCTCAACGAGGAGAAACTGTGTACCCAGGAGCATTCACCAGCACGACGCCGGACAAAGCGGCGATCATCATGGCCGACACCGGCGCGACCGTGACCTATGCGGAACTGGAGGAACGGTCCGTGCGGCTCGCGCACGTGCTCTACGACCACGGGCTGCGGCCGGGCGACAGCGTCGCGATGCTGGCTCCCAACTCACCGCTCTACTACGAGGTGTACTGGGCCGCCATGCGGAGCGGTCTCTACATGACGGCGATCAACCACCGTCTGTCGCCGGTCGAGGTGGCGTACATCGCGAACGACTGCGGGGCGCGGGCGCTGATCGCCGACAGCTCCCTGACGGAGACCGCCACCGCGATCATCCCGCTCACCGGGGCCATCACGCTGCGACTCTCGGTCGGCGAGGCCATTGCCGGCCACGGGTCGTTCGACGAGGCGCTGGCCGCCGCGTCGAACGTTCCGCCCAGTGACCAGCCGCGCGGGAAGGACATGCTCTATTCATCGGGCACCACCGGGCAGCCCAAGGGCGTCAAAGCCCCGCTCCCTCCCTACCAGGTGAACGACGGGGCGGATCCACTGCTGCCCCTTTTCGGTCCGATGTTCGGTTGGGACGCCGACACCGTCTACCTCAACCCCTCGCCGCTCTACCACGCGGCACCGCTGCGGTTCGGCGGCATGATCCACTCGGTCGGCGGAACCGTCGTCATCCTCCCCCGGTTCGACGCCGTCGCTGCGCTCGTCGCGATCGAGCGATACCGCATCACGCACAGCCAGTGGGTGCCGACGATGTTCGTGCGGATGCTCAAGCTGCCGGCCGCGGAGAGGATCGGTCACGACCTGTCGTCGCACCGGGTCGCCGTACACGCCGCGGCCCCCATCTCTGTCGAGACGAAACGCGCGATGATCGAGTGGTGGGGGCCGATCCTGCACGAGTACTACGCCGCGACGGAAGCGGTCGGCGTGACATTCATCGACTCGAAAGCCTGGCTGGAACGACCCGGAACGGTCGGGAAGGCGGGGCTCGGTATCATCCACATCAGCGACGAGGAGGGGAACGAGCTGCCCGTCGGCGAACGCGGGCTCGTGTACTTCGAACGCGAGGTGCTGCCGTTCAGCTACCACAACGATCCCGAGAAGACGAAGAAGGCGCAGCATCCGTTGCACGACAACTGGGGCACGACCGGTGACATCGGGTATGTGGACGACGACGGCTACCTCTTCCTCACCGACCGGGCCGCATTCATGATCATCTCCGGCGGTGTGAACATCTACCCCCAGGAGGTGGAGAACGCGCTGACCCTCCATCCGAAGGTGCACGACATCGCGGTGATCGGCGTTCCCGACGCCGAGATGGGGGAAGCGGTCAGAGGCTTCGTGCAGGCCGCCCCCGGCGTCGAGACCGGGCCGGAGCTAGAGACGGAGTTGCTCGACTACCTGCGGGCGCGGATCGCGCACTTCAAAGTGCCGCGTGAGATCGAGTTTGTCGACTCCCTCCCGCGCACCGAGACCGGGAAGCTGCAGAAGCACCGGCTGCGGGAGGGGTTCGTCGCCGCGCCGTGAGCGCCGTGCCGTGAGCGCCGTGCCGTGAACGCCCCGCCGTGGCCTGCACCCTGCCGCCCGCACCCCCGCCTCTGTTCAGTACGAGCGCGGCAGCTTCAGACTGTGCTGGGCAATGAAGTTCAGGATCATCTCCCGACTGACCGGCGCGATGCGGAGCAGCCGCGCCATGCCCCAGTAGGGCATCAGTCCGTACTCGTGGGCGAGCCCGTTGCCGCCGTGGGTCTGGATGGCCGCATCGATCGCGTTCAGCGCCGCCTCGGCCGCCGCGTACTTGGCGGTGTTCGAGGCCTCACCGGCAGGCAGCCCGTTGTCGTGCAGCCAGGCAGCCTTCCGCATCATCAGGGCGGCGAGTTCCGTCTCCATGCTCGCTTTCGCGAGCGGGTGCGAGAGGCCCTGGTGCGTACCGATGGCCACACCCCACACCTCTCTCTCGCGCGCGTAGGCGGCGGCGCGGCCGAGCGCGTACCGGGCGATCCCCACCAAGAGGGCCGCACCCGTGATCCGCTCGGGGTTCAGGCCGTGGAAGACCTGCTGGAAGCCGTTGCCCTCCTCGCCGATGAGTGCGTCGGCAGGGAGTCGCACGTCGCCGAAGAACAGAGTGAACTGCTTCTCGGGCAGGGCGATGTCCATCTCGATCCGCGAGCGCTCCAGGCCCGCGGCGTCGGTCGGCACCACGAAGAGCGACATCAGCGGTTTGCCCTCGGCATCCCTGCCCGTGCGTGCCACGACAAGGATCGCGTCGGCCTCGTCCACGCCGGAGATGTAGTACTTCGAGCCGTTGAGCAGCCAGCCGTCGCCGTCACGCACGGCGTTGGTCGAGATCTCGTGCGTGTTGGAACCAGCGTCGGGCTCGGTGATGGCGAACGACATCTTCGAACGACCGTCGGCCAGGGCCGGCAGCCAGCGTTCCTTCTGCGCGGTGGAACCGAAGGTCGAGATCACCTCGGCGCAGATCGCCGACGAGACCAGCAGAAGCAGGAGGGGAACACCCTGCGCCGCGGACTCCTCCGTGACGAGTGCCAGTTCGAGCATCCCGGCACCGCCGCCGCCGTACTCCTCCGGGATGTTCACACCGATGAATCCCGCGTCGCCGAGCGCGGTCCACGCTTCGGCGCACGGCTCGCGGTCACGGGCATGCTCGCCGTAGTAGGCGCCACCGAACGGGGCGAGCACCTTCGCAACCCCTCGGGTCAGATCGGCGAGCTCTGCACTGACAGAAAAGTCCACGATGACTCCAATTGTGATTTCGTATTCACTATATCCGTTCACTGTGTGGAGAGATAGAATGCTTCCGGTGAACCCCCAATCACATTTGGAGTCAGTGTGGACATCTCAAATGACGTCAGAACCATGCCCGCCGGCGCGCTGCTGAGCGACAACCTCATCCACCGGGTGAACGTCGGAGACAGCCTCACCCGCACCGCCGCGCGAACACCGGCGGCTGAGGCCTTGGTGCAGGGTGACAGGAGGCTCACCTACCGCGAGTTCAACGCACAGGTGAACCGGATGGCCGGGGCGTTGTCGGGCGCCGGCCTGCAGTCAGGTTCCGCGCTCGCGCTCATCGCGGGCAACAGCATCGAGTTCCTTGTCACCTACTACGCCTGCGCGAAACTCGGACTCGTCTGCGTGCCGATGAACCTGGGCTGGCGGACCGACGAGGTCGCCCACGTGCTCAAGGATTCAGGCGCATGCCTGGCCATCGTGCAGGACACCCTGCTGGCGAAGAACCGGGCTGCGATCGACGGGGAGCCGGGCATCCAGCGAGTGATCGTCTTCGGTGAGTCGACCCGCGAGTTCGACGACTTCGTGGCTTCCGGGGCGGATGTCGAGCCCGAGGTGTTCATCGACGACCGCGCCGCGCTCACCTACCTGTACACGAGCGGCACCACGGCCCTGCCTAAGGGCGTCGTCGGCAACCACACCGCGGTCTACCTGGAATCGATGACGATGGCGCTCGAGGGCCAGTTCCGGGGCGACGACCGGTTCGTGGCGATGATGCCGATGTTCCACACCGCGCAGCTGAACTGCCACTGCACGTCGGCCATCATGGTCGGGGCTGCGCTGCACATCATCCCCGGGTTCGACGCCACGGTGCTGCTCGATCTCATCGAGCGCGAACAGATCACCCAGATCTTCGGCCTGCCGATGATGTACCGGGCGATGCTCGACCACCCCACCATCTCCGACCGCGACTTCGGCAGCCTTCGCCGCGCGCTCTACGCCATGGCGCCGATGCCCCAGGAGACCCTCGTACGGTGCCTCGAGGTCTTCGACTGCGGCTTCTACCTGCTCTTCGGACAGACCGAGATGAGTCCGACCGCCACGATCTTCCGGCCGGAGCACCAGCTCTCCCACCCGGGTGCCGCGGGAACGCCGGTCGTGAACGTGCAGGTGGCGATCATGGGCGAGGGCGGGAAGATCCTCGACCAGGGCGAGGTCGGGGAGATCGTCTACCGCGGGCCGCACACGATGACGGAGTACCTGCACAATCCGGCAGCGACGGAGGCGGCGTTCGCCGACGGCTGGTTCCACTCCGGCGACGTCGGACACCTCGGCGTCGACGGCATCCTCTGGTTCACCGACAGGCGCAAGGACGTCATCAAGACCGGCGGCGAGAACGTCTCCTCGATCGAGGTGGAGCGCGCGGTCTACGCAGCGGAACCCGGCGTCGCCGACGCGGTCGTGGTCGGGCTGCCGCATCCGCACTGGAGCGAGGCGCTCACCGCCTTCGTCACCGCCCGCGACGGCGCGACGCTCGCACCCGACAACATCCGGCAGAACATGCGGAGCCACATCGACGCCTACAAGATCCCGAAGGCCATCGTGGTCATCGAATCGGTGCCCCGCACGTCGACCGGCAAGATCCAGAAGAACCTGATCCGCGATGCGTACGCCACGTACTACGACGAGGGCCCGTCGGCGGAATGACGGTCATCCACCGGCAGCAGCAGGGCACGGGCGATGGCACGCCACTCGGCCAGGTGCGGGTCGAGCTCGGCGTCCCGCGGGCGGAACGCATAGCTGAGGGCCACGCCTCGCATACTGCTGATGAGCACGTCGCGCACCGTCACGTAACTGCTGGCTGCAACGAGCCGGTCGCCGAACATCGAGCCGACCTTCTGCACGATGAAGGCGCTGAGCCTCCGCTCGTGCGGTTCGAGCGCCTCTTTCAGCCGCGGATTCGCCCGCGCCGCGAGCCACAGTTCACTGGATGCCCAGAAGTACTCCTGCTGGAACGTCTCCCACATGCGGGCGATCGCCACCTCGATGCGCGCGACCGGGTCCGCCGGCCACGCGACGTCGTCGGCGAGGTCCCGCATCCGAGCTTCGGTGAGGTGCGAGACGGCGGCGACGAGCAGGTCGTCCCGCGAGGGGTAGTGGTGCAGGAGCCGGCCGCGGCTCACCTCGGCGATCTCCTGGATGCGCAGGGTGGTGGCCCCGGAATAGCCATGCTGCACCAGCGCGGTGATCGCCGAGTCGAGGATCCGCGCCTGCGTGTCGATGCTCCGTTCCTGGGTCGCACGCGACTTCGCTGTCTCTGCGCTCGGGCCCATCTCGGGAGTCTACAGCGGGGCCGCGGGGCCCACTCCCCCGTCATCCTCGGCTACCCGCACCACCCGCAACCGACAACCGTCTGCACCCGTCACCGTCTGCACCCGTCACCGTCTGCACCCGTCACCGAAGAAAGGCCCAGCCATGTCACCTCTCACCTCCACCTTCCCCTCGCCGACCGATTCCCTGGCCCTCGCCACCTACCGCTGGAACGTCCCGTCGGGTTCGCCCCGTGCCGTCGTGCAGCTCGCGCACGGGGTCGCTGAGCACTCGGGCCGCTACGGCCGCCTCGCCGACGCTCTGACCGACGCTGGCTATGAGGTGCACGCCGACGATCATCGCGGGCATGGGGCCTCCATCGGCGAGGCGGACGGCGGGGTGGTCCCCCTCGGCAGCTTCGGCGCGGCCGGCTGGGAGGCCCTGGTCTCCGACATGATCGCGTTCGGCGAGTCGGTCAAGGCCGAGCATCCGGACCTTCCACTCTTCCTGATCGCGCACTCGATGGGGTCGTTCGCGGCCCAGCAGATGCTCCTCGAGCGGTCGGACCTCTACGCGGGCGTCGTTCTCTCGGGGTCGACCGCGCTCGACGTTCTCGCCGGCGCACTGGCCGCCAATGCCGGCGACGGCCCCGTCGAACTGACCGCCTTCAACGCCGCCTTCGAGCACCGCACCGGGTACGAGTGGCTCTCGCGCGACACCGCAGAAGTCGATGCGTACGTCGCCGACCCGCTCAGCGGATTCGACCTCGCCGACGACCTGATCCCCCAGCTGTTCTCGGCTGCGGCGCGTCTGGCCGACCCGGCGGAACTCGGCCGCATCCGCCACGACCTCCCGATCCTGGTCGTCTCAGGCCAGGACGACCCGCTTTCGGGCGACGGACAGCTCGTGGGCATCCTCGCCCAGCGCTACCGCGACGCCGGCCTAACCGACGTGACCCTCACCGTGTACCCGGGCGCACGCCACGAGATCTTCAACGAGACGAACCGTGACGAGATCACCGCCACCGTCATTGCGTGGCTGGCGGCGCACGCCGGCTGACCGGAAGGCGGGGCAGCCGCGGCAGGCGGCTCGCCGCGATGAGGGCCGCCGAGACCGCGAGGATGACGGCTGCCAGCACCGCCGCGTAGACCCCGACCGCCGCGTAGCTGCCGGCCCACTGCGGGTCGAGGAAGATGTACGGGTACCACCCCACGGCCGGCCCGCGCACGAGCGTGTAGATGCCGTAGACAAGGGGGAAACCGAGCGAGACCCAGACGGTGTTCCAGTGCAGGCGGTGCCGCCCGGGTGCGAACACGAAGTCGAGGATCGCGTACGACGGCACGACGAAATGCAGCACCTTCTCCGAGGTCGGCACGAGGAACACGTAGTCGGCAAGCCCCGCGTTGACGATCAGTGCCACGAAGGTCACGCCGGAGACGACCAGGTAGGCCGTCACGAGCGCCCGCAGCGCCGTCAGCCACTCCCGCTCCGGCCGGCGGAGCCCGCGGGCGAGAAGCAGCACGAGCAGCAGCACGAAGGCGATGTTGCTCTCGATGGTGAAGTAGCTGAGCAGATTGGATGCCCGGCAGCCCCCGCTCGCGAAGACGCAGTCCGCGCGGGAGACCAGCGCCAGCACTGTCGTGGCGAGCGCCGCGATGCGCAGAACGAGGAACACAACCTTCACGGGACTCCCGACACGCTCGAGCGGGGTGAAGTCCAAGGCTACGGGCATTCCCGCTCCGGCGTTCACAGCGCGCCTGTTACCTCTACGCTGGCCAGAGACGCCCGGCGCGAGTCGAGGCCGGGGAGAGGCGGGCAGGGCAGCATGGTGAACCGAAGTGCACGCCTGGCTCTCTGCGTCAGCGCGGCTGCGGTGCTGATGTTCGGCGTCGCGGCGTGTTCGGCTCCGGATGTCTCGCCCACGGTCATCCCGAACCCGAGCCTCACAGCGGGCCCGAGCGCCTCGACGAACGCGGAGTGGGGTGCCTACGGGACGAAGGACGACGCGTGCGCGGCTGTCGCCGGGGATGTGCTGACGCTCGCCCTGGCCCCGAAGAACCTGGCGCTGGCCGACCCGGACGGCGGCGTGGACGACATCGACGACACCATCCGCACTGCGGCTGCCTCTGCTCCCCCGGCCATCGCGGCGAACTACGCGCAGCTGTCGGCGATCGTGCGCACCTACGGCCAGGCCCTCTCCTCGTGGAACGACGAGGTGGAGGCCATCCGCGCCTCGGCGAGCGCGACCGCCAGCGCCAGCGCCAGCTCCAGCGCCTCCACCGCAACCGCCAACCCGACGCCGGGCGCGCCAGCCACCTCCACTCCCACCCCGGAACCCGAGCGCCCGGCCTTCGTCGACACGGCATTCGAGGCCCAGCTCGACAGCATCAAGAACTGGCTCTCCGACACCTGCGGCTGACGAACCCCGGCCTGCCGGCTGCGTCGACTCTCAGCCCGGCACAGACGACCCACAGCGGACGGGCAGGCTGATCCGAGCGTTCGTGGAGCCAGCGGCAGCAGAGTGATGGTGTGCCCATCCGGGCGCGCAGACACCTCACCGACACGAGGGAGCACTCATGCCCGACCTCCTCAGCGACGCCCTCCAGGGGGCAGCCGTGGCCGCAGCCGCCTGGGTGGCGCTGTCGATCCCTGTCGCCCTCGTTCTGGGGCGCATCCTGCACACCCGGAATGTGCGCGAGGCGCACCTGCGCTGACCGGAGCACATTCGTGCGAGATCGTGCCCCCAGTCCCACCACCTCGGCCGAGATGTGGGAGAACGTGCAGCCGCGGGCCCTTCTGCGGCCCGGCCGGCGCCCCTACGCTGGGAACCGACCGCGGCGACGTCGCTGCGGTGAATGCGACACGGAAAGAGCAGGGAAGCTATGACCGACCAGAGCACCTACCGGGCTGAACTCATCGGGCCGGGAGTCATCGGCAACAATGAGATCGTCGAACTGTCCTACGTCGACGGGGCCTACCAGGACCTCGTCGAACTCACGTTCGAGGCCGCGGGCGCGACGTCGGTGCGCACGTGGGCCCTGGGCGAGGTCGGACCCGACACGGTCGAGCCGATCCCCTACAACTTCCTCAGCGAGGTCGACCAGACCCCGCCGAACGTCGAGAACTAGCGGTTCGGCGGCCGAGCATCCGGTACCCGCAGCCTGTCAGGCTGCTCGGTGCCGGATGCCCCACTGCAGTCGCCACGTCTCGCCGGGTTCGAGCCAGCGGAGCCCCAGGCCCGTGTTGAACGCGTTGGCCGGGGCCGTCATGGGTTCGATCGCGACGGCCTGGCCGGGAGTCGGGTTGGCTGGGGTCACGGTGCCCCGGGGGAAGTTCCGCGGCGTGTAGAACTGCACGAAACGGAAGTTCTCGTCGCCCCACACCTCGGTCGCCGATCCGTCGGGCGCCGTCACCGAGTGCACGGCGCGGCCGTCGTGGATGCCCACGCCGCCGAATCCGCTGTCGATGTCGAGCTCGCCGACCGGGCGGCCGCCCCGCAGGTCGAAGCCGGTGCCGTCGACCGGGACCTCGCGGGTGGGGATGGCCACAGCATCCACCTCGAACCGGGTTGCTGCGTCGACGGTCGCGACCAGCTCGCCGACCGGCACGTCGCCGACCCGGAAGTACGGGTGCGCGCCCACGGCCACCGGGGCAGCTGCCGCCGATTCGTTCGTGAGCGAGTGGATGACCGTCAGGCCGTTCTCGTCGAGCACGTACTGCACGCTGGTGTCGACGCGGAACGGGTAGCCGTGCTGCGGGAACACCGTCGCGTCGAGCGTGATCGAGTTCGCGGTGCGTGCGGTGAGGCGGTAGGCGGTGTTCCGCACGAGGCCGTGCGTGGCGTTGCCGGTGGCGGGCTCGGTGCGGTCGAGCTGCTGCGGCTTGCCATCCAGCTCCCACCGGGCACCCGCGATGCGGTTCGGCCACGGAACGAGCAGAAGACCGGATCCCATCGGGGGCAGCTCGTTCTCGGAGTGCGGTTCGACGCTCTCGACCCCGTCGAGGAACAGTTCGCGGAGGGCGGCGGCGAGCTCGGTGACGATCGCCGTCGAGCGGCGGCCGTCACCCCGCTCGTACTCGATCGCGAACTGTTCACCCGTCAGGGGTTTCATCGGCAAGCCTTCATGGCTGGTTCGCTACCAGTTCTCGAGGCCGTCGTAGAGCGGGAAGCCGTCGGTGAGCTTCAGCACGCGGGCGCGGAGGGCCGCGACATCCGGTGACGGCTTCAAGGCGTTCGCGATGATGTCGGCGACCTCGGTGAACTCTTCGTCGCCGAAACCACGCGTTGCCAGCGCCGGGGTGCCGATGCGGAGACCGGAGGTCACCATCGGGGGGCGCGGGTCGAACGGGATCGAGTTGCGGTTGACGGTGATGCCGACCTCGTGCAGGAGGTCTTCGGCCTGCTTGCCGTCGATGGCGGCGTTCCGGAGGTCGACCAGGATGAGGTGCACGTCGGTGCCGCCGGTGAGCACGCTGATGCCCTCGGCCACGGTGTCGGCGCCCATCAGGCGTTCGGCGACGATCTTCGCGCCGGAGATGGTGCGCTGCTGGCGGTCCTTGAACTCGGGCTCTGCGGCCAGCTTGAACGCGGTGGCCTTGGCGGCGACGACGTGCATGAGCGGGCCGCCCTGCTGGCCGGGGAACACGGCGGAGTCGATCTTCTTGGCGAACTCCGCCTTGCTCAGCACGACACCGCTGCGGGGACCCGCGAGGGTCTTGTGCACGGTGCTCGTCACCACATCGGCGTACGGGACGGGCGACGGGTGCAGGCCCGCGGCCACGAGCCCCGCGAAGTGCGCCATGTCGACCCAGAGCTTCGCGCCGACCTCGTCGGCAATGTCACGGAAAGCGGCGAAGTCGAGCTGGCGGGGGTAGGCAGACCAGCCGGCGATCAGAACGGTGGGGCGCTCGGCGAGGGCCTTCTCGCGCACGATGTCCATGTCGACGAGGTAGGTCTCCGGGTCGACGCCGTAGCTCGTTGCACGGTAGTTCTTGCCGGAGAAGTTCAACTTCATACCGTGCGTCAGATGACCGCCGTGGCTGAGCTCCATGCCGAGGATGGTGTCGCCGATCGTGGCGAGGGCCATCAGGGCCGCCGCGTTGGCCTGGGCGCCGGCGTGCGGCTGCACGTTCGCGTGCTCGGCACCGAAGAGCGCCTTCGCGCGGTCGCGGGCGAGATTCTCGGCCACGTCGACGAACTCGCAGCCGCCGTAGTAGCGGCGGCCGGGGTAACCCTCGGCGTACTTGTTGGTGAGAACGGATCCCTGCGCCTCGAGCACGGCGCGGGAGACGAAGTTCTCACTCGCGATCATCTCGAGCGTGCCGCGCTGGCGGCCGAGTTCGTCGCGCAGGACGGCGGCGATCTCGGGGTCGACGCTCGCGAGGGCGTCGTTGAACGTTGAGGGCAGTTGGCTGGGCATCGGGCTCTCCTTGTGTCGACAGGACGGAATGGTGGTCGTGCGGTTCCGTAGCGACCCAGGCGAGCGGCCGAATCCGTGTCAGTCGCTTCCCGATGGTGACCATCTGAACGCCAGTTGCGACGGGCTCAGCATAGCAGCGTTGCTTTTCCCCTGTGCTGATGAGTATTGTTCAGTGATACATTAATGAGGATGTCTCGACCGGAAGGTGTTGGCGATGAGTGACCCGATCGGCGCGCACGCCGTGCCCGACGACGAGACGGGTCCGAGCGATCTCGATCTCGTCGAGCGCACCCGGGCAGGCGACTCCCGCGCGTTCGCCGAACTCTGGAACAGGCACTCCCGCGCCGGGCGCACGGTGGCGCGGAGTTTCACCGCCGATGCCGACGACATCGTCTCCGAGAGCTTCGCGAAGGTGCTGCAGGCCATCCGGAACGGTGGCGGGCCGACAAGCGCCTTCCGGCCGTATCTCTTCAGCACGATCCGCAACGTCGCGATGCAGCTGAAACGTGGCGCCCAGATCGACACGAGCGACGAGCTCGACGCCCTCGCCGACCCCACCAGCGAAGAGAACGAGACCATCCTCGCGCTCGACAAGAGCCTGACGGCGCAGGCGTTCCGGAGTCTCCCGACCCGCTGGCAGGAGGCGCTCTGGTACAGCGAGGTGGAGCAGATGGCCTCGCATGAGATCGCACCCCTGCTCGGCATGACCTCGAACGCCGTCTCCGCCCTGACCTTCCGGGCGCGGGAGGGGCTCAGGCAGGCCTGGATCCAGGCGCACCTGGTGCGCGCGGCAGACACCGAGTGCGCCGCGGTCATCGAGAAACTCGGTTCCTACACGCGAGGCAGTCTCGGCACCCGCGAGACCCGCAAGTTGCAGCAGCACCTGGCAGCGTGCACGTCGTGCAGCATCGTCGGCGAGGAGGCCAGAGACGTGGGCTCCCGGCTCGCGCTGGTGCTCCTCCCCCTCGTGGCAGGGGTCGCCGGAGCGGCGGCCTACACGGTCTCGATGCAGGGTGGCGGCAGCGCGGCGGCAGCGACTGCTGCAGGGGTTCTGGGCCACGGCGGCGCCGCTGCGGCATCCGGTTCTGGTGCTGGCGCCGGGTTGGGGTCGGGGTCGGGCGCGGTGTCGAGCGGCGCATCTGTCGCGAACGCGGCACCCGTCGTGCACGCCGCACCTGTCGTGCACGCGGCTTCCGTCGCGCACACCGCGCCGGTCGCGCAGCCTGTCCCGGCTGGATCCGAGGCGGCTGGCGCGGCGAATGCCGGAACCTCTTCCGCGACCACGGTTCCGACCCACGTCGTCCGCGCCGCCCGCATGACGACCGGCGGAGCGCGCCGGATGCTCGTCACGGCCTTCCCCCGCGCGAGGAACGCCGTCGGATTCGCACTGGCGACCGCTGCCGCGGTCGGCGCAGCGTTCCTCCTCTCCCCCCTCATCGTGTCCCCCGCCCCGCAGACCGTCGAGGCGGCAGCGCCCGCGACCAGTTCACCCCAGGCCGGTGGCGACCGTGGCACGACGCAGCCGAACGCCCAGAACGGCGCGGCCTCGGCCGCACAGGGCGCCGGGTCCCCCGCGGTTCCGGCCGCCGGCTCGGGTTCGGCTACGGGCGCTGGCGCGGCGGCAGGCTCCCTGAGCGCAGCTTCGGGTTCTGCCGGCAGCGGATCTTCGGTTCCCACAGGGTTCGGCACCCGGGCCCTCGATCCGGGGAGCCCTGTTCCCCCGCGCGACGCGCTGGCTCCGATCGTGCCGAGCGAGTCCGGTGCAGGCGCAGGTCAACCGACCCCGATGCCCTCGCAGACTCCCGCGCCTGCCGCGACTCCCCCGGTCACGACCACCCCACCGGTGACTCCGCCGCCCACTCCGCCGCCCACCACACCGCCTCCCACGACACCCCCGACCCCTCCCCCCTCCGTGCCGCCCCCCTCCGTGCCAGACGCTCCGCTCTACGAGATCGCCGCCGATCCGAGCGGGTTGCTGTTCCCCGTCATCTCGGGGCAGGCCGAGCCCGGCGCCACGGTCGAGGTCGTCGACCTCATCGGCAGCGCGTCCCCGGTGACCGCATCACGCGTTCGCGCCGAAAGCACCCCGACCGGGGTGGTCGTCGCCCACATCACAGCCGACGCCGAAGACGGCAGCTTCGAGGTCTCCGACTACCCCGACCTCGGGTTCGGCGAGCACCGGCTCTCCCTCCGCCAAGTGTCGACCGACGGCATCCGTTCCCCTCTCGGCCTCGCCACCAGCGTGACGCTGGAACCGATCTCGCTCCTCAGTCCCCAACCGGAGAGCACCATCGGCGGCTCGGGCTACACCGTCTACTCGCACGGGGTGCCGGGGGCATTCTTCGAGCAGCTGCTCGACGGCCGGAGCGACCCCCGCACGTTCGTCCTGAACCCCGACGGCAATTCCGGCGACGATTTCAGCCTCGACAGCGGCACGCCCGCCGGCACACGGGTCACCGTGTCGATTCGCTACGTGGATCCGGACTCCGGCCGCCACGGGCCATCGACGAGCGCCGCCTTCCTGGTCGGCTGACCGGGGTCAGGCCAGCGTCGCGGCGTGCCGGCGGTGCGAGACGATCACGGAGATCCAGAGCAGGGCACCGGAGACGAAGAGCAGCAGCAGATAGAAGAGCGGCAGCGATTCGAGCCCGAATCCGCTCAGAAGCAGCCCACCGACGAGGGCTCCGCCACCGATGCCGATATTGAAGGCCGTGGAGTAGAACGCAGCCGCCGTATCGGTGATGGCCGGGGAAGCGACGTGGAGCACGCGGGCCTGCATGAGAGTCGGAATGACACCGAGTGCGATGCCCCACAGGGCGAAGGCGGGGATCGACAGCCACGGATTCGAGGCCCACAGCGACAGCACCAGCACGGAGGCGCCCGTCACGACGAGAGCGATGCCGACGCCGAAGGTGGGTCGCCCTCCGAAGACGAACCCGGCGATCAGGAGCCCGAGGGCCCCCGCGACACCGTAGACGAAGAGCATCCCGCCGACGTTCCCGATCGGCACACCCAGCTGTCCGATCAGGAACGGGGTGACATAGGTGTAGAGAGAGTAGTGGCCGACCATCAGGATTCCGATGATGACGCAGATGACGGCGACGCCCGGCACGGTCGGGTCGAGCCGTTTCAGACGGGAGAGCTTCACTCCGGTCTCCGAGGAGGGCTCTGCCCGGGCATCCGGAGCCGGCTTCACGCGGGGACCGGGGGCTGGCATCCGCGGGAGCCTCTTGGCGATCAACAGGGAAGCGCAGAGCGACAGGACGGCAATCGCGAGGAAAGGCACGCGCCAGCCGAAGGCGTGGCCGACCACTGTGGCTGCCGGAACCCCGAGCACGAAGGCCAGCGTGCCCCCTCCTGTGGTGATGGCCACGGCGCGGGCGATCTGGTGACGCGGCACGAGGTGGGCGGCGTACACGCCGACGACGGCCCAGAACAGTCCGTGCGCGGTTCCGCCGAGCACGCGCGCGAACGCGAGCAGGCCGTAGCTCGGAGCGAGCGCGGAGAACGTGCTGGTGGCAGCGACAGCCAGCAGCACTCCGACGATGACCGTGTGCCGGGAGAAGCGACGGGTCATCGCCGAGAGCGGCACCGCGGTGATCACGACCGCGACCGCGAAGAGGGTCACCAGCAGTCCGATCTGCGACTCCGTGACGCCGAGTTCAGCGCTCATCTCCGGCAGGAGACCGGTGGGCATCATCTCCGCCGTGACCGACATGAAGACAGCGGTGGCGAGCACGAAGAGGGCGACGTAGGGAAAAGGAGCGGACTCCGTGGCGACAGGAGTCTTGACGGCATTCGTCACGAGGGGACAGACCACATTTCGAGGGTGCAGCATTCGGCGAGTACGCAACCGACCATGTCCGCGCTCGGGGCGGTGCGACATCCGACCGCCAACTCCCATGGTACCGGCTGTCGGCCGGTAACGGCGGTCTCGGCGCACAAGTACTATTGCAGTCGTGAATACCGACCAGGGCGCTCCGCCGCGATTCGGCCCGAACGACGTGCTCCGGTTCCTGCTCGAGCTGTTCGCGTTCTTCTCCATCGGGTTGTGGGGCTTCCTGGCCTGGCCCCCGCTCTGGAACTGGGCCTTCGGAATCGGCGCCCCGCTCTTCGCGATCGTGCTGTGGGGGCTGTTCCGTTCCCCGCGGGCCGTGTTCCACCTCGACGCGTTCGGCAAAGCGCTCGTCGAGATCGTGATCATGGGGTCGGCCGCCCTGGCCTGGCTCGTCATCGGCCAGTGGATCGTGGCCGCGCTGTTCGGCATCCTCGCCGTCGTCAGCGGCATCATCTCAGGCCGCAAGGAGTTCGCATGACCGTCGTCATCCATTCCGCTGTGAAGGTCGACGCCGACGGCGTCGTCGAAGACTTCTGGCTCGCCTTCACCGGCAGCACCCTTGCCGCCACCGGCACCGGCACCGGCTGGCACGGCTGGTCCACCGCCGAGAATGCCGTCGTCGTGAACGCGGCCGGCCGTTGGCTCACACCCGGCTTCATCGACGTGCACAGCCACGGCGGCGGCGGGTTCTCGTTCGACAACGGGACCGAGGCCATCCAGGGCGCACTCGCGATGCACCGCGCGCACGGAACGACCCGCTCGGTCATCAGCCTGGTGGCCAACCCGGTGGAGGTGCTCTGCGAGAGCCTCGAGCTGATCGCCGACCTCGTCGAGGCCGACCCGCTCATCCTGGGATCGCACCTCGAGGGGCCCTTCCTCGCCCGCAACCACCGGGGCGCCCACAATCCGGCCCACCTCCGCACTCCGACCGCGGAACTGGTCGACACCTTCCTCGCGGCCGGCCGAGGCACCATCCGCCAGGTCACCCTCGCCCCCGAACTGACGGGAGCCCTCGACGCGATCGACCGTTTCGTCGCTGCCGGGGTCACCGTGGGGGTCGGGCACACCGACGCCGACTTCCGACTCACCAAGGAGGCGTTCGACCGCGGCGCCACCCTGCTGACCCATGCCTTCAACGCGATGCCGGGCATCAAGCACCGGGAACCGGGGCCGGTCACGGCGGCCCTCGGCGATCCGCGCGTGGCCCTCGAGCTCATCCTCGACGGGTTCCACGTGCATCCGGAGGTCGCCCGGGTCGCGTTCTTCGCGGCCCCGATGCGCATCCTCCTGATCACCGACGCCATGGCCGCTGCAGGTTCGGTCGACGGGCACTACAAGCTGGGTGACCTGAATGTGTCGGTCTCGGATGGCCGGGCCATGCTGTCGGGAACGACCACCATCGCGGGCTCGACGCTGACCCAGGATGTCGCGCTCCGCTCCGCGATCTTCGACTCCGAGACGGACCCGGTGCTCGCGGTGCGCGCCCTGACGGCCTCACCGGCACGGGCCCTCGGCCTCGATGAGACGCTCGGTTATCTCGCGCCGGGTTACGCGGCGGATGTCGTGCTGCTCGGCACAGACTGGACCGTCGACGCCGTCTGGGCCGCCGGACGACCGATGAGCGACCCCACCTGACGCACGAACGAGAGAAGGCCCGCACCGGCCGGCGAAACGCCGACCCGGTGCGGGCCTTCTCTGTGAATCGGCTACGCCGGGGCGGACCGGCTACGCCAGGCGGGTCTTCAGGTTCTCGGCCAGCGTCGCAAGGAACTCCTCGGTGGTCTGGTACGCCTGGTCGGGCCCGACGAGCAGTGCCAGGTCTTTCGTCATGGCACCCGACTCGACCGTCTTGATGACGACGTCTTCGAGCGTGTCGGCGAACGTGGCGAGCTCGGCGTTGTCGTCGAGCTTGGCGCGGTGCGCGAGCCCGCGGGTCCACGCGTAGATCGAGGCGATCGGGTTCGTCGACGTGGGCTTGCCTGCCTGGTGCTGGCGGTAGTGGCGCGTCACGGTGCCGTGCGCGGCCTCGGCCTCGACGGTCTTGCCGTCGGGCGTGAAGAGCACGCTGGTCATCAGCCCGAGGGATCCGAAGCCCTGTGCGACCGTGTCGCTCTGCACGTCACCGTCGTAGTTCTTGGCGGCCCACACGTAGCCGCCTTCCCACTTGAGGGACGCAGCGACCATGTCGTCGATCAGACGGTGCTCGTAGGTGATGCCGGCTTCGGCGAACTTCTCGGCGAACTCGGTGTCGAAGACCTCCTGGAAGAGATCCTTGAAGCGGCCGTCGTAGGCCTTCAGGATGGTGTTCTTCGTCGAGAGGTACACCGGGTACGCGCGGTTCAGGCCGTAGCTCAGCGACGCGCGGGCGAAGTCCCGGATCGAGTCGTCGAGGTTGTACATGGCCATCGCGACACCGGATCCGGGCGACTGGAAGACCTCGAACGACTGGGCCTCGGCGTCGCTGCCCTCTTCGGGCTGGAACGAGATGGTCAGCGTTCCCTTGCCCTCGAAGCGGAAGTCGGTGGCCTTGTACTGGTCGCCGAACGCGTGGCGGCCGACGATGATCGGCTTGTTCCAGCCCGGCACGAGACGCGGAATGTTCGAGATGATGATCGGCTCGCGGAAGATGGTGCCGCCGAGGATGTTGCGGATGGTGCCGTTCGGGCTCTTCCACATCTTCTTCAGGCCGAACTCTTCGACGCGTGCCTCATCCGGCGTGATGGTGGCGCATTTGACGCCCACACCGTGCTTCTGGATGGCGTGGGCAGCGTCGATCGTGACCTGGTCGTCGGTCGCGTCGCGGTGCTCGATGCCGAGGTCGTAGTATTCGAGGTTGACCTCGAGGTAGGGGTGGATCAACGTGTCCTTGATGGCCTGCCAGATGATGCGGGTCATCTCGTCGCCGTCGAGCTCGACGACCGTTCCCTCTACGTGGATCTTCGACATTCAAACTCCTGTTCCGTGACGTGCAATTCTTCGGCCCAGAGGGCCACAGGCCAGCCTACTCGCTTTCAGAACTGTCTTGACGTAGAGACACTTTGCGCTGTGGCGCGTTCGGGGGGCAACCACTACCCTGAGACCATGAGTGACTTGAGACTCGAAGAGCTGTCAGCGACCAACGTCGTCGCAGCGAACACGCTGACCCTGAAGCCCGGCCAGGAGCAGTTCGTCGCGCCCGTCTCACACTCGATCGCCGAAGCCTACGTGAACCCCGCCACGGCCTGGCCACGGGTGGTGCTCGACGGCGACGAGGTCGTCGGTTTCATCATGGGCAACTTCGACCCCGACAGCCCGCACGACGAGTTCCGGGGCTGCATCTGGCGCATGAACGTCGCTGCGGACTCCCAGGGCCGGGGTGTGGGCCGCTTCGCCGTCACCGCGCTGGCCGATGAGGCACGCACGCGGGGTTTCGACCGCCTCACCGTCATGTTCGAGCCCGGCGAGCTGGGGCCGGAGGCCTTCTTCACGGCTGTCGGGTTCGTGGCGATCGGCGAGACGCAGTTCGGCGAGACGATAGCCGCACTGACCCTCTGAATGGATGTGGCCTGCGGCGGCAGAACCACGGCGGAACCGCTGGCAGTGCAGCGAGATTTCGGGGCCGCGGCGCTCGAGCTGGTCGACGCGATCCCCGAGGGCTCCGTGCTGACCTACGGCGATGTGGCCGCGCTGCTCGGCTCGCGGGCCGCCCGCGCGGTGGGAACGGCGCTGGCACGGTCGGGAGGCCGTCATCCCTGGTGGCGCGTGGTGCGTTCGGGCGGTCATCCACCGCGGGGCCTCGAATCGGATGCCCGGGCGCACTACGAGGCTGAGAATACGCCGCTCACCAGCGCTCCGACAGAGTGCGGTTACCGTGTCGACTACGCTGTGGCAAGGTGGAAGGGGATTTCCTGACCCACCCCTGTACCTGTTCACCCCTCGACAATCAACGGGAGAAGCTGTGAAGCGTCGCTTGCTGGTTGCTCTGCCGGTGGTTGCCGTGAGCGTTTCCCTGCTCTCGGGCTGCGGCGTTGCCAACGTGATCTCGCCCCCCTTCGCCTCGGCGATCTATGCGACCACCGCTGACGCGGCCGGTGCAGACTCGTCGGTCGCGATCCCGGCGTGGGTCCCGGCAGACGCCACCTTCATCCGGGTGAAGACCGACCAGACGCACGGTGCGAGCATCCTGATGTTCTCGCCCGCAGCGACCGCCCCGGTGTTCACCGGCTGCGACGCAGCCTCCGACCCCGAGGTCGACCAGGCCCAGAGTACCGGTGCGCTGACGAACCAGCTCTCCGAGACCTGGTGGCCGCAGAAGCTGAACGACGGGGTCGGCGTGGTCTGCGCCGGAGCCTGGCACCTGTTCGGCCAGGACGGCAAGTACTACGCCTGGACGCCGTAGCCCCACCCTCGGATCGGTGGAGCCTCGGCGCGAGCCGTACCCGTCCTCGCCGCGGGCGTGAGCCACAGCTCAGACCAGCGACTCCCGCCACGAGGCGTGCAGCTGGGCGAACCGCCCCGTACCGCCGATGAGGTCGGCGGGCGTTCCGTCTTCGATGATCACGCCGTGCTCCATCACGAGCACCCGGTCGGCGATCGCCACGGTCGACAGCCGGTGCGCGATGATGATGGCCGTGCGGTCGGCGAGCAGGGTCTGCAGGGCATCCTGAACCTGGCGTTCGCTCGGGATGTCGAGTGACGCCGTCGCCTCGTCGAGGATGAGCACGGCGGGGTCGGCCAGGAACGCGCGCGCGAACGAGACGAGCTGGCGCTGGCCGGCCGAGACCCGTCCGCCGCGCTTGTTCACGTCGGTGTCATAGCCGTCAGGCAGGCTCTCGATGAAGGCGTGGGCGCCCACCGCCTTCGCCGCCCCGACGATCTCCTCGCGGGAGGCCCCCGGCTTGCCGATCGCGATGTTGTCGGCGACCGTTCCGGAGAAGAGGTACGCCTCCTGGGTGACCATCACGATCGCGCGCCGCAGATCTTTGGGGTGGAGACGCCGGAGGTCGATACCGTCGAGTGTGACCTGCCCGGTCGTGGGGTCGTAGAACCGCGAGATCAGCTTTGCCAGCGTCGACTTCCCCGCTCCGGTGGAGCCCACCAGGGCGATCGTCTGGCCTGCCGGCACGTCGAGGCTGAACTCGGGCAGCACAACACGGCCGTTCTGGTAGGAGAACTCGACGTCGTCGAACGTGATGCCGCCCTTCGCCTCCCACAGGTCGACGGGCTTCACCGGGTCGGGCACGCTCAGCTCCTCCTCCAGCACCCCGGAGATCTTCTCGAGTGCCGCGGCCGCGGACTGGTAGGAGTTGTAGAACATCGCCATCTCCTCCATCGGGTCGAAGAAGCGCCGGGTGTAGAGCACGGCGGCGAGCAGCACACCGATGGCGACCTGCCCCTCGACCACGCGGAACGCGCCGACGAGCAGCACGACGGCGACGGTCACGTTGCCGATGAGAACCAGCCCGGGGTCGAAGATGCCGAACAGCCGGATCACCCTGGCATTGGAGACGCGGTACTCCTCGACCAGCCCACCGAATTCGGCCCGGTTGCTCTTCTCCGTGCGGAACGCCTTGACGGCGCGGATGCCCGTCATCGTCTCCACGAACTTGACGATCAGCTTCGCCGACGCCGTACGCGTCGTGCGGAACAGTCGCTGCGAGCGCAGCTGGAACCAGCGCGTCAGGATGAGCAGCGGCACCAGCGACACGACGAGGATCAGCCCGCTCGCCACATCGAGCGAGAACAGCGCGATGCCGATGAAGAACATGTAGAGCAGCCCCTGCACGAGCTGGTTGATGCCCGAGTCGAGCAGTTCCCTGATCGAGTCGAGGTCGCTCGTCTGCCGCGAGATGATGCGCCCCGAGGTGTAGGTCTCGTGGAACTCGAGGCTCAGCCGCTGGGTCTGCAGGAACACGCGCTTCCGGAGGTCGAGCAGGATGGCCTGCGAGATCCGGGCGGTGAGCACCGTGAACCACGAGATCAGCACCGCACCGACGACACCCGTGATGAGGTAGATCACACCCACGGAGGCGATCGGGATCCAGTCGCGGTTCAGCAGAGCCGGCAGCCCGGTGTCGATGCCGTAGGCGATCAGCGCCGGCCCCGCCACCTGGGCGGCGGTGCTGACGATCACGACGATCAGGCCGACCACGAGCTTCGACCGCTCGGGCCGGAGCAGCGAGCCGAGCAGGGCCGTGGATCGCTTCCGGATCTGCCGGCTCTCGGCGCGGGTGAAGTCGTTCCGCTCCTCCCCCTCGACGCCGGTCACGGTCGTCTCGCTCATGCGGTCACCTCCTCATCGTCGAAACTCGAGATCACGTAGCGGTAGTGGTCGTTGCCGGCCAGTAGTTCGGAATGTGTGCCGACCGCGGTCACACGGCCGTTCTGCAGCAGCGCCACGCGGTCGGCGAGCGCCACCGTCGACGGCCGGTGCGCGACGATGAGGGCGGTGGTCGAGGCGAGCACCTTGCGGAGCGCTGCCTCGACCAGCGCCTCGGTGTCGACGTCGAGGGCGGAGAGCGGATCATCCAGAACCAGCACCCGGGGCTTCGCGGCGACGGCCCGGGCGAGCGCGAGACGCTGCCGCTGGCCGCCCGAGAGGCTGAGGCCCTCCTCGCCGACCCGGGTCGCGAGGCCGTCGGGCAGGTCGTGCACAAAACCGGCCTGGGCGATCGAGAGGGCCTCGTCGACCTCCGCGTCGGTGGCGTCGGGCCGGCCGAGCACGACGTTCTCCCGCACCGAGGCACTGAACAGCGTGGCGTCTTCGAAGGCCATCGCGATCTCGGTGCGTACGGCGTCGCGGGGCAGGTCGCGGATGTCGATGCCATCGAGCAGCACACGCCCCCCTGTCACGTCGTAGAGCCGTGTGGTCAGGGCGGTCAGCGTGCTCTTGCCCGACCCGGTGAGGCCCACCAGGGCCATCGTCTCCCCCGGTTCGATCACGAGGTCGATGCCGTCGAGCAGGTCGTCGTGGGTCGCCGGCGCATCCTGGTAGCGGAAGTGCACGTCGTCGAAGCTCAGCTGCCCGCGGGGCGACCGGATGCCCTGCAGCACATCAGGGTCGACGATCGTGTTCTCTGAGTCGAGCACGTCGAAGAACCGCGCGGTGGCGGTGCGGGCGTCGAAGGTCATCGCGAGGAAGTAGCCCATCGACTCCACCGGGAACAGCAGCACGGTCGCCGTGGCGAAGAAGGCCACCAGGTCGCCGACCGTGGCCTGGCCGTCGGCGGCGAGCCACACGCCCACGACGAGGCAGACCGCGAACGCGACATCCGGAACCAGCAGCAACCACAACCAGATGTTCGCGACGGCCTTCGCCTTCTCGATCTCGGTGCCCCGGAGCTTCTCGGCCTGGCGTTCGAACTTCTTCAGAGCGAACGGGCCGCGCCCGAAGGCCTTCAGCACGCGGATGCCGTGCACCGACTCCTCGACGCTGGTCGCGAGGTCGCCGACCTGGTCCTGGCTGCGGCGGGCGGCGTCGGAGTACTTGCCCTCGAAGACGTAGCTGTAGGCCAGCACAGGGATCGAGGCCACGGCGAAGATCAGCCCCAGTACCCAGTTCAGGCTGATCAGGATCGCGAAACCGATGAAGATCGTCACCACGTTGACCACCATGATGACCACGCCGAAGGAGAGCCAGCGCCGGATCAGGTTGAGGTCGCTGACCGCGCGCGAGAGGAGCTGCCCACTCGGCCAGCGGTCGTGGAACTCCACCGGCAGCTCCTGCAGATGGTTGTAGAGGCTGTTGCGCATGCGCGCCTCGACATGCGTTCCGGGGGTCAGCACCAGCACCCGGCGGAGGGCGATCAGCAGCGCCTCGAACACCCCGAGGGCGAGGATCACCAGCACGACGGGCCAGATCTGGGACGAATCGCCGTCGGCGAGCGGGCCGTCGATCAGTACCTGCAGCACCTGCGGGATCGCGAGCGACACGAGGCTCGCCAGCAGCGAGACGCCGATGGCCGTGTAGATGCGCGGCATCGCCGGTTTCGCATAGACGTACAGTCGGGCGAGCGTGCGCAACGTCGACTGCTCTTCTGGGGCAGGCATGAGTATGGAATCCCTTGTGAGGTGTTTTCAGGCAGCCTCACAGCCTACCCCACGAGTCACCTCACCCGCACCGCTATGTCAGCAGAGTGCTACCGCACCGTTACCTCACCCGCACCGACAGGCAGGTCACGCAGCCCTCGAGCTTCTCGTACTCGCTGATGTCGACCGAGATGACCCGGTAGCCGAGGTTCTCGATGAGCTGGGCCGACTCCGGTGCCGAAGCGGCCATCAGCACGGTGTCGTCGCTGAGCTTCACGACGTGGGCGCCGCCCTCCTCCGGCATGCTGAGGAACCGGTCGAAGATCTTCGGATCGTCGACCAGCGGCAGGTAGCCGATCACGGTGCCGTCGGGCAGTGCCGTGACGGCACTCTTCAGGTGCAACACCTTCGTGAGCGGAACGGCCACGACCGTGTAGCCCAGGGCGGAGACGATGTGACGGAGCTGGTGGATGCCCTCGGCGTTCGTGCGGCCGCTCCGGCCCACGTAGACCGTTCTGCCGACCTTCAGCACGTCACCGCCGTCGAGCGTTCCCGGGGAGACGATGTGGGCGACCTGCAGGCCGAGCTCCCGAACCGTCACCTCGACGGCCTCGGTCTCGGCGATCCGGTGCTCGCTGCCGGGGCTCGTGATCATGGCGACGTCGCCGAAGATGATGACCGCGTCCTCCACGAAGACCGAGTCGGCGAGGTCGTCGGCCTGGTCGACCTCGATCGTCGTCCAACCGGCCTTCTCCAGCACGTTGACGTAGGACTCCCACTGCTCGTCGGCCAGGTCGAGGTCGATCGGGCTCTTCTCGATGTGCGTGACATGCCCGTCGGCGAGGGTGGCCGCCGGCCTCCGGATGATCGCGACCCTGCGCTCGGCGAGCGCACCCCGGGCATCCGGAGCACCGAAGACGACACCCGCGTAGACGCGCCGGCCCACGGTGGCCGAGGCGAGGATGACCGCCAGAACGAACACCAGGTTGATGCCGACAAGGGTTCCCACGAGGTACGCGATCACCTCGCCGTCGAGGGTCTGGCCCGCCACGAGGAGCGGAACGGCTGTGCCGACCAGGGCGCCGAACAGCGCAGCGACCAGCCCGCTGACCAGGGCGAGGTAGCGGGTGCCGTACCCGCCCACAGCGGCGAGGATGGCGACGAACACGAGCGTGAAGAGCGTCTGGGGCAGGAAGAACGCGTTGGCGGTGCCGAAGAACTCGGGCTTGAAGCCCTGCACCATGAAGAACGCGAGCAGAACGACGAGGTGGGCGACCGCGGCGACGACCACCGCCGTGAGGGCGGCGGCGAGGAGCGGGCGGACGCCGACGAGCGGCGGGGTGGAGTGCTGAGGCATGCCTCCGACCCTAGCGGCTCCCGCCCGGCCGAACCTCAGTGGAAGAAGTGCCGCTCCCCGGTGACGTACATCGTGACACCTGCGTTCTGGGCTGCCTCGATGACCTCGGCGTCGCGCACCGACCCGCCCGGCTGCACGACCGCGCGCACGCCCGCGTCGAGGAGCACCTGGAGTCCGTCGGCGAACGGGAAGAACGCGTCGCTGGCGGCGACGGATCCGGCCGCTCGGGCACCCGCCCGGCTCACGGCCAGGTGGCAGGAGTCGACGCGGTTGACCTGGCCCATGCCGACACCGACCGAGGCACCGTTCTGCGCCAGCAGGATCGCGTTCGACTTGACCGAACGGCAGGCCTTCCAGGCGAAGACGAGGTCTGCCAGGGTGTCTGCATCGGCGGGCTCGCCGGAGACGAGCTGCCAGGCGTCGGTGGTGTAGTCGGGGAAGCCGTCCGAGGTCTGCATCAGCACGCCGCCGCTGATCTGCTTGAGCTCCACGGCCGGGCGCGCGTACTCGGCAGGCAGGCGGAGGATGCGGAGGTTCTTCTTCGTCTGGAGGAGCTTCAGGGCATCCGGTTCGAAGTCGGGTGCGACCAGCACCTCGGTGAAGATCTCCTTCACCGTCTCGGCCATGCCGAGCGTGACGGTGCGGTTCGCGGCGATGACGCCGCCGAACGCCGACACGGGATCGCACTCGTGCGCGCGGAGGTGCGCGGAGGCGATCGGGTCGAGCGCGGTCGACGACGACACCGCGATCCCGCAGGGGTTCGCGTGCTTGACGATCGCGACGGCCGGCTCGGCGAAGTCCCACGCGGCTCGCACGGCCGCATCGGCGTCGACGAAGTTGTTGTACGACATCTCCTTGCCGTTCAGCTGCTCGGCCTGGGCGATGCCGTGACCCTGAGGTTCGAGGTAGAGCGCGGCCCGCTGGTGCGAGTTCTCGCCGTAGCGCAGGGTGTGCGCCAGCGCGACGCTCCGCTCGACGAGCTTCGGGAAGCCACTCTCGGGCAGCGGGGCGGCCGGGTCGAACACGCCGTCGGACGGGAGCGCACTGGCACCGAGCTGGGCCGCGAACCAGGTCGCGACACCGGTGTCGTAGGCGGCGGTGTGAGCGAAGGCGGTCGCTGCGAGGTTGCGGCGGGTCTCGAGCGAGGTGCCGCCTGTGGTGAGCGCCTCGATGATCTGCGGGTAGGTGTTCGGCGACACCGCGATGGCCACGTTGGCGTGGTTCTTGGCGGATGCCCGCACCAGGGCCGGGCCGCCGATGTCGATCTGCTCGATCACGTCGTCGGGCGCGGCACCGCTCGCGACCGTCTCGCTGAACGGGTACAGGTTCACAACGACGAGCTGGAAGGCCTGGATCTCGAGCTCCTGCAGCTGTGCGATGTGCGACTCGAGCCTCAGGTCGGCGAGGATGCCCGCGTGCACCGACGGGTGGAGGGTCTTCACGCGGCCGTCGAGCGACTCGGGGAAACCGGTGATCGAGGAGACCTCGGTGACGGCGAAACCCGCTCCGGCGATCGTCTTCGCCGTCGAACCGGTCGAGACGATCTCGACGTCGGCGGCGCTCAGGGCCGCAGCGAGGTCGAGCAGTCCCGACTTGTCGCTGACCGAGACCAGCGCTCGCCTGATCTCGATGAGGTCGCGGTGGTGGAAGAGGGCGGGGTCGTGGCGTGGGCCGCTCATGGTGTCGTTGCACTCCTGTTGCTCTGGTGGATGGCGGCCAGATCGGTCCGCCCGGTGGCGATGTCGAGAACGGTCTGCACCAGCAGGTCGCGCTCGATGGTCTTGATGCGCTCCTGGAGCACGTGCTCCGTGTCACCCGGCAGCACCGGCACGGTGCGCTGCACCAGCGTGGGCCCGGTGTCGACACCCTCGTCGACGATGTGCACGGTGACGCCTGTTTCACGGGCACCGGCGGCCAGGGCATCCCGAACCGCGTGAGCGCCCGGGAACAGCGGCAGCAGGGCTGGGTGCGTGTTGATGAGGTTCGGCGACAGGGCCGCCACGACCCGCGGGGGCAGGATGCGCATGAATCCCGCGCAGACCACCAGGTCGGGCGACCACTGCTGGATCTGGGCCAGCAGCTCGTCGCCCCAGTCCCCGCGGTTCGGAAAGCCCGAGGGGAAGACAGTGAAAGAGGGGACGCCGAACTGCTCAGCGTGGTCGAGGCCCGGCGCCTCGGTGTCGGCGCCGACCGCCACGATGCGTGCGGGGAAAGCGCCGTCGGCCGTCGCTTCGAGCAGTGCGCGGAGGTTCGAGCCCCCGCCGGAGATCAGAACGACAATCGACAGCACTCAGACAGACTAACGCAGCGGCGTGCCGCTCGACTCTGGCGCGGGGCGCGCTGGGCCTGCTGGGCGTGCTGGGCCTGCTGGGCGTGCTGAGCTTGCTGGGCGTGCTGGGCGCCCTGGCCGCCCGGACCGTAGCGCCGGGAGTCGCACGCCGCTCGCGAGCAGTCCGATCGAGGCGGGGATGCCGAACACGAGGAACGACCAGAGCCAGACCGCTCCGGGATCGGGGCCGACGACCGCGAGGCGCCCGGGGCCCGCAGCGCCGCCCGACCAGAGCGCGAGCAGGGCGAGGATGCTCGCCGCCACGAACCCGATGCCGAAACCTGTGCCGATCATCCGTGCCGCCGAGGCTCCGGCGGAGAGAGGCGCCCCGCCGGCACCCGCCCCGCCGGCACCCGCCTCGGAGGCGACCAGCCGAGGCCGCAGCGCGACGGCGACGACGAACCCGATCGCGACCGGCAGCACGAGCACGGCGTAACCGAGAGGAGAGGACTGCGGCAGCGCTCCGAACAGCGGCAGTGACGGCAGCAGGCCCACCTCGGTGCCGAGCGGGGAGATCGACGACCCCGCGCCGAGTGCAAAACCGGGGCCGACGAACCAGCTCGCGGCCCACACGACGGCGTTCGGCAGCAGGGCGAGCTGGCCGAGCGTGAGCGCTGCTCCCCCGCCGATCCCCGATCCGAGGGATTCATAGAGCGAGATCACGTTCGAGTAGTGCACCACGAGGCCCGCAGCCGTCGCCAGGGCACCGAGCGCGATCAGGGCGGCGGCGACGATGGCGCCGCCGCGAAGAGCCACGGCGACGAACGGCCGCGCCACGGCTGACAACCGTTCCCACAGACGGAGGAACCACCCCGCGACCGGGCTCTGCTGGCGCGCGAGGCTCCCCGCCGCTCCCACGACCACACCGATGCCGTAGACCGCGGGCACGAAAAGCACCGCCTGCCGGAACGACGGCACGGCACCCGGGGTCTGGGCGCTGAGCCAGGCCAGCGCGCCGAGCGCCGCGACCGTGACCACGCCGACGGCCAGCCCGAGAACGGGGTGCGGCGAGAAACCGAGCCGGAGCCCCGACCGACGGCCGAGGAACACGGTCAGCACCGCGAAGCCGAGCGGCGCGATGCCCACCTCGAACGGCGTCGCCGCGCCGTCGAGGGCCAGCCGGGCCGCGAGCGCCGGGTCGAGGGCGACCTGCAGATCGACACCGTTGCCGAGCATCCACAGGTCTGCGGAGGCGCGCCAGAACACCGTCCAGTCGATACTGAGGTCGAACTGGGTCGCCCAGAGGATCGTGAGCATGACGAGCGGGATGCCGATACCGATCGCGACGGCGATGAGCGCGTCGAGCGCGGCGAGCAGGGCGGTGGTGGGGCGGTTCATCGGGTGTTTCGGCACACTCTCTAATGGAAGGCGATCTTGAGCACGATCACGACGACACCGAGCAGCCCCGTCACCAGCGCGGCACCGAGCTTGCCCGGCCAGCGCGCGCCGCGGTCGGCCAGCGCAAACCAGCCGAGAGCGCCGAGCAGCACGACGGGTGCGAGCAGGGAGAAACCGTAGGCTTCCGCCTCCCCCATGATGCCGACGGCTCCGAGCACGAGGAGTCCGCAGGGCACGATGCCGCCGTAGAGCAGCCCCGAGGAGAAACCGACGCTGAAACGCAGCGCCTCCCGCATCGTGACGCGCTGCTGGCCATGCCTGCCGTAGTGCGCGATCCCCTCGGCGAAGATGTGAGCAAGCCAGAACACCAGAAGCGTCGGCACCACGGTGGTGAGGATGTCGAAGTCGGATTCGCCGTCTTCGGCCGTGCCGATCAGGGCGGCGGCCAGCAGGGTGCCGTAGATGGCCGGCGGGGTGACGATCCGGTGGCGGATGCTCTCCCACCGTGTCAGAGGGCGCACAGGCTGTGCGGGGTAGGTCGTCTCGGGTGTGGTCGTCTCGGGTGTGGTCGGCTCGGGTGTGGTCGGCTTCGGCTCATCCGTCACGCGTCAGGCTCCCTCCCGTTCGGCTGCTTAAACGTAACGGACGGATGCCCAGCCATCCGTCGCGCCTCGCGGCGCTACCCGATCCGAAGTGTTTCGAGTAAGCGTCTGACGTCCCGCTCGAACCCGCCGATGTCGTCATCGAACGTCGCGCGCAGAACCGCCGGGTCCATGAACCCATACGCGTGAACAATGCGATTCCGCATGCTCTTGATGAGGCGCCAAGACGATCCGTCGATTGCACCCTTTCTCGTCTCTTCGGAAACGAGTGCGACAGAGTCGATCGCAGCAGACAGACGCAGTGCTGCAGCATCCATGACCATCTGGTCGTCTCGATCGCTCTCTGCGAGATGAGCCTGCAGCACGGTCAGATGATCGAGCGCGTCCTGTAGGCACTCTCTGTCTGTGCGTCTCATGTGGCCGGGCTCACAGAGGAACCGAGCGGCGCTTCAGTGAGGCCAGATGGTCGAGCTTCACCATGTGCTCAGCGACAATGTCGACCGGTGCCCCGAGCACCTCCGCCAGATCATCGCCGAGAGATGCAACGGCCAGCATTCCGGCCGAACGCGGGAGACTCACCAGGAGGTCAAGATCGCTCGCCTCCGTGTCCAGGCCGGCCGCGACCGATCCGAAGACACGCAGGTGACGGGCGTCGTGCGCCCGAGCGACGTCGAGCAACTCGACACGATGACGCTCGACTCGCATACCAATCGGGCCTCGCACGGTCATCCGGCGCGCCCGTTCAGCAGCGATCATCTGCGACACCGCAGGCTGCGTCACTCCGATGGCCCTCGCAATGCGGCCTTGGGACACACCTGACTCGAACGTCTCCATGAGCCGTTGGGTGAATTGTGAAGCAGCGCGATCCCGTCGCACCTGCGCCGTCACAAGACTCGTCAGCGAATTCGACATAGCTGTTTTCTCCTCATCTATAAGTTATCTTATACCGTTGCACAGAAAAGGGGCCCGCCACCACGGATGGTGACGGGCCCCTCGGATGTCGCGTGGCTAGAGTGCCGCGTAGACCTCGCGCAGCAGCGCAGCGGTCTCGCTCGGCGTCTTGCCGACCTTGACGCCGGCGGCCTCGAGGGCCAGCTTCTTGCCATCGGCCGTGCCTGCACCGGAGGAGACGATCGCGCCGGCGTGCCCCATCGTCTTGCCCTCAGGGGCGGTGAAGCCGGCGACGTAGCCGACGACCGGCTTCGTCACGTGCGCCTTGATGTAGTCGGCAGCGCGCTCCTCGGCGTCTCCACCGATCTCGCCGATCATGACGATCGCCTTGGTCTCGGGGTCGGCCTCGAATGCGGCGAGTGCATCGATGTGCGTGGTGCCGATGATGGGGTCGCCGCCGATGCCGATCGCGGTCGAGAAACCGAGATCCCGCAGCTCGTACATCATCTGGTAGGTCAGCGTGCCCGACTTCGAGACCAGGCCGATCGGGCCCTTGCCGGTGATCGTGGCCGGAGTGATGCCGACGAGCGACTCGCCGGGCGTGATGATGCCGGGGCAGTTCGGGCCGATGATGCGGGTCTTGCCGCCCTTGGCCTTCGCGGTCGCCCAGAACTCGGCCGAGTCCTGGATCGGAATGCCCTCGGTGATCACGACGACGAGCGGAATCTCGGCCTCGACGGCTTCGAGTACCGCGTCTTTGGCGAACGCCGGCGGAACGAACACGATCGAGACATCCGCGCCGGTCTCGGCGATGGCCTCGGAGACGGTGCCGAACACGGGAAGCGAGACGCCGCCGTCGTGCTCGACCGTGGTGCCGGCCTTGCGCGCGTTCACGCCGCCGACGACCTTCGTGCCGGCCTTCAGCATGAGGGCGGTGTGCTTGGTGCCCTCACCGCCGGTGATGCCCTGCACGATGACCTTGGAGTCTTTGTTGAGGAAGATCGACATTCTTGTTCTGTTCCCTTTACTTCGAAGCCAGTTCGGCGGCCTTGGCGGCGCCTTCGTCCATGGTGTCCGCCAGCGAGACGAGCGGGTTCGCGGCGTCGCGCAGGATCTGGCGACCCTCCTCGACCTTGTTTCCGTCGAGGCGCACGACGAGGGGCTTGGTGGCGGCGTCGCCGAGGATCTCGAGAGCCTTGACGATGCCGTTCGCGACGGCGTCGCACGCGGTGATGCCGCCGAAGACGTTGACGAACACGCTCTTCACCTGCGGGTCGCCGAGGATCACGTCGAGGCCGTTGGCCATCACCTCAGCGGATGCTCCGCCACCGATGTCGAGGAAGTTGGCCGGCTTCACACCCGTGAAGTTCTCGCCCGCGTAGCTGACGACGTCGAGGGTCGACATGACGAGTCCTGCACCGTTTCCGATGACACCGACCTCGCCGTCGAGCTTGACGTAGTTCAGCCCGAGCTTCTTGGCCTTCGCCTCGAGCGGGTCTTCGGCATCCTGGTCGACGAGCGCTTCGTGGTTCGGGTGACGGAAGTCAGCGTTCTCGTCGAGCGAGACCTTGCCGTCGAGCGCGACGATGTCGCCCTCCTCGGTGAGCACCAGCGGGTTGACCTCGACCAGCGTGGCGTCTTCGCCCTTGTAGACCTCGTACAGCTTCACGAAGACCGGGGCGACCTTGTCGACGATGTCGGCGGGGAATTTCGCGGCGATCGCGATCTCGGTGGCCTTGGCCAGGTCGACACCCTGCAGCGGGTCGACCTCGATGCGGGCGAGAGCCTCGGGACGCTCGACCGCGAGCTCCTCGATCTCCATTCCGCCCTCGAAGCTCGACAGGCTGAGGTAGGAGCGGTTGGCCCGGTCGAGCAGCACAGAGAAGTAGTACTCGCTCTTGATGCGGGCTCCGCCGGCGACCATGACGCGCTTGACGGTGTGACCCTTGATGTCGAGGCCGAGGATCGACTTCGCGGCCTCTTCTGCCTCGTCGGGGTTCTTGGCGACCTTGACGCCGCCGGCCTTTCCGCGGCCGCCGACCTTCACCTGCGCCTTGACGACGGTGACGCCGCCGAGCTTCTCAGCCGCCGCACGCACCTCTTCGGGCGTGTCTGCGATGATGCCCGGGAGCACGGGAACGCCGTAGCTCTCGAAGAGGTCCCGAGCCTGATATTCAAATAGATCCACGCTTGCTCATCCCATCAGCATGGTGGCTCCCGCCACGCACGCGTTGCCTGGTTTCTGTCGAAAAACGATAGCCGGATGCCCAGTTCAATGTGTCTTGAGATCGAGACATCTAGACCGTCTCAAAGCCTACCCCTCCACAGACCCGCGATTTGGCGCTCTCTCCACAGATTGCTGGGCGGGCGTCTTCAGGTGGGGCGCAGCCCGTCAGTCTTGCCGCATGAACACCCCTCAACGCAAACATCTCGTCACTCTCTCCGCCGTGCTGGCGGCTCTCCTTGCACTCTGCGGCTCGCTCTTCCTCGGCAGCACTGCGAGCGCTCTTCCCGTCGTCAGCCACGGTTTCGGCCACCTGTGGGCAGCAGACGGTCGCTCGTGGATCGGCTCGCACCGCCTCGCCGACGGCAACCTCGGGCTCTGCCTCCAAGTTCAGTACGCACCGCCGGAGGGCTCGGATACCGAATACCAGCTCGGCACGAACCTCGGCTGGGTCTCCGCCGACGACGCAGCACGCCTCGCGTACATCAGCCGCAAATGGACGTCGGGGGAAGGCCCCAACGTCACTGCTGCGGCGCAGCTCGCGACCTGGGCGATCACGGGCCTCGGCTCTCATGACATGGCGTGGTACGCACAGCGGGCCAATGATGCCGCCTCCACCGTCCTGGCGCGGGCGGTGTCCATGCGCGAGATCATGGATGCTCCGCTCGGCGCCTCACGCGGGGTCTCCGCCCGGCTGGCTCTGACACTGCCCGGGGGGAGCACCGGCACCGTCAGGAGCGACCTCATCGTCGACTACCTGAGCGGCGGACCCACCAAGGAACCCTCCGGCAGGCGCACCGGAACCCTGACCCTGAAGGGCGCGACCTTCGCCGACGGCTCCTCGGTGCACCAAGTGGGCAACGGCGAGACCTCGACCGTCATCCCCTCAGACGGCACCGCTCTCAGCGACGTGACCGCAGACGTCGCCTACACGGATCTGCCGTACGGCGACGCCTTCTACGTGGCGCGCTCCCGTCCCGGCATCCAGAGTCTCCTCGTTCCCCCTCCAGGAGGGATGTCGGCAGCAGCACACGCCCATGGCGGGGACATCTCGCCGCTGCCTTTCGCCCCGGCCGTGCAGACGCAGACGAGCTCGTCCGAAGCCGTGGTCGGCGCGCACCTCACCGACTCGCTGGAGCTGAAGCTCGCGCCCCGGCCGAAGCTCTCCGCCGAGGCGGACGAAGTCGGGGCGCCGGAGGAGGCCGGGCTCGCGACGGCCACCCTGTCGGAATGGGGCGTCTACCGAGATTCCGAGGGAGCGCTGCAGCCCGTGCCGGTCACCGTTCGCAGCACGCTCTGGGGGCCCTTCGCCGAGAGGCCGGCGCGACAGGACGTAGTGCCACCGGGAGCCGTTGCCGTCTGTACCGTGAAGGTGCTTGCCGAGAACGGCCCCGGACTGTACAGGACTCCGGACTGCGTCCTCCCCGCCGAGGGCTACTACGTCTGGACCGAGACGATCGACCCCGCCGACACATCCACGGCGCACGGCGGTGACAGAATCCTCGCCTGGGCCTCCCCGTTCGGTGCTGCAGACGAAACGACACATGCGCTCACTCCGCCTCCTCCCCCCACACCGCCGGCGGCGACAGAGACACCGATACCGACGCCTGCTGCCACACCGCCCCCGACCCCGACCCCGACTCCGCCCCCGACGCCCGGAAGCCAGGTCACCACGACAACCGCCGCTGGCGGCGGGTCGGTTCTGGCATCGACTGGCCGCGACCTCGAGGCCAGTGCCCCATGGCTGGTTGCGGGATCGACGGCGTTGGCCCTCGGTGCGACAGCTCTCGGATCCGTTCTCCTCCGGAGGACACGCAGACGGCGCACGTAGTCTTCAGACATGAGCCGCTCCCCCTACACCGTCTTCACGAACCTTGCGGCCGAGGCAGTGCTTCTGGCCGGCGGTGGGAGGGCCATCCTGATGCAGATCGCCAACCCAGCGGTCGGGTACGGAGTTGCGGCCCACAGCGACTTCGCGAACCGGCCACTCGAGCGGCTGGCGAACACCGTGACCTACGCGTATGCAACAGTGTTCGCCAGCCCTGCGGAGCTTGCGGCGGTCGTCGCTCGGGTGAATCGAGCCCACGCCCCCGTCGTGAGTCGCCCGGGTGAGCCCGGCGAACGGCCGGGCAACTCCTACAACGCGTTCGACTCCCGAGCACAACTGTGGGTGGCGGCGACGCTCTACCAGACTGCGCTCACCGTCTACGAGAAGACATTCGGACCGCTGGCTCCGGAAGATGCCGAAGTGGTCTACCAACGATACGGAGTGCTGGGATCGGCGCTGCAGATGCCGGCGGGAATGTGGCCGGCCGACCTCACGGCGTTCCGCGCCTATTGGATGACCGCGGTGAGCGAGCTCCGGGTCACCGATCCCGCCCGCCGAGTGGCGCACGACCTGCTCCACCCGCGCACCGCACCGCTCTGGCTGAGGGCTGCGATGCCCCTGGTGCGGCTGGTCACCACCGGGCTGCTCGACGACGACCTCCGCCGGGCCTTCGTGCTGCCGTGGAGTTCCCGTTCCCAGCGCCGCTTCGACCGGCTGTTCCGGGTAGCAGCGATCATCTACCCGCGCCTGCCCCGGCGTCTCCGACAGCTGCCGCGCGACCGCTACCTGAAAGCACTCCGCGCTTCACTCTGACGCCGACCGTGCCGACGTGCAGCCACCGGCCGCTGCTGTCAGAGTTTCTCGATGGGCGCGATCTTGATCAGCAGCTTCTTCGCACCGGCGGAATCGAACTGAACGTGAGCCACCCGCTTGGTGCCCTCACCGGTCACGGCGTTCACCCGGCCCTCACCGAAGTCGACGTGCCGGATCCGGTCGCCGGCCTGCAGTTCGAGGTTGCCGTTGTCACGGACCTGGGCCGTGACCCGGTTCGGCCACTCCGCCTTCGGCCGCGAAGCGGCCGCATCCGCGTCACGGAAGGACAGGGAGTCGCTGGCCCGCACCGCACTCCGGCTGTTGAAGCCGCCACCCGGCCGCGAGGCGTTCAGCGCGCGGGGCTGCGTACCACCGCGCGACGTCGCCATGCCCGGCGACTGCCGCCAGTCGATGAGCTCGGCCGGGATCTCCTGCAGGTACCGGCTCGGCATCGCCACCGCGGTCTCGCCGAACTGCGCCCGCGTCATCGCCAGCGAGAGGTACAGCCGCTTGCGGGCGCGCGTGATGCCCACATAGAAGAGTCGCCTCTCCTCGGCCGGGCCACCCGGTTCGGTCGCGGCCATCCGGTGCGGCAGCAGGTCCTCTTCGACACCGGTCAGGAACACCGCCTCGTACTCCAGTCCTTTGGCCGTGTGCAGTGTCATCAGCGACACCGTTCCGCTCGAGTCGTCGAGTTCATCCGCCGCCGCCACCAGCGACACCTCGGTGAGGAAGTCGACGAGCGTGCCACCGGGGTTGTTCTTCTGGAACTCCCGCGTCACCGCGACGAGCTCCTCGACGTTCTCGGCCCGAGCCTCGTCCTGGGGGTCACGGCCGGCCCGGAGGGCCGTCACGTACCCGCTCCGGTCGAGCAGCATGGTGAGCACCTCGGCGACCGATCCTGTGGCACCCACCGAACCGTCGTCGGCAGGCTGATCGGGATCGAGCAGCAGGGTCGCCTCGTCGAGCATCTTCGCGAGATCGACGATCGCTCCCGTGACCTTGGGCCCGAGGCCCAGCTCGGGCGCACGACGCATCGCCTCACGGTAGGTGATCTCGTTGGTCTGGGCGAAGACGCCCAGCGCGGTCTCTGTCGCCGGCCCGATTCCACGCTTCGGAGTGTTCAGGATGCGCCGGAGCGCCATGGCGTCGAACGGGTTGGCGACAGCGATCAGGTAGGCGAGAACATCCTTGATCTCGGCCCGCTCGTAGAAGCGGGTACCGCCGAGCACCCGGTAGGGAACAGCCGACCTGATCAGGATCTCTTCGAGGGCACGCGTCTGCGCGTTGGTGCGGTAGAACACCGCCACGTCTTTGTACGGCGTGCCCTGCTCGTGCAGCTTCGTCACCTCGTCGGCCACGAACTGGGCCTCGTCGTGCCCGCTGTAGCCCGTGAACCCGACGATCTTCTCGCCGTTGCCGACGTCGGTCCAGAGCTTCTTGTCTTTCCGGTCGAAGTTGTTCGAGATGACAGCATTGGCGGCGGACAGGATGTTCTGGGTCGACCGGTAGTTCTGCTCCAGCAGGATGACCTTGGCCCCGGAGAAGTCGCGCTCGAATTCCACGATGTTGCGGATGTCGGCCCCGCGGAACGCGTAGATCGACTGGTCGGAGTCACCGACCACCGTCAGCGAGGCGCCCGGCAGCGACGCTGTGCGCTGGTCGGAGCCCGGCTCCTCCTCGACCGGGAGGGTGAGCTCGCGGATGAGGGAGTACTGCGCGTGGTTCGTGTCCTGATACTCGTCGACGAGAATGTGCCGGAACCGCCGCCGGTACGTGGCCGCGACGTGCGGGAACGCCCGGAACAGGTAGACGGTCTGGCCGATGAGGTCGTCGAAGTCGAAGGCGTTCGCCGCGCTGAGACTCCGCGTGTACTGCCGGAAGATCTCGACGAAGAGCCGCTCCTGCGGGTCGTCGAAGTTCGCCGACCTCGCGTAGCTGTCGGCATCCGCCAACTCGTTCTTG